>JBDGTP010000028.1:0-62589 GCA_042216725.1 Haloplanus sp.
TATGAGCGCGTACGACCGTCTCGCGGAGTTACCCCTTCGCATCGACGCCACCGCCCGAACCCGCCACGAGCGCGACACGTCCCACGAGCGCGACACGTCGAGCGGCTTCACGCGCGTGACGACGGTGTTCGAACTCCACGGCGACGGCGACGGGGTCGTCGGCCGCGGCGAGGACGTGACCTACGACACCGACGACGACCCGCGCGGCCTCAACTGTTAGTCGACTACCGGCGTCTCCTCGTCGGCGTGGGCGCGCACCCACAGTTCGCCGATCCGCGAGAGGCGCGTCCGGTAGGACTTGCCGTGTTCCTCCTGTTCGATGTACCCTTTCCCGCCGGGACCGAGGCGGTCGACGTTGTAGATGACCTTGGAACGGAAGCTGTCGGTGTACTCCTCGTCGAGTTCGTCGGCGAGTGCCTCCGCGAGTTCGGAGACGGACTCGAACTCGCCGTGTTCGCCGAGTTCGAACAGGATCACTTCCTCGAAGGGCTTGACGTTGGAGAAGGAGGCGACTGGGAGTTCGACGATGTGGTTGCCGCCGATGCGTTTGGCGCCGATGGTGGTGCCGCGCTCGTCGAACTCGTCGAGGAGACCGGTCGTGCCGTCGAGTCGCTCGCGGATGCGTTCTTCGTCCACCTCGTCGTGCTCCAGGAGGTCGGCGAGCAGTTCCCGGTTCGCCCGCAGTTCTTCCGCGAGTTCCGTCTCCAGATACTTCTCCGGGGCGGTGTAGTAAGTGTGGATGCGGTCACGGTCGGCCTGGCGTTCGAGCGTGATGGAGTGGGCGGCGGTGGCGAAGGCGAAACTCACCGGGCGGGGCATCGAACTCACGTTCACCCAGACTTCGCCGTCCGGCGCCCCCTCGTCGAGTTGGTCGTTGATGAGGTCGAACGCGTCCTCGAAGGCGGCGTCGTAGTCGTACACGTCCTCGATGACGACCCGGCGCGTCTCCGCTCCCAGCAGGTTCCGAAAATCCTGTTCGAGTTTGGCCGAGATGTTCCGCGAATACTCCACGTTGGCCTCGCTCCCGACCGCCCCCTCCAGCAGAATCACCCGGTCGACATCGAACTGGTCGCGGATCAGCGGCGCGATCAGTCGGTCGTAGTCGAACCCGACGGGGACGATGTGGGTCTGCATACGTGGTAGTTAGCCGGGACGGTTATATATCCCCTCAAGCCGCGTGAGCGGAGTCAGGCCGTCCCTGCCCGGTGTCGAACCCGGTCGCGCCCGGGGGAGGCGAGCACGAGCCCCACCGCGAACACGATCCGGTTGCTCACGTCGGACATCCCGGTGAACGCCAGCGTCGCGAAGCGGTCGGCGAGGGAGACGGCGACGAACGCCGCGACCGCCGACCGCGTTTCCGTGTCGCAGGCTCTCGTCTCCGACTACGCCAACGCCCGGGACGCCCGTTTCCCGGCGCCGTCCGGCTACGACCGGCGACGCCGCAGGCCGACGGCACCGACGAAAACGAGTGTGGCGACGAGGCCGGTCACGAGCAGGGACGGGATGGGCTCCCGATACGCCGTCAACTGCTCGGCCGCCGCGAGCGCCGACGTGACGCCGAACAGCGCGAGGAAGTTGTGGAAGACGAGCGCCCCGTACGCCGAGCGCCCGCCGAAATAGAACAGTCCCGTCCCCACGCTCACGAGGGTCAGGAGACCAGCGGTTTCGGCCGCGTCGAACGGCGGGCTGTGGGCGACGTGATGGACGCCGAAGAGGCCGCTGGCGACGACGAGGGCGACGCCGCGGGCCACGACGCGGTTCGCCCCGCGGTCGTCGAGTAGCGCCTCGACGCTTCCGCCGACGAGCATCCAGCAGACGGTGATCTGGGCGATGGAGACCGGTAGCACCTGCGCGAACAGGTTCGCCATCGCCACGGGATCGGTCGTCGGGGGTTCCTGGCCGAGATACAGGCCGAGACCGGCCACGGCGGCGACGGCGCTCGCGAGCAGGGCGTGACGACCTGGGCGGAGGCCCAGACGACCCCGAGAGGTGAATCCCGCGGCGACGAACGTCCTGACGATCCAGAGGGCGAGCAGGGTGCCGATCAGCACGTTCGCGACGCCCGTGTACAGCAGCCGATCAGCCACCGCTTCCGGTCGGCGGAGCGTCAGCAGGCGGCCTTCGAGCGTCCACGTCGTCAGCGTCCAGACCAGGTACGTCCCGACGGCGGCGGCGACCTTGCCCCGTGGCGACAGGGCTTGGAGGACGGCCGTGGGCACGTCGACCGCTGGCTCGGTGGAGGCCATACCGGACGGACGCGGCGGCGCGGCATAACTGTCGGCGTCCCCGTCAGTCCCGCACCGCCACCGGAGCGCCGACGGCGACGGTTCGCCCCCGGGACGACTCGGGCACCTGCGAGATGAGCATCACCGTGTAGAAATGCGGCAAGGCGTCGTGGTCGACCCACTCCGGAAGGGTGGCTTCCCGGCGCTCGACGAACCGCTCGCGGAAGCGGGGGAGCGGGTCGCCCGTCTCGGGGTCGCGACTCGGGACGACACACCGTGTACAGGGTTCGGCGCCCGCGAAGCGCACCGCGCCCTCGCCGTCGCCCACGACGAAGTCCGGCGCGTCGGCGCCGACGAACCGATCCTCCCAGAACGCGGGGACGCCCCCGACTTCGACGTTGGCCCGGAGGCGACGCCGGGCACCCTCGACGGTCATGCCGTCGAACCACGACGCGACTTCCGCCAGCGTCGCCGTGCTGACGACCGACGGCCCGGCGTCGGGGCGGTCGACGAAGGCCGGCGGTTCGCGGCGACGCACGTCGACCGGGTCGCCGATGAACGAACCGAACCACTCGCTCGCGTCGTCGCGCCCGGCCGGCGTCGAGAGGTCGAACGACCGGCGCTCACCCTCGTCGGGGTCGACCGTCAGCACGCCCGTCCCGGGGGCGAACTCCGTCCGTACGTCGTGGATCCGGTCGGTCTGCTTGCCGTTGTACGCGAGCGTCTGCAGGTCGTCGCCCGTCTCGATCCGGTCGGCCGCCGGGTCGCACATGGCGTATTCGCGGTCACCGGCCAACGTGCCGGCGGCCGTGATCCGTACCGACTCGATGTCCATCCCGTCGAGCCCCTTGACCGGATAACACCGTAGTCGCTCGATGTGCGCCATCGCCGGCCGATTCGGCGGGCGTCGGCAAAATCGTTGGTGGTGTGACGGCAGGGGACGCCGGTTTCGACCCCCTTCAATACCAGCAGTACGACAGGTATTTCCCGCCTGCCCGAAAAGTATATAGGCGTACATGGGGCTCTCTGTGGCTCCAGTATCACCATCATACCCCTCCGAGGGGATCATCAATGGACGACACAGCCAAATATCTCATTCACGCATCAATCGCCGCCGACGGCGTCGTGGAACGGAGCGACGTTGTCGGCGCCGTCTTCGGACAGACCGAGGGGTTGCTCGGTGACGAACTCGACCTCCGGGATCTCCAGCAGTCCTCGAAAGTCGGCCGAATCGACGTACAGATCGATAGCGAAAACGGCCAGTCGTTCGGCCACATCACCATCGCTAGTAGTCTCGACAAGGTGGAGACGGCCATTCTTGCCGCCTCCCTCGAAACCATCGACCGCGTCGGGCCGTGTCAGGCCTCCGTCGAAGTGACCAACATCGAGGATGTCCGCGAGGCCAAGCGCCGCAAGGTGATCGAACGCGCCAAGGAACTGCTCGCGGGGTCGTTCGACGAGAGCGTCATGGACTCCTCGAAGATCTTAGAGGAAGTTCGTGAGAGCGCCCGCATCGACGACATCACCGACTACCACGGCTACCCGGCGGGGCCGCGCGTGCCCGACGCCGACGCCATCATCGTCGTCGAAGGCCGGTCGGATGTCCTTACGCTTCTCCAGTACGGCATCAAAAACGCTATCGGCGTCGAGGGGACGAACGTCCCCGACGAGATCGCGGAACTGACCGAGGAGCGCACCGTGACGGCCTTCCTCGACGGCGACCGGGGCGGCGAACTCATCCTGCGCGAACTCGCCCAGGTCGGTGAGGTGGACTACGTCGTCTTCGCGCCCGAGGGGCGGTCGGTCGAGGATCTCGCCCGCCACGAAGTCATGTCGGCGCTCCGGGACAAGACCCCCTACGGTGACCTCTTCGACGACGGCGACGAACCCTCGCCCGCCCCGACGGAAGCGGACGTGGCGGACTCCCGGACGGCCGAGTCGCCAACTGCCCCCACCGTCTCCGTCGGCGACGCTCCGTCCGGTTCCGAGCGTGAGGCCGACGCCGACACCGCCGATGCGTCCCCGGAATCGAACGGCGCGGTCGAGGAGTCGGTAGCGACGGCCGACGAGGCCGACACCCCGTCGGCCCCGTCGACGCTCCGCGGGCACGTCCGTGATGTCATCGACGCCGAGACCGAGTCGGCACGCCTCCTCGACGCCGACTTCGAGGTGCTCGACACTGTCGACGCGGGCGAGGTGTTCGATGCCCTGTCCGAGGCGGAGGCGTCGCCCTACGCCGTCGTTCTCGACGGCCAGTTGACCCAGCGCATGCTCGACGTGGCGGCCCAGCGCGGCGTCGAACACGTCGTCGCCCGCTCGGCCGGCGAGATGGTCAAGACGCCGGTCGACGTGCGCGTCCGCACCATCGACCAGTTTGCGACCGCCGACTAGTCCCGGCGGTACAGTACCGCCGGGCCATCTTCGAAGAAGTCGGGGAGCCGACGGACGCGCTCGAACCCACAGGAACGGTACAGCGACTGCGCCGCCTCGTTCTCGGGGGCGACGGTGACCGTCAGGCGTTCGGCGTCGGTTCGGGCCGCACACGCCGACAGCAGTGCCTTTGCCCGCCCCTCCCGGCGGTGGGCGGGGTCGACGACCAGTTCCGCGATGTACACGGCGTCGTCGCCGGGGACGGCCAGCAGGTAGCCGACGGGGCTGCCGTCGGCCGTCGAAACCAGGGCCGTGGTCGGTGACAGGTCGGCGGCATCGAGCGCCCCCGCGAGCAGGTTCGGGCTCCGCTCCCGGAGCTGCGACTGGAGGCGGGTGAGCGTCGTCGCGTCGGTGGGCTTTGCGGGACGGATCACGGTTCACAGCAGGACGAACGCGAGGACGGCGCTCACGACGGCGCCGGCGAGCGTGCCCAGGAAGTTGACGGTCTGGTTGCCGACCCGGCCGCCCTCCAGCGTCGCCCCGAGGAGACTGTCGACGGTCATGCCGGCGACGCCACCGACGACGATAGCCAGTGCGGCGAGCGCCGCCGTCTCGAAGGCGAAGAAGGCGACGGCGATGCCCGCGACGACGCCGGCGCCGACGGCGCCGACGAGATAGCCCTGCCACGTCACCCCGCCGTCGGTGCCGGGGTCGACCCGTTCGAGCGTCGTAATGAGGCGTGGGTGATCGAAGAGGACGCCGATTTCGCTGGAGAGCGTATCGCTCATCGCGGCGGCGAGCGATCCGGTGAAGGCAAAGCGAAAGAGGCCGGCGTCGACCGGGAAGCCCGCTGCACCGCTGGCGGCGAAGCCGATGACGGCAACGAGCGCGACGGCGGCGTTGCCGAGGACGTTCCCGCTCCCGCGGGCGCCCTCGTTGTCCTCGGCGACGCCACGCTCCTGTTTCTTCTCGTAGCGGTATTTCGCGGAGAGGCCGCCAATCCCGAAGAAGGCGATGAGGACGGTGAACCAGCCGAAGCCACCGAAGACGATGGTGAGCAGGCTGAGGAGGACGCCGGTCACCATCCCGGGCACCGATGCGGTGCCGGTTCGGTAGGAGGCGTAGCCGAGTGCGACGGTCACGGCGAGCGCGGAGCCCACCTCGACGGGGCCGGCAGCGACACCGATAGCCTCGAACAGCCACAGGAGCAGACCCGTCGAGAGCATCACGATGGGGTCGTCGCGCTCGTAGAGCATCGACCGCAAGAGCGCCGCGACGAGGGCGCCGACGGCGGCGAGGAAGACGGCGACCGGAATCGGGGGGATGCCACCGAGTTCCCAGCCGACGATCAGTTGGCCGGCGACGGCGGCGAGGAAGGCAGCGACGCTGAAGCCGGCGACCGTCCGTGCCGGATCGGTGTCCACCCGTTCGACGGCGCGAGCGCCCACGTTGCCGTACGCGACGACGAGGACGGCCGCGACGAAGACGCCAATGGGCATCGACTCTCGGGGCGCAGTCGCTAGTACGGCGAGGCCAGTCGCAGCCAGCGCGAAGCCGGCGAGGCCGTTGAGCCGACCGTCCCGCCGGTCTTGGGGCCGGGCGAAGAGGTCGAACACCGGCCCTTCGTCCACGACGAAGGCGGCGAGGAGCGCCACGACGGCGAAGGGTGCGGCGGCCGCGCGTCCGAGTTCGGGGGCGGCGAGTGCGAGCGTCCCGACCGCCGCGAACCCTCCTGCCCGCCGAAGGGTGGACGTCACACCCTCCGCTATCCCCGACGGCCACTTAACGCTCCCGACACGGCCCGCTCACGTCAGCCAGTTGGCCGAACCCGTGTCGTTTTGAGTCGGCGGCCCCTCGTCTCCGCTGTGGGACTGTACGACCGCTATCTCGCGCTCAGACAGCGCCTCCACGAGGCCGACCCGCCCGACCACGTCGCGCTCGTTCTCACCGAGCGTGACCTGCTCGAACAGGGCGCGTACGACCGCCTCGAACGCGCCCTTGGGTGGGCCTTCGAGTACGGCGCCCAGCGTGTCACCGTCTCCGTGAGCGTCCTCGACGAGGCGGTAGTGCCGACGCTGGAGCGGGAACTCCGGGCCATCGACGCGCCCCGTCCCGTCGCCCTCCGTGAGCCGGACGACACCGAACCCGTCGACGCGCCCGTCCAGGTGAGCGTCGGCCTCGGAGGTAAGAGGGAGTTCGCCGCCGCCGTCCGCTCGCTCGCCGAGGAGGTGGACGCCGGCCGACTCGACCCCGCCGACGTGGACGAGGCCGACGTGGAACGCCGTCTCGTCTTCCCCGACGAACCCGACCTCCTCATCAAGACGGGCGCCGAACGCCTCTCCGATTTCATGATCTGGCAGTCCGTCTACTCGGAGCTCTACTTCACCGACGTGAACTGGCGTGATCTGCGCAAGCGCGACTACCTCCGTGCGGTGTTGGATTACCAGAACCGCCAGCGGCGATTCGGCCGGTAGACCGACTCACGCCGCTTCGAACCGCGGCGTCATCCCTCGGTCTGGGTACCGGTTCCCGTTTCCCCCGTCGACTCGTACGACACGTCCGTCTCCCGAGCCACGGGTTTGAGGAGGTACGATCCGCTCCGCCCCTGACGCACGGGCGTGAAGTCAGCGGTGAAGACGGTGCGCGTATCCGCCCGAATCTCGAAGGGGTGTTTGAACTGGAGCGGCGCGTTGCCGGGCGTGTCGACCGTCGCCTCGCCGCCGTCGGCGAGGGTGGCGTCGACGCTCGTCACGTCCAGTTGGAGATACGCATACGTGCCCGTCTCCAGTTCTTGCTCGCCGAGGAGGGCCGACCGGTCGCCCTGCAACTCCACGAGGTCGGCCGTCTGTGACTCCGCGAACTCGTAGTACTCGCGGGCGCCGCTCTCCGCGTCCGTCGTCGTCGCGGTGGCCGTCGACTCGCTGTCACTCGTCCCCGGCTTCACCCAGAACCCCGCGATGGTCACGACACACGATTCGAAGTCGGTGATGTCACCCGGCTGGTCGCTCACGCGCGTCGCGAGCGTCCCAGTCGTGGCTTCGCCACCACCCATACAGCCGGCCAGTCCTGCGACGCCGGCGGCGGCGAGGCCGCCGGTCGCTCGCAGGTAGGTACGGCGCGAAGCGCTCCACGCGTCCGGATCGCTCTCGTCCATATCATACGGCACCCCCCGCCCGATCATAAACTAGGTCGACGGTTCGGGGCGGATCAATCCGAATTCAATCGAGTTGAACTGCGGTTGGACGGGTTGCGTCCCCTCCCTCCGGTTCGACGGGGCGGATCGACGGGTGCCCGGAGCCACACGTCACGGCCCGCGGCCGGGCGCGCTCACGCCGGTGGCCAGTGCCGGACTCCGCCCCGCCCCTCAGCGGGGTCGACCGTGCGTCCGGGTAACTGTCGGAGTAGGGTCGTGTGCGCACGGGGCGCTCACGGTCGGGCGGTACAAAGCATCCGCCGTGCCCACCGGGCGTCACTCCATCGTCCGTCCGTCCTGCCGGTCGAGTTCCGCCGACAGTTCCTCGGCGCCACCGTGTGGCAACTGCTCGCGGAGGCGACCGGCAACTTCGCGCGTCTCGACGAGCGACGACCCCGCGACTGCCCGAACGAGCGCCACCGCCCGTTCCGTGCGAGTGTGGCGCCACGACGCCTCCCGGGACTCGTAGGTGCGGATCGCCCGCAGGAAATCCACCTTCGAGAACTCGGGCCAGTAGGGGGCACAGAAGAAGACGGCGGCCTCGTTCCCGTTGGCGTGCCAGGGCAGGAAGTTGCTCGTCCGTTCGTCGCCGCCCGTCCGGACGATCAGATCCACGTCACGGACGGGACGGGCATAGAGGCGGCGTTCGATTTCGTCGACGTCGACCTCGGTGGGAGCGAGACGGCCGTCGGCGACGGCCTCCAGCGTGTCCCGGGCGGCGCCGAGTAGTTCCGCCCGGCCGCCGTACGCCACCGCGACATTCAACCGGAAACGGTCGTAGGATTCGGTGCGCTCCTCGGCGTAGGCGACGGCCTCTCGCACCCGGTCGGGAAGGCGGTCGACCTCTCCCAGCGCGCGGATGCACACCTCGTTTTCGTGTACCTGATTCGCGTCGGCGAACTCCCGGAGTTTCGACTCGATGAGGTCGAACAGGTGTTCGCGCTCGTCGGGCGGCCGCTCGAAGTTCTCCGTCGAGAAGGCATAGAGCGTGAGTTCCTCGACGCCGAGTTCCTGACACCACCGCAGCACCTGTTCGGTCGTCCGGGCTCCCTCCCGGTGGCCGTCTGCGGCACCGTCGCCGTGTTCGCGAGCGTACCGCCGGTTGCCGTCCTGAATGATGGCGACGTGGTCGGGGCCATCGTCGATATCGTGACGAAGCAACCGTTCGTACGCGCGGTCGATCCACCGACGGAGCCGGGCCTGCATACCCGGGAATCGGCGCCGACCGGTATGGGTCTTTTGACCGACAGGTGGCGCGGCACCGTCGGCGGGTTCCCCGACCGTCCCGCTTTTTAGCGTCCGGCGTCTGTATCGTCACGATGAGCGACCCGTCAGTCGCCGCGGTCGAGGCCTTCGACCACGTCCCGGAGACCGACCAGCACTTCGAGAACGCGCTGGCGAAAGCCCGGGACGGCCGCCGTCTCACCGTCGACGACGGGGTGGAACTCATGACGACCGGCACCGACCGCGAGGGGATCGATCCCACGCGCAAAGAGCAGGTACTGGAGGCGGCGGATCGACGGCGGGCGGAGGTGGTCGGCGACGACGTGACCTTCGTCGCCAACCTCAACAACAACGTCACGACGGCCTGTGACACCGGGTGTCTGTTCTGTAACTTCAAGGATCGAGCGTCGGCGTTCGAGGCCGACGCCCCCGACGGCCACGGTGGATTCACGAAGACGCCGGCGGAGTCACGACAGGCCGTCGCGGCGGCCGTCGAGCGCGGGATTTCTGAAGTGTGTTCGGTCAGCGGCCTCCATCCCGCGTTCGCACTGGACGTGGATCACCGCGAACTGCTCGAATCCCACCCCGATCCGGAACGGGTGAACTACCGCCCACCCGAGGCGTACACCACCTCGCCGGGCACCTACGCCGAACAGATCCGCGCGATGTCCGTCGACGGCGTCCACGTCCACTCCGTGACGCCCGAGGAAGCCTACCACGCCCGCCGCGGCACCGACTGGTCGTACGAGTCAGTCTACCGTCGCCTGCGCGACGCGGGCCTGGACAGCGCCCCCGGTACCGCCGCCGAAATCCTCGTCGACGAGGTGCGTGAGGTGATCTGTCCGGCGAAGATGGACACGAGCGAGTGGATCGACGCCATGGAGGGGGCGATGGCCGCTGGCCTGCCCGTCACCGCGACGATCATGTACGGCCACGTCGAAAACGAGATGCACCGTGTCATGCATCTGGATCGGGTGCGCGACCTGCAGGATCGCACCGGCGGTATCACGGAGTTCGTCCCCCTCTCGTTCGTCCACCAGCAGACGCCGCTGTACGAGCAAGGCCTGGTCACGGGCGGCGCGAGCGACGCCGAGGACGAACTCATGATCGCCGTCTCGCGGCTCTTTCTCGACAACATCGACAACATCCAGACTTCGTGGGTGAAGTTCGGAGACGAGAAGTCGCTGAAAACCCTCTCCTGTGGCGCCAACGACTTCATGGGGACGCTCCTCTCCGAGGAAATCACCAAACGCGCCGGCGGCGACTACGGCGAGTTCCGTTCCGTCGCCGACTACGTCGACATGGTGACGGCCATCGGCCGCCGGCCGGTCGAGCGGTCGACGGACTACGAGCGTCGCCGCCCCATCGACCCCGACGACTCGCCCCACGGCCCACATCTCGGCCCGCGCGCCGACGGGACGCCCCTGCTCGGCAGGCGGGCGCCTGCGAGGGGCGCTGTCCCTCGGGTCGCCGGCGACGCCGGCGATGCGGACGACTGACCCTGCCATGATGGCGACCACCCACGCGGCCGTCGGCCTCCTGCTTGCCCTGCCGTTAGCCGTTGTCGCGCCCGACCTGGCCGCCGCCGGTGCGCTCGCGGCCATGGCCGGTGGCGTCTTCCCCGATCTCGACCTGCTGGCCGGCGAACACCGCAAGACCCTCCACTTCCCCGACTACTACTGGCTGGCCGCCCTCCCCGCACTCGCCGCCGTCGTGGTCGTCCCGACCCCCTGGATCGCCGCGACTGCTTGGTTTTTCCTCTCGGCGGCCGTCCACTCCGTGAGCGACGCCTTCGGTGCGGGGACGGAACCCCGACCCTGGGAGCGTACGTCCGCCCAGGCCGTCTATCTCCACTCGCGGAGTCGGTGGCTCGCACCCCGGTACTGGGTGCGCTACGACGGCGCCCCCGAGGACTACCTGCTCACCGTGCTCTGTCTGTCGCCCGGGCTCCTGGTTTTCGGGCCGACCGTCGCCCGCGTGACCGTCGTCTTCCTCGCCGTCGGCGGGGCGTACACCCTCGTCCGCAAGCGCCTGCCCGACCTCGAAGAGCGATTACTGTAAGGCGCGATACCGCCGACCGGCGGTCGTCTCGGCACGCAAGGCGTCACGGATCGCCGGACGGAGCCACGACTCCCGTTCGGGTGACTGCGCCGCGGCGACGCCTGCCCGCCGGTGACGGGCCGGCAGGTACCGCTCGTGGGTCGGCAGGCGTTCGCGCAGGGGAACCCCGGCGTCGTTCGCCAGCGACGCCAGTTCGTCGAGCGCCGGCCACTCGTACTCGGGATTGATGTAGTCATCCGTCACGGGCGAGACACCACCCAGGTCGTCGACGCCGCAGTCGAGCAGCTCCCGCGTCGGCGAGAGGTTCGGCGGCACCTGTACCGATACCTCGCTCGGGAGCGCCGCCCGCGCCAGCGCCACCGTCTCCCGCATCGTCTCGACGCTCGGCCGCCCGAAGTCCGACCGCTCGTTCGGGACGACGTTCTGGACGATCACCTCCTGGACGTGGTCGTATCGCTCGTGGAGTTCGCGGATGGCGAGCAGACTCTCCGCCCGGTCGCGCCGCCCTTCGCCGATGCCCACGAGGATGCCCGTCGTGAAGGGGACGCCGGCCTCGCCCGCCGCCCGAATCGTTCCCAGGCGACGCTCGGGGGTCTTCCGTCGCCCGCCTGCGTGTGCGTCCACGTCGGCCGTCGTCTCCAGCATCACGCCCATGCTGGCGTTGACCTCGGCGAGTCGCTCCAACTCGTCTTGCCGCAGGTCGCCGGGGTTGCTGTGCGGGAGCAGACCGATGTCGAGCGCCATCTCGCACGCTTCGTAGAGATAGTCCAGCAGCGAGTCGTGGCCCCAGTCGGCGAGTTGGTCGTGGATCGCAGTGTACCGGTCGTCGGGCGCGTCGCCGAACGTGAACAACGCCTCGGTACAGCCCGCGTCCGCGCCGATCCGGAGTTGCTCACGCACCGCCTCGGGTGGCATCAGTGTCGCCTCGCCCGGCTCATCGTAGAAGGTGCAGTAGGTGCAGGTGTATCGGCAGGCGGTCGTCAGCGGCAGAAAGACGTTCCGGGCGAAGGTGAGCTCCGACGCCGGGCCGACATCCGCCGGCGTCACCCCGAGTGCGTCGTCGACCGCGTCGGCGTCGACGAGCGCCGACGGATCGATCCGTTCGTCGTCGGTCTCGGGCGCCCGTGACATGACACCGGCTCGTCGCCCGACGGGCAAAAAAGTGTCACTCCCGCCGGACGCCGACCCGGCCGTCGTCCGCGTCGAGTTCGAACCCCTGCGCTCGGAGCCACGCCGCCGCCGCGCCCTCGCCGTGGAGCAACACCTCGACCAGATCCGCCGGTTCGTCCACGTCAGTCGATAGCCGCATCGAGTCGACGACGCGCACCTCGGCGTCCAGCGCCCGCGCGGCCGTCAGGTGATCGCGAAAGGAGACGCCGTGGAAGTCGACGCGGAAGTCCGGGTGGGCGACCACGAGGCCGTTCGTTCCGCCACCGCGTCCCGGAGCGACGACGATGTCGGCGCCGGCCGCGGCGTCGACGAGGCGGGCGACCGCCGTCGGCGTCGCCAGGGCGAGATCAGCGACGACGACGGCGAGCGGTTCGTCGCCCCCGAGACGGGCGTTCACGGCGGCCGAGAGCGGGCGGTCGTCGACGGTCAGGGACACGTCGCCCGTGTCGACAGCGCCCGTAGCGACGACGTTGGGGTCGTGACCCGCATCGAGAATCGCATCGAGTACGTCACGGAGCATCGCCCGCGCGAACGCGGCCCGCTCGTCGGCGTCCAGAACGGGGTCGAGCCGCGTCTTCGGCCGCGTCGCCTCGAACGGGACGAGTACCCGCATCCGTCCGTCAGCCGAGCGGATCTTCGGGGCCCTGCTGGGAGCGCCACCAGAAAACGCCACCGACCACGACGGCGAGAGCGAGGAGGCCGGCGCCCGCGTAGATGATCATCTGTCGGGTCTGCTGGGACTGCTGGGCCTGATTCGCCTGGTCAGCCGCGCGGTTGGCGAGGTTGGCTGCCACGTCGAAACTGCCGTCGTTGTAGGCCGCGACGGCGTCCTCGTAGTTGGCCTTCGCGTCGGTCGGGGTCGCCCCGCTCGACTCCGCCTGGTCGATGGCGGTGCCCGCCTGGTCGATGGCGTCGCGGGCCGACGCGCTCCGCTGGGTGTAGTGGTGGGTCTGCCAGCTGTCGATGGTGTTGCTGGCACCCCCCGACTGCCCGCGGGTGAGCTCCATCAGCAGGAACTTCTGGGGCGGGTCGTAGCTGTACGACTTCACCTCGGGGACGGTGCCGGTGATCCGGACTTCCACCTCCGAGATGTCCTCCGAGGCGGCTATCGAGACCCCCGAGAAGGACTGGCCGGTGGGTTCGGTGATGCCCACCTGTGAGCCGGTCTGGTCGTAGAACACGACCGTCCACGACACGTCGGTCAGTTCCGTCTGCCCCGACAGTTGCCACTGCTCGCTCTGGGGGTTCCGATACAGTTCTTCGAGCGTGATCGTCGCCGATACCTGCGTGCCGACCTGCGCCTTTTCCGGGACGTCCTCGCCAGTAACCGACACTGCCGCCGCCGGAACGGTCGCGGCGAGCAGAACGACGATAGTGGCGAGGACGACCTTAGAAGAGCGACTCGAGTTCGTCCTCGTCATCTTGTACCAGGTTCTGGAGATTGGCTTCGCTCTCTTCGCGGATTTCGCTGATGTTGTCCTGGGCCTCGATAGCGACCTGCTGGAGCTCCTTGATTCGGGGCACGTTGGTGACGCCCGACAGCAGGATGGCCGCGGCGACGAAGTCGCTGTCGTTGACGGGATAGTCACCGCCGCGAACCTCCATGCTCCCGGTCTGCTCTTCGAGCCACTTCCGCCCGCGTTCGATCCCCTTGCGGTTGAGGTACGCGGACGGTCCGGCCATCACGAGGAGGGCGCGTTCGGTGCCGTCGATTTCACAGGGCAGCGTCAGCCGACCGAGCGCCGCCTTCCGGACGAGGCTCGTGATGCGGTTGGTGGTGTTGGCGGAGTCCAGTTGATCCTCGATGGACTGGTCGTTACCGGTGAGTTTGGAGAGCAATCCGCTGGATTTCTGCTTGCGTTCGACCGTCTCGGAGGCGTAGCCGACGGTCGAGACGCCGCCGCCGGAGAGCGTGTTGATGATCTCCGAACTGTCGACGACCGACTCCGCGACTTCCTGTCCCTGTTTGACCTCACCCGCGCCGAACAGGATGCCGAACCGACGGACGATTTCGTCGTTGATCTCGTCGTAGCCACTCTGGACGGATTCGCCCGTCTTCCGCCAGGCGTCGTTGTCGAACACGAGGAGGTTGTCGACCTCGTTAACGAGCGTCTGGAAGGAGCGAGCGGCGTTGAGCGTGTAGATACCGCCCTCGTCGCTGCCGGGAAGGATACCGAGTCCGTAGACGGGTTCCGTGTAGATGCGTTTGAGATGTTTCGCCAGCACCGGGGCCCCACCACTGCCGGTACCGCCGCCGAGACCGGCGACGATGAGGAACGCATCCACCTCGTGGACGGGAATGCCGTCGATGGCACCCTGCACCTCACCGATGTCCTCCTCGGCGATTTCCGCGCCGAGTTCGTTGTCCGCGCCGACGCCGTGTCCCTTCACCCGGGACTGACCGATGAGCACGCGCTGATCCTGTGGGATGTGTTCCAACCCCATCAGGTCGGCCTTGGCCGTGTTGACCGCGACGGCTGCACGGACGATTTCGCTCCCCGTCCGCTGATCGTACTCGAGGAACTTGTCGACGATTTTGCCGCCGGCCTGCCCGAAACCGATCATGGCCAGTTTCATAGTTTCAGACCCCTCTTCATTGGCAAGAATCCAGGCGCAAAACGAACATAAACCTTGTGGGAGACGCTCCGACGGAATCGCGATTTTGCCGGATGATCGACCGACGGCGATGGGGTAACGGTCGATTCGGCACCGTCTGACGGGCGGCAGACGCCCGTCAGCGGTCGCGGAGGTACTCGCCGAGCGTCTTCAGTTCCGACTCCTCGGTGTCGAACGCCGCCACGTCGTTGTGGTCGGTGGTGTTGTCGAACTGGAGTGACCGGTACTGATCGGCGCCCATGGGCGCGCCGGGGAGCGATCCGAGCACCGACAGGCCGATTTTCGCCATCCCCATCGGGACGGGAACGACCGTCGTCGGGCGGCCCTCACTTCCGTGTACTTTCCGGGCTACCTCCGCGAGCGTGAGTTTCTCGGGGCCGCCGAGTTCGTAGACGCCGCCGTCGTAGGTGTCGTCTTCCACGGCGTCGGCGATCATCGGCACCAGATCGCCGATCCAGATCGGCTGGAACCGGGTTCTGCCGCCGCCGGGGAGTGGCGTCAGATACGGCGGCGCGAGTTTCTTCGTGAACGGGACGAACTCCCCGCCGTCGCCGAAGATCACGGACGGGCGGAGGATCACGTATCGAAGCGACGACGACTTGACGATTTCCTCGGCGGCGCCCTTGGCGCGGATGTAGGCCGTCGAACCGTCGGGATCGGCGCCGAGCGCGCTCATCTGAACGATCTTCTCGACGCCGGTCTCCTCCGCCGCGCGTACGACGTTCTCCGTGCCCTGCCGGTGGACGCGGTCGTGCATCTCGTCGCCGCCGGAAGGCTTGAACAGCGGCGAGAGCGCGACCAGATTGACGACGGCGTCCTGTCCCCGCATGGGTTCGACCAGGGAGTCGTAGGCCGTCACGTCACCCATCGCCTTCTCGACACCGCCGGGCAGGTCGCCCTCGCTCGGCCGCCGTGAGAGCGCCGTCACCGAGTGGCCACGGGACTTCAACTCGCGGCACAGGTGTCGGCCGACGAACCCGCTCCCGCCGGTTACCAGAATCTTCATAGCCGATACATTTCCGCGTATCGACCTAAAGCTAACGCGCTGTGAACCGTTCACACGACGCCGGTCACCCAATCGACACCGACGCAGCGTTCGTATCAGGATCGCAATACTTCCCCGTCGCGGTCGCGTCAGGGCACAGCCACGTCTCGCGACGACCGCTAGTAGTTAACCGCCTCCCCCGGCAAGTCCGGGTATGCTCCTCACGCTCGAAGGGCTCGATGGTAGCGGGAAGACGACGGCCTGGCGGATGCTCCGTGACCGCTACCCTTCGGCCGTGTTCACCTGCGAGCCGACCGACTCGTGGTACGGCGAGGCCGTCGCCCGCTCCATCGCCGACGACGACGCCGATCCCTTAGCGGAGCTGTTCCTCTACACCGCCGACCACGCCGACCACCTCTCCCGCGTCATCAGACCGGCGCTTGCGGAGGGCTCGCTCGTCGTCTCGGATCGCTACTCGGACTCCCGGATCGCCTATCAGGCGGCGACGCTCGCCGACTCGCCCGTCGACGAACCGCTGTCGTACGTCCAGTCGATCCACGAGCCGTTTTCGCGACCGCCGGATGCTACCCTGTATTTCGACCTCGATCCCGAGACGGCCGCCGAGCGGAGCGGCGGAACGAACAAGTTCGAACGCGTCGCCCGTCTCCGCGACGTGCGCGAGAACTACGAGCGTCTGCTAGCCGACGACCCCGACCGGTTCGTCCGCATCGACGCCACCCGCTCACGGGAAGCCGTCCTCGACGATGTGGCGGCCGCCGTGAAGGAGTTGGTGGACTAGCGCCCCGTCGTTTCGGGCAGGTCGTACTCCTCCGGCGCGGGGACGTACAACACGTCGATGGTCACGCCCAGGCTCGTCGGCACGCCGACCATCAGGCCGAGGACGACACCCGTGCTTCCGAGGTCGACGCCGACGCCGACGCTGAACGCCACAATCGTCGTCACGACGAGTGCAAGCGGGATCAACAGCGCCGCGTACACGACCGTTCCCCACCGGGTCTGGAGTTGGATGCGGAAAAAGCGGGTCATCACGGCCGCGACGAAGGTGTTTCCCACGAAGACGGCACCCGTCAGGGCGAAATCGAGGAGGGTCGCCATGGTCGAACGAGGGACTCGACCGGCTTTGCACTGTCGTTCCCTTACGTCTCGCTCGCCCCTCGCGCCCCCTCGATCAGCCCCGCTACCGGATCGACGTAGTCGTACCCCGGGATGATCCCCTGGACGTACGTCCCCTCGACGTAGTTGATGATCGCGGCCGCGTCGTCGACGCCACGCCGTTCGTTGATGTCGGTGAACCCCGCCTCGACGACCACCTCGTCGTCGGTCACGCGCACGTCGGGATCGAGGTCGTGGTCGCCGCGCGTGACACCGCCGGCATCCGCGACGCGAAGGTCGAACGTCTCCACCCAGCCCTCCTCGACCACCGCGGCCACCTCGTCCGCGGTGGCCGCCGAGAGCGACGGTGCCCGTACCTGCACCTCGAACTCGATCCGTCCGTCCCGCTCGGTCGCCGTCACGACTGCGTCGAACGTCGTCGTCGTCAGTTGGTATCGTCCGTCGCCGACCCGTTCGAACGAGCCCTGATCGCGGAACGCGCGTGCGGCCCGTCCGGATGTCTCAGTCATACCCAAACACAGGCTGTGAGCGGGCAAAAGTCCCTCGCGTCGCAGTCCGGGCTTTCGGCACCCCTGCCATTCTGCCGACGGCGGCACGTTTAAGTTCTTGACTCCCGTTGTGTCGAGTGACGCTTCGTCTGGAGGGCCGAAGCGTCAGCGGGGACCAATTCAGGGCGGCAAGCGACCGTACGGACCCCTCTTTCCCCGTACGCTCGCTTTTCGCTTTCCGTTGTACTGATCGCGAGCCACCGACAGCGGTCGTGCTCCCACTGCGACGCCCAATTCCGAACGGACTCTAGACGGAGTGCGCACGCATCCAGCACGGAGTTCGCAAAATCCCCTTCTGTTGGTTCCCCAACCGTACTGCTGGAGGTTCCCACCTCCGAGAAACCAATGAGTGACTCTACCGACTGCACGCGACGACGGGTGCTTCGAACGGGTGGCCTGCTCGGAGCGGCGACGCTTGGCGTGACCACTACTGGTGTGTCCGTGGCGACACCGGGCAAGGGTGACGACCGGGGCAACGGCAAGACGTTCGGGCGCGTCTACGCGAACGACGACCTCTGGCGGACGAACGTCGTGACGGTTCTCGACGACCGGCCCGATCCGGAGGACAACATCTACTTCCTCAACGACGGGGGACAGTCCATCGTCGACAACGGGGACGCGAGCGACGCCCAGCAGTCGCCGTTCGTCTCCGAATCCGCGCCCGGCGACACGGACTGGAACGGCGGCCAGTGGACGCACTTCTCCGCGACGGTCACCGACGTCGATGCCTTCAACGACGACGCACCGCTCACGAACGCCGACGCCGTTCTCGAGAAGGGCTACATCGAAGTCACCCTCGGCAACCCCGGCTTCGGCCCCCCGGACTACTTCGTCTGTCCGCTCAACGGCCGCGCGTAAGCGCGACGGGGCGTCACTCTCGGGCGCTGTCTGCCCAGTCGATGCGTCCCGATACGGCCGTTTCGATTCCACAGACGCACGAGACGCTCCTCACGTTCGTTCGGAGCGGTAGTGCGAGGGAGGGGATTCGAACCACGGTCGTTCCGCTCACACGGTTCACTCCACTCCCTGTTTCGATTCCACAGACGCACGAGACGCTCCTCACGTTCGTTCGGAGCGGTAGTGCGAGGGAGGGGATTCGAACCCCCGAACTCCTTCGAGAGCGGGTCTTAAGCCCGCCGCCTTTGGCCTGGCTCGGCCACCCTCGCCCGGGTGTCCTGTTCCCCGCTTCCCCGCAAGTGGCTTTCGATCCTCGTGATCCCCGCAGTTCGCCGCCGGCCGTCCCGGCCGCGAGGGCTACGACTGCTCCTCGTCCAGACGCTGGAAGTCGACCGAGGCTCCGAGGATTTCGGCGAGCGACGCCACGGTGTCGCGAAGCTCCTGAATCTGCCGCTGTTGCCGGTCGAGCCGCTCTCCCAACTCGTCGACCGACGTTTCGAGCGTCTGCATCTCCTCTTGGAGATCGTCGGGAACCTCGTCCGAAAGCCGTTCGACGGTCTCTTGAACCTCCTCGGCCTCGGCCGTCGAGACCAGCCCGTGTTCCGACGGATTCGTGAGCATCTGCCGGTGAGAGAGGATGGCCTCCGAGACGCTCTCGCTTCCGTCGGGCAACCCGATGGTCAGCGGTTCGGCCGTCTCGGTTCCGTCGTCCGTTTCGTCGGTGCCGGCCGTCCCTTCCGTGTCGACTCGCTCCTTCGCGGGATCGATTTTCATATCCGATACACGAGGCTGTTCGATGATAAATTGTCGTCAGACAAACGTACCGATGCTGACGTGTCCCGCGTCGGCCGCCGGGGCGTGGGACGCGACGAGGCCCCTCCGTCGAGTCTCGTCACTCGCCTCCGTCGTACCACGTGTCGATCCGGCGGTCGAACGCCTCCGCCAGGCGGTCGGTGATCGGTCCGCCACCGACGGCGACGCCGTCTAGCCGTTCGACCGGCCGCACCTCCCACGTCGTGTTCGTCAGGAACGCCTCGTCGGCGGCACGCACCGCCTCGAGGTCGTAACGCCCGGTTTCGACCGGAATCCCCGCCTCCTCGGCGAGGTCGAGGACGACCGCCCGGGTCACGCCCGGCAGGATCGGTTCCGTGCGTGCGGGCGTCCGGAGCACCCCGTCGTCGACGAAAAAGACGTTGCTGGTCGCACCCTCCGCGACGAATCCCTCGGTGTCCCGGACGAGTGCTTCGTCGGCTTCCGTCTCCCTGAGTTCCAGGCGTGCCAGAATCCCGTCGAGGTAGTTGTGGGTCTTGGCGTCGGCGGGCATCGCCGCCTCGGGGATTCGGCGCGTCTCGACGGTGTGGACGGTCGCCGGGTCGTCCCACACCGACTCGCCCTCGGTGCCACCCCGCGGGAGCGGTTTGACGATGACGACGACCGTGGGGGTCACTTCGGGGTCGGGCGTGAGTTTGCCGGGTTGGGCACCCCGGGTGACCGAGACACGGACGTACGCGTCGTCGCAGTCGTTGGCGTCGAGGGTGGCCGCGATCCGGTCGTGCAGGTCGTCGGGAGTGGCTCCACTCATCCCGAGCGTCTCGCAGGTGCGTTCGAGTCGGTCGCGGTGGGCGTCCCACTCGAACACGGCGCCCCCGTAGGCCCGGAGCGTCTCGAAGGCGGCGTCGCCGTAGAGGAATCCCCGATCCTCGACGCTCACCGCCGCGTCGTCGGCGTCGACCAGGTCGCCGTTCACGTGGTACTGCATAGATCGAGGAAGTTACGGATGAGCCGTTTCCCGTCGTCGGTCAGAATACTCTCCGGGTGGAACTGGACGCCGATGTGGGGCTTGGAGCGGTGACGAACGCCCATCACGACGCCAGCCTCGTCGTCGGTGCGGGCCGTCTCCTCCAGTGCATCCGGGACGTCCCCGCGGTCGACCGCCAGCGAGTGGTACCGCCCGACCTCCATCCGGTCGGGAAGGCCGGCGAACACCCCCCGGCCGTCGTGGTGGATCGCCGACCGCTTGCCGTGAACCACCTCGGGCGCGTGCCGCACCGTCGCGCCGTGGACGGCACACAGCGCCTGGTGGCCGAGACACACTCCGAGAGCGGGGTAGTCGAGTTCGGCGAACACGGGCATCGATACGCCCGCGTCCCGCGGGACGCCCGGCCCCGGCGAGACGACGATGCCGTCCGGATCGAGGCGCCGAACCCCGTCGCGGTCGATGGCGTCGTTCCGGCGGACGACCACCTCTTCGGCGAACTCGCCGACGTACTGGACGAGGTTGTAGGCGAAGGAGTCGTAGTTGTCGACGACGAGCACCCGCGTCATCGGATCTGCACCTCCATCGCCGCGTCGTCACCGAGGGCCGTATCGACGGCGTTCACCAGTGCCCGCGCTTTCGCCAACGTCTCGTCGTACTCCCGGTCGGGCACCGAGTCGTGGACGACGCCGCCTCCGACGCGGAGGTGGTACTCGTCGCCGTGGCGCACCAGCGTCCGGATGATGATGTTGAGCGTCGCTCGGCCGTCGAAGCCGATGGCCGCCATACTTCCCGTGTACGGCCCGCGTCGGTGCTGTTCCACCTCGTCGATGATCTCCATCGTTCGGGGTTTGGGCGCACCGGTGATCGTCCCGCCCGGGAACACCGCGCCGATAGCGTCGCCGAGGTCGTACTGCTCGTGGAGGCGTCCGGTGACCTCCGAGACGAGGTGGAACACCTCGGAGTAGCGGTCGACTCGGCGGTACTCGTCGACGGTGACCGTCCCGTACTCGCTCACCTTCCCCAGGTCGTTGCGTTCGAGGTCGACCAGCATCGCGTGTTCCGCCCGCTCTTTCTCGTCGTTTCGCAGGTCGGCTTCGAGGCGCTGATCGGCCTCTGCGTCCTCGCCGCGGGGCCGCGTGCCGGCGATCGGTTCGGTCGCCAGGTGGTCGCCGTCGCGTTCAAGGAGAAGTTCGGGGCTCGCGCTCACCAGATCCACGCCCGGGAACTCGATCAGCCCCGAGTACGGCGCCGGGTTCACCTCCCGGAGCGCCCCGAACGCGTCGACCGGGTGGACGGCCGCCGGCGCCGTCAGGCGGTGTGAGACGTTCGCCTGGAACGTATCGCCGTCGCGGATATACTCCTGAACCCTCCGGACACGGTCGCCGTACGCCGCCCGGTCACAGGAACTCGAAAAACTCACTGGCCCCGCCACTCGGGGCGCCCCGACCGACGGATCACCGGTCGTCGCCGCCTCGGCCAGGGCCAGCGCGCGCTCCCGACCCCGTTCGTAGGCGGCGGCCGGGTCGTCGCCCACTCGCGGCGTCGCGACGAGCCGAAGCGTCGACTCGCCGGCCCGCCACGCCGCGAGACAGCTGTAGCGGCCGAGTTGGAGGCGGGGGAGCCTCCGGTCGTCGACCGTCGTCTCCGGCAGTCGCTCTATCTCTCGTACGGTGTCGTAGGAGAGCCATCCGAAGAAGCCGCCGGGGTACGGAACCTCGCAGTCGCCCCGCGCGAGTGACTCCTCGCCGACCAGTTCGGTGATCGTCTCGAGGACGCTGGCCCCCGATTCGTCGCTCTTCCCGCCCGCCTCACGAACGAAGTCGGGGTCGACACCGAAGTAGCCCCATCCGGGACGGCCGCCCGAGGTTTCGAAGAACACGGACGGCGCGTCGCCGCGTGCGCGGCGATAGGCGTCGAACGGGTCGGCGTCGAGCGTCGCCACGACCGGCACGCGGGCGGTCGGCGACGCGCCCTCGCTTGCCGCCAGGAACGCCGAGCGCGTCGTTTCGACGGTCGGTTCCGTCGTCACAGCCGACCCTCCGTTCGACCGCGACGCTCACCACCCGCCATTCGTCGGCGCGTTTCCCGATCAGCGACCCACATCGACGGACTTCAGCCGGACGTCCTCGGTCGGCTGATCGTCGGGCGTCGTCTCCACCGCACCGATCCGTTCGACCACGTCCATTCCGTCGACGACCTCGCCGAAGACCGCGTGACTGTCGTCGAGATGCGGCTGGGCGTCGAGCGTGATGAAGAACTGCGAGCCGTTGGTGTCCGGGCCGCGATTGGCCATCGAGAGCGTGCCCGCACTGTCGTGTCGGAGGTCGGGATGGAACTCGTCGTCGAAGGTGTAGCCCGGCCCGCCACGACCGGTGCCCGTCGGGTCACCACACTGGAGCATGAAGCCCGCGATGATGCGGTGGAACGGCACGTCTTCGTAGAGCGGGTCGGTTCGTTTCTCGCCCGTCTCCGGGTCTTCCCACGCGCCGGTTCCGGGCGCGATTTCGGCGTCTCGGTCGTCGGCGCCCTCCGCCAACCCGACGAAGTTCTCGACCGTCTTCGGCGCGCGCTCCGCGAACAGTTCGACCGTGATGTCGCCGTGTGTCGTGTGCAGCGTCGCAGTCGGATTGCTCATACCGTTCCCTGGCGGTCGGGCGGGATAACGTTGCTGACCGACGACGCCGATCAACCGGCGGAGGTCGGCGTCGCCGCCGATTCGGCCGCGGCCGACTCGCTGGCCGACTCGCCGTCGCTCGGCGCTTCGTGATCCCCTTTGATCATGAACTCGACGATGTAGGCGACGAACTGCTCGTTGTCGGCGACGTTGAACCGACTACTGCCCATGAACGTCTTGTCGCCGAGCAACAGGACGTTGTTCTTGCGAACCGCGACCGCATACTCGCCGGTCGTGTCGTCGCTCCCCGACTTGAAGGTGTTCGGCGCGCTCCGCATGACGACGGTGCCACCCCGGGCCGTGACCGCCGCCGCGGTGTACATCGCCGCCGTCTCGACGCCGTCCAGTTCCCCGTTGCCGGTCGGCCGTGCGAGGATGTGTTTGAAGGTTCCGTCGGCGTGTTTCTGGTTGTAGAGGTACTGCGTGTCGACGCTCATTCCGTACCGGGAGGCGAGCGTCGTGAGTCGGCTCTGCCGGGTCTGGAGGCTGGTGCCGAGAAGTCCCGTGTTGATCGCGGTGCGATCCGGCTCACCCACCATCACCAACCTACCGCCGTTGCCCGTGAACTGCCGCACGTCGTCCACGTCTCCCGGCGGATACTCCGCGCCGGGGTCGATGACGAGGAACGCGTCGGCGTCGGCGAGTGACGCTGCCAGGTCGCCTTCGGTGTAGAACTCGACGGTGTAGCCCTGTCGAACCAGAGCGTCCACGAGCGGTTCGATGTCCGACCGAGCGAATCGGTTCCCGTGTCCCCGGTCGATGACGACCGTGCCGCCGTCGGTGGCGCCGGCCTCGGGCGCCGTCTCGACGGTTCCCGTCGCGTTCAGCGTGTCCGGCACGACGGCCCCGGGGTCGTACTCGGGGTTGTCGAGTGTCCTGTCGCTCTCCTCGCCGCCGAGGAGCATCGGGCCGGCGCCCGCGACGGCGAGGACGACGGCGACGGTCAGGGCGAGCACCGCGACCCGCTTGCCGAGTTCACGCCACCACATGGTTCCCTCCTCGTGTCGCGGCCGTGCCATCCGCGCCCGCGACGGCCGGGATTCCGGCCGACTCGTTGATCGACGGGTCGAGATACATCGACGGAACCATCAGAAACACCGGCCCCGACGGGTCGTCGCCGTAGAAGTACTCGGCCGACACCATCTTCTTGTCCGGCGCGGTCGACGCCACGAAGTTCGACCGCGAGAGGAACCGCGCCGTCCCGTCCGGGCGCATGACACGCACGTTGTATCGGTCGAGGCCGGCCTCGTTGGCCGCGCGCTCGATTGCGGCCTGTCGTCCCCCGATGGAGTCCACGAGGCCGTTCTGCACCGCCTGGGTGCCGCTGTAGAGGCGTGCCTGTTCGAGTTCCGTCCGTGACAGGGCGAGCCGGTCGCCCCGTTGCTCGAACACGGCGCCGACGAAGGCGTTACCCAGGGATTCGAGGATGTAGTTGAACTCGCGTTCGTCACCGCCGGTCAGTTTGTTCGGTCCCGTCGTGGCGATGAGCGTGGTCGGTTCGACCGACTGGGGTGCCGTCGCGAGCACCCCGACGCTCCCGACCACGGACGCCGGCTTGGCGTAGATGTGATCGCTCGGGGCGATGGTGTAGTACGCGCCCGACGCGGCCGAGGCGTCGACGCTCGTGATCAGTGGCATCTCCTGTGCTGTGCGTTTGGTCTGGAGGTACAGTTCCTCGCTCGCGGCAGCGCCCCCACCCCCGCTGTTTACGAGCAACACGACCGCCTTCACGTCGGAATCCTGGCGCGCCTGTCGGAGCATCGACGAGACGCCAGCCGCGCTTCCGCCGTCGATGGTTCCCGACACGGGGACGACCGCGACGGTGCCCTCCGTCGACGTGGCGTTCCACGCGACGGGGGCCAGTGCGAGCCCCACGACCACGCCGATCACCACGAACAGCACGTACGACCGTGCGATCCGAGAGAGGAGGGTGCGTATTCTGCTCGCCATGAGTACGTCTTGGCACACCACTACAAAAAACGTCGGCCGTGGGCTACCAAGGAGCGATGTCGGCCAGCAGCTGACCCACGTTGAGGGCGCCGGCTCGGGCCGCCGCCTGCCCTTTGAGTGCGCCGATTTTCGCGTAGTAGCCGCTCTTGCGCGCCGACCCCACCGCGTAGTGGTGGGCCGAGGCCGTGATCGGCTGATGCCGCCCGCGCATCCGCGTCGCACCGCTCCGGACGGCGTCGAGCACTGCATCACCGTCGAGGCTCGACCGGTCGGTGTCGATGACGAGTTCGGTGTACGCCCGTCCCACGTGTGGCACGGAGTGGGCGTCGCTGGCGGCGACGGCGGGATACCCGTGCTCGCTCGCGAAGCGCCGCGCCCGCCGGTTCCGGAAGCCGGTGAACAGCCACGAGTTGAACACCTCGACCGCGTCGCAGTCGAGGAGGTGTCGCCGCGGAATCCCGTGGCGACTCCGCTGGAACGGGTGGGGCACGATAGCCACGCCACCGTGGTCGCGCACCCACGACACCGTCTCGTCGAGGGGTGCACGCCGCGGCGGCATCTCCGTGACGCCGATGGCCAGCAGGTGACCGACTGCCGTCGACACTTCGACGCCGGGGATGCCGACCAGGCCGTACTCGGGGGCGAGTTCCGCCGCGCGGAGTGATTCGTGGATCACGTCGTGATCCGTGACGACGATTCCGTCGAGCCCGATTTCGGCCGTCTGCTCCAGCAGCAGCTCGACGGGGTCGTGGCCGTCGTAGGAGGCCGCGGAATGGACGTGGGGGTCGATCCGGAGTGTCGTCTGACTCACACTGTGGGTTCGACCGGACGGAAGATAAGCCTCGTGGCTCCCGCTTGCGGGGGTGCGACCTACTCCACGGCGGCGCCGACCGTGTCCTCGACGACCGAGCGCACCGTCGCGACCTGTTCGTCGTCCAGCTCCACCAGCGGGGGGCGCACGGCGTCGTCGTCGATGACGCCGCGTTCGACCAGCGCCGCCTTCGTCGTCGGCGCAAACCCGTACTCCAGGGAGGTGCCGAACATCGGGGCGATGTGTTCCAACTGGAGTTCGCGGGCACGGTCGAGGTCATCGGTCGCCGCG
This sequence comes from Haloplanus sp., assembly GCA_042216725.1. GTDB lineage: Archaea > Halobacteriota > Halobacteria > Halobacteriales > Haloferacaceae > Haloplanus. The sequence goes on from JBDGTP010000028.1 coordinate 25,909, forward strand.
GCGTCGATGGCCTCGGCCATCACACCCGGGAAGACGTTCGAGACGGCGTTGATCCCGCCCGTGGCACCCATCGACACCGCGGGGACGAGTTGGCTGTCCCATCCCTGGAACAGGTGGAAGTCGTCGCCCGTCCGTCGGATGACTTCGAGGAGGTGGGTGAGGTCGCCGCTCGTGTCTTTCATCCCCGCGAGGTCGGGGTGGTCGGCGACGGCCTCGACCAGGTCGGCGTCGATGGACTGGCCGACACACGACGGGATGTTGTAGAGGACGATGGGCAGCGACGTTTCGGCGAGTACCGCCCGGAGGAACCGCTCGTTGCCGGCCGGGTCGTTCGCGCCGTGGAAGTAGGGCAGGACGATCAACACGGCGTCGGCGCCACAGTCGGCTGCGATGTCGATGCGGTCGAGGGTGCCGGCGACGCTCGTCGCCGCGGCGCCCGGGAGGACGGGCGCGCCGTCGGCGGCGTCGACGCTCGTCCGAACCACCGTCTCGTACTCCTCGTCGGTGAGGCTAGCGAACTCGCCGGTCGTCCCGCAGGGGACGAGGCCGTCGGCGCCGTTGGCGAGGACGAACTCGCTGAGTTCCGCGACCGCTTCGGCGTCGACCGCGCCGTTCGAGAAGGGCGTTACCGTCGGAACCAGAGTGGTGCCGTACTCCGAGTCGGCAGGTGCAGTGGGCATAGTGGTCGTCTCGACGCGGGGTTAGTTATGCGTTCCCCTGTCGGCGGCACGACCGTGTGTGGGCACCGGCCAGGCGTCACGGCCCGGAGGCCGCGTCGCCGTCGACCGGGTTCGCCCCCCAGAGCCGGGGAAGCCGCTCGGCCGCGGTGTCGAGGACGATCAGGGTCGGCGGAAGCGTCGCCAGCGCGGCCACCAGCGTCAGGAAGATGACGCCCACGGTCAGGAAGCCGAAGTCGGCGAGGATGGGGAACGGCGACAGCGTCAGCGCCGAGAACCCGAAGACTGTGGTCATCCCCGAGACGGTGATGGCCTTGCCGACGCGGGTGGCCGCCGTCTCCACGGCGTCGAGTTTGCTCGCGCCAGGCCGGGCTTTCTCCTCGTAGTATCGCTCCATCACGATGATGGTGTACTCGGCGCCGATGCCGACGCTCATGGCTCCGAGCGACGCCCCGAGCGGCGAGACGGCGATGTCGAGTGCGGCCATGTAGAGGTTCTGCCACCCGATGACGAACAGCATCGGGATCAGCGGCGCGATGGCCTTTACGAGGTTCCGGTAGTAGGCGAACAGCAGGCCGAAGACGAACAGGACGCCGAGCCCCGTCGTCACGTTCCGGCTCTCGATCTGTTCGACGATGGACGGCGGTGAGATGGCGGCCGTGCCGGTGAGCGTCGGTTCGACGCCCGGCGGCGGGTTGCTGTAGCTGATCGCCTTCTCGACGTTCGAGATGAACGAGAGCGTCTCGCCCGTCGTCATATCCTGGGCCGCGACGACCGTGATATGGGCGTAGCCGTCGTTGTAGTACCGGGCGCGCTCCCGGGCGGGTACGTCGGCCAGGACGCGCTCTACGCCCGCCTGCGTCGCGGGAATCTCGCCACCGTTGTACTCTTTGACGAGCGTCGCCGGCGAGTCGACCCCCTGGACGAGTGGCGCGCCGGTGGCGACCCGGTCGAATCGCTCCATCCACCGTAACACCGCCGGATGTCTGAGGTCGCTCCCGAGGACGATCACGTCGTACTGTACCGCCGTCCCGCCGCCGGTCTGCGAGCGGAACTGCTGGAGGTCGACGTAGGCCGGCAGATCCTGCGGGATGAACTCCTCCGTATCCGCGAGCGTGTCCAGTCCCTGTCCGGCCTGGAAGCCCGCCCCCATCAACAGGAGCGCGAGCAAGAGGACGACTGCCGGGTTGGCCGCGAGCACCCGTGACGTGCGGCCGAGGGTCTTCCCGAGGACGCCGACCCGCTCCGAGTCGGTCGGATCGGGCTCGTCGTCGCCGTCCTGGTCGTCGCCGTCCTCGTCGTCGCTGCTGCTCGCGTCGTGGCTACCCCGCCGTTTGGAGCCACCGAGTTCACCGAGGCCGTGCCGTCGCCACCGTGCGTAGAGCGTCAGAATCGGGAGCAGGATCAGGATGCCAGCGAGGAAGGTGAGCAACACGCCGAAGATGGAGGTCTGTGCGAACCAGACGAACGCGGGCGTCCCCTGGGTCGACATCCAGGTCGCGCCGAAGCCGAGGGCGGCCGCGAGCATCGCGACGAACACCGGCGGGCCGATCCCCGACAGCGCCCGCGGGAGCGCCTCCCGCGGGGGTGACGTTTCCAACTCCTCCTCGTAGCGCTCGTGGAACTGTACGGAGTAGTCGATGCCGAGGCCGATCAAGATGGGGAAGACGGCGCTCGTCAGCGTCGAGTTGGGGACGCCCGCGTAACCGATGGCGCCGAACGTGTAGAGAACACCCACGAACACCGCGACGATGGGCAGGAGTCGCAGGCGCACCCCGCGGAAGAGGAAAAAGAGGGCGACGATCATCAGGCCGACCGCGAGGCCGAGCAACTGGTTCGTGCTCTGCTGGATGAGCGCCGACAGTTGCGCGGAGAAGGCCGCCGACCCCGTGACGATCACGTCGACGCCGGCGGGGAAGCGCGCCCACTCCTGGGCGTTCAGCGCCTCGGCGTAGATCGGACGCTCCTCCGGCTGGGTGAGCCCCGGTTCGAACACCACCCGCACGAACGCGGTGCCGGGATCGCCGATCACGCGCTCGATTTTCGCCTGCGAGTTCGGAATCCGGCCGTATTCGGCGCGCACACGGTCGGCCGGGCTCGACACGTAGGCGACGTTTTCCACTGCCGACATCCGGTCGTCGAACCGGCCGACGGCTCTGATCGTCGATGGGTCGCTCACCGCCCCTCGGACGAGCACTGCTATCGACCCGCGGTCGAACGCCTCGTTGAACTTCTCCAGGGTCGGGGTCTCACCGGTGAAGGCCTGATCGCCCGTGACGCTCGTGATCTGGGCCGCGCCGCCGAAGGCGGTGAAAAGCAGCACTGCCGCGATCAGCAGCGTGGCTACTGGATGCGCCTGGATCTCGTGACCGACCGCACCGAAGAGGTCGCGCAACGCCGACACGTCAGCACACCTCCCGGAGTCGGTCGGCCACGTCCGTCACCCCGTCGGCTCCCGGCATCGTCATCGGCGGCGATACCACACCAGACCGCCGATCACGAGGAATCCGATCACGCCCGCGGCGATGGGGAGTACCGGCGGGCCGCCGGAGGCTTCGTCCACGGCCACGCCGATGGGCATCCCGTCGGTGAACTCCGTGTCGCCGTCGGCTTCGTCGTACCGCACCTCGATGGACGCGGCGTACTGCTTGGGGAGCGCGTCGGCCGTCGCGCTGATCCGGAACGTCGCGTTCGCCGTCTCCCCCGGCTCCATCGTCCCGAGGAAGGCGCCGTCGTCCGACGTGGACAGCGGATCGCTGGTGAACAGGCGGGCATTGACCGCCGAGATGGGGGTGTCACCCAGGTATCGCACCGTGGCGGAGAGCCGTGCCGTGCCGCCGGGCGTCACCGTCGTCGACACGTCAGTCACCTCGAAGCGGTCGCGTTCGGGTTCGATGGTCGCCGACTTCCGGATCGGATTCGACGCCGTCAGCACGTCGCCCTCGGCGTTCTCGTACTCCACGTCGAACGTGAAGGAGTTGGTGCCGGGTTCGGCGTCGCTGGCGATAGCGGTCGTGAAGCTGACCGGCGCGGCCTCGCCGGGTTCGAGCGTGCCGACTGCGGTCTCACCGTTCGTCGGCGTCACCGGCCCGCTGTCCCGCATCGTGACGACCACGTTCCGGGCGGGCGCCGGGCCGGTGTTGACGATCCGGCCCGAAAGTGTCGCCTCCGACTCGTCGACCCGGAAGTTCGATGTCGAGAGGTCTTCGATGGCGAAGGTTCGTTCGGGCCGCACCCGCACGCCCGTACTCAGCGTGTCGGACTGTCTGGCGATGTCGTTCTGGTCGCGGTAGGAGACGACTGCATCGACCGGATACTCGCCCGCAGAGAGGTCGTCGGTCGCCCCCACCTGCACCGACACCCGCCGTTTCTCACCCGGATCGAGCGTCCGCACGAACACGCCGGTGTCGGGCGACGGGTTCGCGGGACTGCCGAAGAACAGCCCCGACGCTTTCGACGCCAACTGTACCGTCGCGTTCCGCGCCGTCTGCGACCCCGTGTTCTGTATCGTGAAGTTGAGCGATCCGGTGTCGCCCGCGAACAGTTCGTTCGAGCCCTCGGAGACGATTTCGAACTCCGCCTGCTCTTCGATCCGGATCGTCAGATCGACCGTCCGTTTCTCGTCGAGCCAGACGTATTCGATTTCGGCGGGACCCGAGCTGGTTTTGTCGTAGAGGATCGCTCGGGCGTGGCGGTACGTGACCTCGACCGGAATCGTGTACGTGCCCGGTTCGGCGTCACCGATCTCTAGATTGAAGCCGAACTCGGCGGCGCCGCCCGGCCCAAGGCTTCCCGTCGTCACCGTCCCCGTCTTCACGTCGATTGGCGCGGCGACCTTCCGTTCGAGTACCCGCATCTGGACGCTCCGAGCCGTCTGCACTTGATCCTCGAAGCGACCGACGCCGCCGTCGTCGATATCGCCGTCGTTGGTCACTGCGACCGTGAGGCGCGCCTCCTCGTTCGCCTTGAACGTATCGTCGGCGACGCTCAGACTCAGCTCCGGGTTCCCTGCCACGACGCTCGACGCCATCGCAGGGGCGACCGGCGCGACCAGCAGTAATCCGACGACCGCCAGAATCGTAATCCGCCTCATTGGTGGCATCTGCGGTCGGCTAATCATAACGATGGCGATTAGCGGACTTCCACTCAAACGGAGTTAAACTGTACTCGCGTTGTTGGCTCGGTCGTCGACCACTCCGACCGGTGTATCGACTGTTGTCGATCAGTAGGAGAGCCTGATCACGCGGTCGGTGTCACCGTCGACGAGTTTCAACGTCTCGTGATCGTTGTCGAGGACGGGCGTCGGGGCGTTCCAGTAGACGTGCCCCTCGGTACGTTGCCCCTCGCCGACGTGGAGAACGAGTTCCGTGCCCGGGCGGAGGTGTCGGCCGTCGAAGAAGAAGTACGTATTGCCGTCGCCGTCGACGAGATACCAGTTCGAGAGGTCGACCGTCTCCCGGCCGACGTTCTCGACGACGACGTACTCGTCGGCGAGTGCTGCCGCGTCGTCGCCCGGCGGATTGGGGCGTACCGTCGCGACGCGCACGTTCGTCCCGTTCGACTCGCGGAGCGGCCGTTCCGGTTCGACGACGGTACACGACCAGAGCCCTCGCGTGGCGCTCCGGGCGGCGCGTTCGGCGTCGGCGTACCGGTCACCCGTCGCCCGGGCGTGGCCCCGTTCGACTAGCCGTCGGTTGACCGACCGCCCGTCGACGGTCAGTACGGCGGCCGGCCCGCGTTCGCTCGCCACCGATCGGACGGTCACCGCCTCGCCGACGAGCCCCGTCCGAAGCGAGACCAGCGCCTGGCGGCCGTAGGTGCCGAGACAGTTCCGCCCTCGACTGCCGGTCAGCACGCCGTCGAACTGCCGGGGGTCGTCGCCGTCGATGCCGGGCGCGTCCACGCCGGCGAGTCGAACCGTTCGTCGCGTCCCCGACGCAGTGCGGTAGGTGAGCCAGTCGCCCGCGACGACGCCGACCACCGTCGCGTTCGTTCCGGTGGTGGCCGTCGCCGGTGCCGTCGCCGTCGCCGGTGCCGTCGCAGTCGCCGGTGCCGTCGCAGTCGCCGGTGTCGTCGCCGTCGGCGCCCGAGCTACCTCCACTACCCTCTCCGGGGGCCGGTCGGCGACGGCCGTCGTCTCGTCCGTCGAGGCGGGTGCGAGCGGCGTCACCTGGGCGGCCACGCCGACGACCGCCAGGAGAGCCATCGTGGTGACGAACGCCCGCCGGTAGCCGACATCGAGGCGGGAGACGGCGTACGCGCTGGCGACGAGGGCGAGTCCGAGGCCGAACGCGACGGAGACGAGCGGAAGCATGGGAGCGTGGCCGACCACTATCGGCGAGTTGTCGACACTGGGCGACCGACCGACTTAGTTATTCGCCCACAGCGCCGTCTTCCCGTTCCAGCAGCGTTCCGTTGTCGACGATGCGCACTGTGATCGACTTTCGGGCGGTCGCCGTCCCCAGGTCGAACCGCGCCGAGAGCGTCCGATCCGCCGAGACGCGCGTGCTCTGTCGGAACAGGAAACTGTTCGGCGGCGCCCCGGACACCTCGACGACCACCTCGGTCGTCGGCGCCAGGGTCGTCTTCGCGCGGAACGTCGTCTCGGATGGCGAGACGACGAACGGATCGTCTGGCGACGGTTGGACGAGGGTCGCCTGCCGGTCGGTGATCCGGATGTCCGCGCTCGCCGCCCGGGTGTCCGAGCCGAGGGGACTCACTCCCCATCGGATCAGGCCGACGCTGTAGCGTTCGCCGACGGTCAGCGTCGAGGTGTTCACAACCGCGTACAGGCGGTCGTCGGCGTAGTGATAGTCGACGGCGGCCAGGGGGTCGACCACCGTCTCCTCGCCGTCGGCCCCGACCCGGAGGTCGAGTCCGTAGCCGAGCGTTCCGCGGCCCGCCACGCCGTACACCACCCGGCCGTCGACCGCGACCGACTTCCGGCCTTCGACTACGGCGTGGACGCCGTAGGCCCCGGTCGCTGTGGGGTTCGTCGCCCGGTACTGCAGGAGGAGCGTCTCGTTCGCGGCCACCGACGCGTCGGTGTCGAGCGTGACCGTGACCGCGCGCTCCCCGGGTTCCACGCCCGTGACCGCCGGACGCAGATCCGTCTCGACGATGCCGTCACCGTCCGTGTCGATGCCGAGGTGGCGGATCCGGTCGACGTCGAAGCGCCCGAGCGTCTGGGGCGCGCCGCCCTCGCCGTACCGAATCGTGATCGTCTCGGGCGTCACCTGCCGGTCGGCGTCGACGCTGACCGTGTGGGTGGTCGAAGCCCCCGGCATACTGTCGGTTGGATACACGAGATTCGTGCCCGGCGCCGAAGATCCGACGAGGCCGCCGATGCCGCTCGCGTTGAACGTGACGACCGCGTGGTCGTCGATGGCGACGCGTCCCGTTTCGAACCGGGGTGTCTCGGATACCGTCGTCGCGTTGCCCGACCACTCCGCGGGGAGCGTCGCCGCCGTCGCCGAGCCGACGGTACCGGGTCGGAGGGCGAGCGTCGCCGACGTGCTCTCGCTCCCGGCGGCGACGACGAGGTTGTACCGCCGTTTCGGGAGCGGCCCACGCAGCCGGGATGTCCGTCGACTGACCGACGTGAGCCGATCCCCGTCGCCGGCCGCGTAGGCCGTCGACTCGTCGGTGACCCAGCCAGCCCGGAAGGTGTCGATTTCGACCGTGATCCGCCCGTCGTCGTCCGCGTCGACGGCCCGAACCCGCGTCTCGTAGGTGCCGTCGGGCGCCCGGACGCTGAGCGTGACGTGCTGCCGGTCGCCGACCAAAATCGGGATCTCTGCCACGTCGCCGCGCTGTTCCGTCGTCACCGCGTTGGCGAACCGAAGGCCGTCGGCCTCCTGGGCGGCACCGATCCCCGTTCCGGCCGCCGCCGCGAGCAGGAGGCTACAGACGAGTACGACCCCCGCGCTCCGCAGGCGTGACCGCGTCCGTCGTGTCGTCGAGCGCCTCCCCATCGTGTGAAGCTATCCCACTGCCAGCTAAGTATCTTGTGGGGTGTGGCGATTTCGCCGGCTCATCGGTACCGTAGCCGCCGGACGCTGAGTTCCAGGTAAAACCGCTCGTCAGCGGTCGACCCGTTCGCCCGGCCGTCGCGCTCGAACCGGAGTCGCTCGCGTACCCGGTCGGTTTCCCCGGCCTGGAGTCCCGGGCGCGACTCCTCGCTCGTGTCGTCGTCGTCACCGCCGGCGTCGAACCGGAACCGGGGGTACGCCGTGCCGACGATCCGGGAGATATCCGCGTGGTCGTATCGGGCTCGCACTCGGAACTCGGCGTACTCGATTGCTCGCTGACCCGTGTTCTCTACCTCGAATCGGTAGCTGACGAGTCCGAATCGCTCGAACCGGCTCCGCCGAACCGTCAACTGCCGGTTTTGGATCTCTATGACCTCGCTCGGCAGGGGTGCGGCCGTGGCGGTGGGTGTCGTCGTCGGTTCCGGCGAGGGCGTCGCGGTGGCCGTCGGCGTCGGCTCGGGTGTAGTCGTTGCCGTCTCGGTGGTGGGTGTCGTCGTCGTCGTCGACTCCGGTTCGATGAACAGTCGCCCACAGCCGGCCAGTGACGCCAACACGCCGGCGCCGACGCCGAGAAGTGCCCGCCGTTCGATGCGGTCGTCGCCCATCGACGCGCACATCGCGGGCGAGTGAATTAAACCTCGGGTTCGGCGCCGAACGCCGAGTGTCCGGTGAAACCCTTTTCGTCTCCGACTCCTACGTCGGAGTATGAGTTACGAGGCGGTTCTGTTCGACAACGACGGCGTCCTCGTCGAACCGGTCGGACGGGCGGTGCTCCGGCGGGCCACGTGGGAAGCCTTCGACGCCCTCGGCGTCTCCGACCCCGATCCGGACGATGTCGAACGCGTCTCCATCGGCGTCACGCCCGACCTCCTCACGTCGGTCTGCAGGGCGTACGACCTCGATCCGGCGCGCTTCTGGCGCGCCCGCGACTACCACTCCTCGCACGCCCAGCGGGTCGAACTCCGGGCGGGTCGCGCCGCCCTCTACGACGACTTCGACGCCATCCGCCGCATCGACGCCCCGCGCGGCATCGTGAGTTCGAACCAGCAAGACACCGTCGAGTTCATGCACGACTTCTTCGAGACGCGTGACCTCTTCGAGACGGCCTACGGGCGCGACCCCACGATCCGCAGTCTGGAACGGAAAAAGCCCGAACCCTACTACCTCCGGCGCGCCCTGTCCGACCTCGACGCCGACGCCGCCCTGTTCGTCGGCGACAGCGAGTCCGACGTGATGGCGGCGCGAGCGGCCGGTCTCGACGCCGCGTTCGTCCGCCGCCCTCACCGCGAGTCGTACGACCTGTCGGTCGATCCCACCTACGAACTCGACGGGCTCGCGGATCTGCTCGCCCTCGACGGCGTCCCGACGGTGTCGTCCCCGCGGGCATCCGAACGGGAACGCGCCAAGTGACCGACCGGGGCGCCGAGGCTATCCGTCTGCGATCCGTACGCCTCGCTATGAGCGACGAGCGACCGTCCGACCTGTCCGAGGACGAGTGGCGCGAACGACTCTCCGAGGCGGAGTACCGAATCCTCCGCGAACGCGGCACCGAACCCAAGTTCAGCGGGGACTACCTCGATCAGAAGGCCGACGGCACCTACACCTGCGCCGGGTGTGGCGCGGCGCTGTTCGACGCCGACACCAAGTTCGACTCCGGGAGCGGGTGGCCAAGCTTCTACGACGCCATCGAGGGCGCCGTCACGTTCGAGACGGACTCCCGTCACGGGATGACCCGAACCGAAGTGTGCTGTGCCCGGTGTGGCGGTCACCTCGGCCACGTCTTCGAGGACGGCCCCGATCCGACGGGCGAACGCTACTGCATCAACTCCGTCGCCCTCGACTTCGACGACGAGGACTGATCACTCGGCGTCGGCGATGTTGACGGTGAGGACGGGCACGTCGGACATCGTCACGACCTTCTGGGAGACGCTCCCGAGCATGTTCTGCTGGTAGTCGGCGCCGTGGGTGCCCATCACGACGAGGTCGATCCCCGACTCCTCGGCGTACTCCAGGATTTCGTCGGCGGGGTTGCCCTTGCGAATCGTCGTCCGGACAGTGACGCCCTCGCGTTCGAGGCGACTCGCGACGGTCGTCGTGGCCGCTTCGCCCTCCGCGCGGAGTTCATCGAGTACGTCCGCTTTCATGCCGTCTTGGATCGTCAGGAACGACCGGTCGTCGATCACGTACAGGACGTGTACCGTCGCGTCACGGCGCGCGGCGATGTCGACTGCGTGTTCGACCACCGCGTCCATCGACTCTCCCCCGTCCGTCGGGAGCAGAATGTCCTCGTACATCGTGTGACGCGCCAGTTCGGCGCGTACACCTTCACGCTTTTCGGTTTGTGCGTGACCCCTACTCCGTCGAGAGGACGACTTCGTGGGTCTCCAGTTTCGGGTGCCCCTCGATCAACCCCTCGGGCGACTCCCGACTGTGGGCCTTTCGGAACGCCTCGCTGTCGGTCCAGGCTTCGAAGTCCGCCTCGGACTCCCAGTGGGTGAGGACGACGTACCGGTCTGCGTCGACCGGGCGAAGGATCTCCAGACGGACGAATCCCTCGCGATCCTCGACGAGACCGGCCCGCTCGCGGAATCGTTCTTCGAACTCCTCGCCACGCCCCTCGGCGACGGGGATGCGGTTAGCGACGACGAACATGGGTCGACGTAGACGAGGACGACCAAAGGCGTGTCGGGCTAGTGGGTCAGGAGGAGCAACTGCTCCGGCGTTCGCGCGAGACAGAAGGGGGAATCGGGCGGGTTGCCGAAGGTGACCCGGTCGTCCTCCGAGACGAACAGCCGTTCGAACGGTCGACCACAGGCCGGACAGGTATACCCCTCCCGGTTCTCCAGATACATCGAGGTGCCGTCCTGCGTGTGGAGTTTCAGCCCCGCACGGTACTCGTGGACGTCGAACCCGTCCGACAGATCGAGCGACTCCGCCATGGAATCGTCCCACACACGAAGGCAGGAAAGTCGTTTCGGCCTACTCGACCGTGTTCCGGAGCGTCCCGACGCCCTCGTAGGTGATCTCGATCGTATCGCCGGGTTCGAGCAGTCCGGGATTGGCCGGACTCCCGAAGGAGATCACGTCGCCCGGGCGGAAGGTGTACCGCTCGGAGAGGAAGGCGACGATCTCCGGCGGCGAGAAGATCATCTCGTCGGTCGTCGCCGACTGTCGCCGTTCGCCCGAGATGATCGTCTCCATCGCCATCCCGTCGAGGTCGGCGTCGGTCTCGATCCACGGTCCCAGCGGCGCCGCCCCGTCGAACGCCTTCCGTGCCGTCCGCCGGTCCTGCTCGTAGGCGTCGAGGTCGTTCAGGATGGTGTAGCCCCGCAGGGCGTCGTCTACCTCGTCGACCGCGAGGCCGTGACACCGCTCGTCGATCACGGCGGCGAGTTCGCCCGCGTAGGTGAACGACGTCACCCAGTCCGGGTAGTCGATGGGCGCCTCCGGCGGGTGGAGCGCGTGGGGCGGCTTGATGAACCAGTCCGGCCGATCCGGGCGGTCACCCTCGCCCATCTGTTCGATTTTGGCGCCGAAGTTCCGCCCGGTACAGAAGATCGCGTCGGGGTCGCAGGGCGCCATCAGTTTCGCGTCGCCCGCCTCGACGTCGTACGCGTCGCCGTCGGCGTAGACGACGCCGTCGTCGTACTCGCCGGTGAGAACCCCCTTCGCCGTGCAGATGCGTGCCAGTCGCATGGGCCGACGACGCCCCCCGGCGGGCTATCGTTTTCGCTTTCCGCCACCTGCGTTGCTTTACGCCAACTGCGCGAACGCGAGCGTCCCGCTGATGTTGTCGATGTACGCCTCGACGACCTGGCCCTCCTGGGCGCCGGGAACGAAGATGGTGTACTTGCCGCGTTCGGCGACGCCGTCGCCCTTGCGGCCGGTGCCGGTGATCTGGAGCTGGTACGTCTGCCCCTCCTCCAGGGTGGGCTGTCCCGCGTTCGAGCTCTGTTTCGGCCGCTTCGCGACCGGTCGGAACGCCCCACAGGCCGTACACCGAAGCATGTCGACGCCGTCCTCGCGGACGAGGTTGGTGTCCGGCAGGCCACACTCCGAACACGTCACGTACTCCGTGACGTAGGCGTCGATGGCGGCGTCGAACTCGTCGGCGGTGAACGACCCGTTGTACCGCGCGCGCCCGCCGTCGAACTGGCCGTTCGTCCCGAGTTCGCGCTGGATGGATCGGTGGAGATGTTCGGCCTCGCGACCGAGCGCATCCGCGATGTCGCCGACGTTCGTGAGCCGAGTGAAGGCCCCGTCCGTCTCGCCGACGGGGTCGGGTACCTGCAGGCGGTCGCCGGCCTCCCGGGTTCGTTCCGGAAGCGTGTCGAACGCCCGGTCGAGTGCGGAGTTGTAGTTCATACGAACCAGACGGGTCTGTGCCGTAAATCGATTCCGTGAGTCGGGCTGACACGCCCCGACGGCGGTCAGAACGTCTCCTCGACCAGCGCCACCGCGTCGTCGGCATCCATCGGCCCGTGCTCGGCCAACCGGTCGAGCAGTCGGTCGACGCGTTCGTCGGTGGGGTCGACGCCCGCCCGTTCCAGCAGGGCGCGGGCGCTCCCTCGCCCGCTTCCGGCGCCGAAGACGAGGCGACGCTCACCGCCGAACGTCGCCGGGTCGAACGGTTCGAACGTGCCCGGATCGCGGAGCATCGCCGCGGTGTGGATCCCCGACTCGTGGGTGGTCACCGCCTCGCCGAGGACGGGCGTCCGTGGATCGACCGCCTCGCCGAGGGCGTCGAGCGCCGCCCGGCAAGCGGGGACGAGTTCCGAACGGTCGACGGCGACGGCGCCCGCCCCGTCGACGTGATCCGCGACCACCACCCGTTCCAGCGCCGCGTTGCCGGCGCGTTCGCCCAGCGACGCGACGCTCACGTCGGCGCTCGTCGCCCCCGCGTTCACCGCAGCCAGCGTGTTCGCCACGGCGACGCCCAGGTCGTCGTGGAAGTGGACGCCGAGTCGGTCGCCGCCGACACCCCGGTCGCACAGATCGGCCACGACCGCCCGTACGCGGCCGGGCGTCCGGGCGCCCACCGTGTCGGCGACGGTGATCGTCGGTACCGACGGGAACGTCTCGAAGGCATCGGCGAGGTGGGCGGGGTCGGTGCGGAAGCCGTCGACGAACGTGAGATGGGTGTCGGCGCCGCCGTCGCGGGCGTGATCCAGGGCCTCGCCCGCCATCGACAGCGCCGCCTCTCGCGACGCCCCGAGGACGTGATCGAGTTGCCGGTCGGAGGTTGGAACGATCACTTCGATCACGTCGGCGTCGGCGTCGAGGGCGGCGTCCACGTCGCCGGTCGTCGCGCGGGCGAGGGCGACCACGTCGGCGTCGACCCCGTCGTCGGCCGCGAGGCGGCGAATCGCCTCGCGATCCGTCTCGCCTACGACCGGGAAGCCGGCCTGGATGGCGTCCAGTCCCAGTCGGTCGAGCGCGCGCCCCGCCGCCACCCGGTCGTCGACCGCGTAGGTGCGCCCGGGCATCTGGGCACCCTCTCGGATCGTCACGTCCCGGAGCGCGACGCCCCCGGCCATCAGATCACGCCCTCCTCGCGGAGGCGGTCGTACTCCGCGTTATCCAGGCCGAGTTCGGACAGGAACACTTCGTCGTTGTGCTGGCCGTGGCGCGGGCCGGCGTGTTCGACCGCGCCGGGCGTCCGTCCCATCCGGGGGATCGGCGCCGCCGTCTTCAGACGTCCGAGGTCGGGGTCGTCTACCTCGACGATGTCGTTTCGGGCCGCGTACTGCTCGTCCTCGAAGATGTCGGCCATGTCGTAGACGGGGCCGACGATGGCGTCGGCGGCCTCCATCGCCTCGATAGCCGCCTCGGTCGACCGCTCGCGCGTCCAGGCCTCGATGATCTCGTCGAGTTCGTCGGCGTGTTCGACACGAGCATCGTTGTCGGCAAAGCGGGGGTCGTCGATCAGGTCGGGCCGGTCGATGGCCTCCGCGACGTTCTCGAAGATGGCCTGTGCCGACGCCGAGAGCGTCATGTAGCCGTCCGTCGTCTCGTAGACATTCCGCGGGGCGGCGTTGGGGTGGTGGTTGCCGATGCGCTCTCGCGTCTCGCCGAGACGGTCGTACGCCTCCACTTCCGAGAGGAAGAGCCGAAAGAGGGGTTCATAGAGGCTCATGTCGATCACCTGTCCCTCGCCGCTCCCGCCGCCGCGCCCCACGTCGCGTTCGAAGACGGCGAACATGGCGGCCTGGACGGCGAACATCGCCGCGGTCAGATCCGCGAGACTGATCGGCGGCAAGAGGGGCTTGCTGTCCGGGAAGCCGTTGACGTTGGCCCAGTTCGTGATGCCCTCGGCGACGGTGCCGAAGCCGGGTTTCTCCGACCGCGGCCCCGTCTGCCCGTAGCCCGACTGCCGGATCACGATCAGTTCCGGATTCGTCTCCCACAAGCGCTCGGGGCCGAGGCCCCACTTCTCCAGCGTGCCGGGCCGGAAGTTCTCGAAGAAGAGGTCGGCGTCTTCGATCAGATCCAGGAGGAGCGCGCTCCCCTCCGCGGTGCTCAGGTCGAGCGTGACCGACCGCTTGTTGCGCCCGATGGACTTCCACCAGAGGGACACCTCCTCGTCGAACGGCGGCCACTCCCGGAGCGGGTCGCCGCTCTCGGGGTGTTCGACCTTGATCACGTCGGCGCCGAAATCGCCCAACTGCGTCGTCGCGAACCCGCCGGCGATCATGCCCGAACAGTCGACGACCCGCAGACCGTCGAGCGGCCCGTTCCGTTCCCGTGGCGTCGTGGTCATGGACGACGGCTACGCCCGACGAACCGAGAAGGTGTCGGTCGAACGGCCGGCCCTATTTGGTAGTGTGGCACATACTAACGCTACGATGGCTATCGCCCGCCACGGTTCCGGCCCCCGCGCCGCACTCGGTGCCGTCGCCTCGCAGGTGCATCCGGTGTTCATGACCCCGCCGCTGGCCGCCTCCGGATTCGGCGCCGTCCTCGGCGGGATCGGACACCCCCGGCTTGCCCTCCTGCACGTCGGCGTCGCGTTCTGTGCGCTCTACACCGCCCACGTCAAGGACGGCCTCGTCGACTTCCATCGCCGCGGCGAGGACGACGACCACCCGCTCACGCGGCGGGGCTGTCACCTCGCGCTCGCCGGATCGAGTACCGCCTTCCTCGCCGGCGCCGTCGCCCTCGGCGCCCTCGTCGACCCCGTCGCCGCTCTCCTCGCGGTGCCGGGGTGGGCCGTCGCCGTCTGCCACGCCCCCCAACTCGACACCCATCCCGTGGGGGCGACGCTCGGCTACCCGGTCGGCATCGGCTTCGCCCTCCTCGGCGGCTACTACGTCCAGGCGCGGGCGCTCTCGACGGCGGCGCTCGCCTTCGCCGCCGTGTTCGTGACCGTCCTCGCGGGGATCAAAGTCGTCGACGACGCGACCGACTACGACTACGACCGCTCCATCGACAAGCGCACCGTCGCCGTCGTCGTCGGCCGTCGGGGGGCGCGCCGCGTCGCCGCGACGCTCATGGGTGCGGGGATGGTCGCCGTCCTCGCCCTCTCGATTACGGGCGTCGTTCCGCGGGGGTCGGCACTCGCCGTCGTTCCGTTCGTCGCCGTCGCCGTCGTCGCCCGCCGGGCACCCCCCGATCTGGCGACGAAACTCCTGGTTCGGGCCTCGTATCTCTTTTTCGCCCTGCTCGTCGTCGCGGTGTGGCTTCGCCCCCTCGCCGGCCTCACCTCACCCGACATCACCGCCCTCGGCCCGTACACCTATCTCGCGACCGAACTGCTGTGGGGAGTGGCCGCAGTCACCCTGCTAATTCGGGCCGGCGCGGTTCGCTCCGCCGCCCGGACGACTGCGGTTCTCTACCCCGTCGCGTACGTCTGGGACTGGTATACCCTCTCCGTCGGCGTGTTCGCTATCCCGATGCGCACCGGTTTCGATGTCCTCGGCATCCCGATAGAAGAACACCTGTTCATGCTGGTCGTGCCGGCGATGGTCGTCGGCGTCCACGAAACGGTCGAAGAACTGGTGGCGAGCGAGGGCTAGCGTCCCTACTCCTCTTTCGCGCCGGGATCCGTCACGGCGCCGTTGGCCGCCGAGTCGAACATCTGCCCGTACTTCGCCAGCACGCCCGACGTGTAGTTCGGTTCGGGGTCGTGGTCTTCGAGGCGCTCCTCGATTTCGTCGACGGTGAGGTCGACCGAGAGTTCGTGGCTGTCGATATCGATGGTCACCACGTCGCCGTCTTCGAGGGCGGCGATGGGGCCGCCGACGAACGCCTCGGGGGCGACGTGCCCGATGGAGAACCCATGGGTCGCACCCGAGAACCGGCCGTCGGTGAACAGTGCCACGTCCTCGGCGTGGCCGTGGCCGGCGACGGCCGAGGTGACCCCGAGCATCTCGCGCATGCCGGGACCGCCGCGTGGCCCCTCGTTCCGGATACAGAGCACGTCGCCGGCCTCGACGTGCCCCTCCTGGACGTACTCCATGGCGTTTTTCTCCTCTTCGAACACCTGCACCGGCCCCTGGTGGTGGAGGTGATCCTCGCCGGTGATCTTGATGACCGCGCCCTCGGGGGCGAGGTTGCCGGTGAGGATGCGGATGGCCCCGCGTTCGTGGATCGGATCGTCGACGGTGTGCAGGAAGTCGGCGTCCAGATCCGTGATCGCGGGCGGGTCGTAGCGCTCGATGGCTTCGCCCATCGTCTCGCCCGTCACTGTGAGCGCGTCGCTGTGGAGCAGATCCGCCTCCAGCAGTTCACGCAGGACGACCGGCACGCCGCCGACCTCGTGGAGGTCGTTCATCACTTTCTCGCCGCCGGGCTGGAGGTTGGCAATCTTGGGCGTCCGTGCGCTGATCCGGTTGAAGTCCTCGATGTCGAGGTCGACGCCGGCCTCGGCCGCCATCGCCAGCAGATGGAGGACGGCGTTGGTCGAGCCACCCACCGCGACCTGGAGCGCGATGGCGTTCTCGAAGGACTCCTTCGAGAGGAAGTCGGAGGGCCGGCGATCGTTCTCGATCACGTCGAGAACGAGTTCGCCGGTTTCGTGGGCCACCTCGTAGCGGGCCTCCTCCTCGGCCGGCGGCGAGGCGGAGCCGAGCGGGGCGAATCCGATCGCCTCGCTGATCGAGGCCATCGTGTTGGCGGTGAACATCCCCCCACAGGAGCCTGCACCGGGGCACGCGTTCCGCTCGAGGTCGTCGAGTTCCTCGTTGGACATCTCGCCTTCGGCGACGGCTCCGACGCCCTCGAAGACGTTCTGGATGGTGACCTCGCGGCCCTCGTGTTCGCCGGGCATGATCGACCCGCCGTAGAGGAAGACCGAGGGCAGGTCGGTTCGGATCGAGGCCATCATCATGCCGGGCATGTTCTTGTCACAGCCGCCGATGGTGACCAGGGCGTCCATCCGTTCGCCGAAGGAGACGAGTTCGATGGAGTCGGCGATCACTTCCCGGGAGATGAGCGAGGACTTCATCCCCTCCGTCCCCATCGAGATGGCGTCGGAGATGGTGATGGTGCCGAACTCGATGGGCATCCCGCCGGCCTCGTCGATGCCCTCGATGGCGGAGGCGGCCACGTCGTCGAGATGGACGTTACAGGGCGTGACATCCGCGGCCGGGTTGGGGACGCCGACCATCGGCGACTGCAGATCCTCGTCGTCGAAGCCCATCGCTCGGAACATCGACCGGTGCGGGGCGCGGTCGCGTCCCTCCGTCACCTCGCTGCTTCGGAGGTTGGGGTCTTTGCTCCCCGCGTACGCCTCCTGCTCCTCCTCTGGCTCTTGTTGCTGACTCATGTGCCGTCCTACTCGCCCGGGGTGTTAAAACCCTGCCGACCACCCCCTTCTCCGGGAACTAGTCCTCTCGCGCCGCCAGCCCCGCCAGGTGGCCCGCCTCGGGGACGATCACGTCCTCGGCGCCGAGCGTCGCCGCGTTCTCGCTGCCCGGGAGACAGAACACCGGCGTTTCCTCGACGATTCCCGCGACGGCGCGCGTGCCCACGACGCGCGTCCCGATTTCGTCGTACGAGAGTCGCCGGAAGAGTTCGCCGAAGCCGGGCAGTGACTTCTCGAACAGCGGGCGGGCCGCCTCGACGGTCACGTCGTCCGGCGTCACCCCCGTCCCACCCGTGCTCACGACGATGTCGATGTCCTCCCGGCGAGCGAGATGCTGGAGCGTCGACTGCACGCGGTCGTAGTCGTCGGGGATGAGTTCCCGTATGGCCACCTCGTGTCCGTCGTCCTCGAAGACGGCGGCGATGGCGTCGCCCGCCGGATCGCCGTCGAGCGTTCGTGAGGAGGTGACGGTCACGATACCGGCGCTGAGCGTCTCGATGTCGTGATGGTGGTGATGGTGGTCGTCGCCGTGGTGATGGTCGTGGTCGTCGCTCATGGTCGCGGATTCGACCGCCGGCCACTAAACGGTGTGCGCTCCCCCAGTAACACCTATGACACTTCGTGTCGTACACTCGCGTATGGTCGATGCATCCACCTCCCGCGTGACGTGTTTCAACTGCGGATTCGAAGCGACGGCCGGGAGCGACGACTGGGACACCGCCGACCATCCATCACTGGGATCGCTCACCCAGTGCCCCGAGTGCGGGAGTACGAACACGACGAACCGGTGACCTGAACCACAGCGTTTTGTCCGTCGCCGTGATTCCTCCGGGTATGCACGCGGTTCAGTTCGCGGAACACGGCGATTCCGACGTGATCGAGTACGGCGACGCCCCCGATCCCGAGGTTGGTCGCGACGACGTGCGCGTCGACGTGAAAGCCGGCGCGCTCAACCATCTCGACATCTGGACGCGCCGAGGCCTGCCCGGAATCGACCTGGATCTGCCGCACATCCCGGGGAGCGACGCCGCGGGCGTCGTCCGCGAGGTGGGCGCGGACGTGACGCGCTTTTCGCCGGGGGATCGCGTCGCCGTCACCGCGGGCGTCGCCTGTGGCGACTGCGAGTTCTGCCGCCACGGCGACCCCTCGATGTGTGCCTCCTTTCACATCATCGGCGAACACGTCCCCGGCGTCCACGCCGAGGAGGTCGCCGTGCCCGAAGACAACCTCGTGGCGGTACCCGAGGGCGTCGACTGGACGGTCGCGGGGTCGGCGTCGCTCGTCTTCGGCACCGCGTGGCGGATGCTCGTCGACCGCGCCGACCTGGGGCCGAGCGAATCGGTACTCGTCCTCGGGGCGTCGGGTGGCGTCGGCCACGCCGCCGTTCAGATCGCCGACCACCTCGGCGCGGAGGTGTTCGCCACCGCCAGCACCGAGAGCAAACTCGACTACGCGGCCGACTGCGGCGCCGACCACACCATCGACTACGAGGCGACCGACTTCGCCGGCGAGGTACGGTCGCTGACCGACGGCCGCGGCGTCGACGTCGTCGTCGACCACGTCGGCGCCGAGACGTGGCGGGACTCGCTGAAGAGCCTCGCGAAAGGCGGACGCCTCGTCACCTGCGGCGCGACGACCGGCGGGAGTCCCGAGACGGACATCAACCGGATCTTCTGGAACCAACTCGAAGTGATCGGCTCGACGATGGCCACGCCCGGCCAGGTCGACGACGTCCTCGAACTCGTCTGGGACGGGACGTTCGAACCCCGTATTCGGGACGTGCTGCCGATGAGCGAGACGGCACGTGCACACGAACTCCTCGAAACCCGCGAAGGGTTCGGCAAGGTCGTCGTCGTCCCCGACAGTGAGTACTGACCGCCCCGCGGTGGGTGCGGGGGGAGACGCCGACCCGGACGACCCCGACCTCGGCCGGAAAGGTTGGGTGCTCGTCGCCGCCGTCGTCGTCGCCGTTCTGATCGTTCCCCTGTCCATCTACCTCTGGCCCGCGGCGGGGAGTGTCCTCGGCGCCAACTACCGGTCGGCCATGCTCGTCCTGCCGATGCTCCCGGCGATTCTCCTCGGGGTCGTCGCCGTCTGGTCGATGACCGTCGGCCGCTGACCGAGCGGTTCGACATAAATTCTCCCGACAAGACTTATCCCGTGCCGTATGGTACCGTGTGTCGAACAGCATGTTCGAAGAGTTCTCCGCCGGCTACTACCTCGGGCGGCTGTACGTCCAGCCACACGACGGCGAGCACGCCGTCATCCAGCAAGCGGATCACGAACGGATGAACGAACGGCTGTACGCCACCGGCGAGGGCATCGAACGCCTCGACGCACCGCTCGTGATGAAACTCGACGGACGGCACTTCCCCGTCCTCGGCGGCGAGGGCGTCCCCTCCGGAACGCTCGGCCTCCCACCGAGCGTGACCGAGGCCGACCTCCCGGAGCGGCGCGAAGTGTTCCTCGCCAAACCGGATCGCGCCGCCGAACTCCTTCGGTACGCGGGCTACGACACCGCGCCGACCGACGAGGCGGTCTGAGGGCCGCAGGGTAGAAGGCCCCGGCGCACGCTCGCTTTCCTATGCTCGACAGGTTGCTCGGGCGGGCCGAGTTGAAGGCACGCATCGAGGAACTCGAAGACGAGAAGCGACGGCTCGAACGCCAACTCGACGCCGAGAGCGAGCGCCGGGCCGACGCCGTCACCGCCCGCCAGGCGGCCGAAGAGCGGGTCAACCGCCTCGAAGACCGCATCGCCGACCTGGAGGGCCGCCTCGACACCGGAGGCAACGGACAGGCGGCCACGCTCGACCCGCGCGGGGTCGAGTCGCTTCGCGGTGATCGCCTCGCCGCGGTACTCGACCGCCTCCGGAGCGTCGAAACCGGCCCCGAGGGGGCGCTGACCGCGATGGTCGGCGAGGCCCGGGGAGCGAAACGACCGGGGTCTCGTGATGGAGCGGCGAGCGACCCGAACCGCGGAACGCCCGACGCCCTGACCGACCTCCTCGGGGAACGGGCCGTCCTCGTGGATCGAGCCGCGCCGTGTCTGGTCTGTGTCGACGACGCCCGCCTGGTGAGCGTCGCACTCGCCCCGCCGCTCGCTCCCGATCCGTTCGTCGAGTGGGGGACGGGTTTCCGCCTCGACGACGCGTGGTTCCGCCCGTCCGACGGCCTCACCGTCGCACTGGTGCGCTCGGATCTGTTCGCTGTCGGCACGTTCGACGACGGCGAGTTGCGGGATATCGAGACGGTCGAGACGGATGTCCAGGCCACCCACTCCAAGGGCGGGTTCTCCCAGTCGCGGTTCGAGCGCCGCCGCGACGAACAGATCACCGGCCACCTCGACGAGGGCCGGTCGGTACTGGATCGGCGCGCCCCCGACCGCCTCGTCCTCCTCGGCGAGCGCACCGTTCTCGACGACCTGGATCGGGAGGCCGTCGCCGTGGCGCCGGTGGACGCGAGCGGCGACCCCGAGGCGGCGCTCGACGACGCGGTGCGTTCCTTTTTCACGACGCGGTTGACGTTACTGTGAAGCCGCGGCCGCCCGGGTCGTCGTCGACTCGGCCGTCGCGTTCGCCGCGCGAAGGTCGTAGTCGATAGCGACGCCACGGCGGGTCGCGGTGGGGACGTACGCCGCCTCGCCGCCACAGCGGAGCGGCCGCCGGCAGTGTTCGAGATACGGCGTCAGGGCACGCGTTCGGCTCCCGTCGGTGGCCGTCGGGAGTTCGACCCGGTAGCTGAACCCGTTTCCGGCGCCGTAGTCGGCGAACGCCGTCACCTGGAGTTCGTCGCGCTCGTCGATGGGGATGGTCGTCGCGTTCGATACGGGCGTCACGCCGCGAAGGCGGGCGTGGCCGTCGCCAACGACCAACGACGGCGTGACCGTCGACGGCGTGCCGTTGGTGACGTAGTAAGCGTGGCCACGCTCGGAGGTGAGCCGGAGGGAGATGCGTTCGACGCCGGCCGGAACGCCGAGGCGCAAGTCGAGGCGAACCCGCTCGCCCGCGACGTGGTCGACGCGCTGTATCCGCGGCGTCACCGCCTCGCCGGTCGTCGGCGCCCACACCCCGCGGTAGGTGTACCGGTACAGCCGTCGCTCCGGGTGGGCGTCGACGACGGCGAACTGCCGTTCGCGGAGCGCGTACACCACGTCGCCGTCGAAGCCCGGGTCGTTGCGCAGCGCCTGGAACGGGTGGTTCATCCAGTCGCCGTACGGCGTGGGGAGAAAGACGAGCGCGCCGTCTTCGACCCCGTCGACTGGGGCGTACGCCTGCCGGTAGGTGTCGGTTACTTCGGCGTTGCGCTGGACGGGGTCGGCGAGCGCCGACGCGGCCGGAATCGCGAAGACGAGGAGACAGACCGCCGCGAGCGTGACGCCGACCCGCCGCCGTCGCTCGGGGTCGGGCAGCCGCGTCGAAAGCGCGTCACCCGCCCGGTCGCCCAGCAGGACGACGCCGTGGGCGGCGAACGCCGCCGTCGGAACCAGGAGGTCGAAGTGGTAGTACGGCCCGAGAAACGCTACCAGACCGTCGTTCGCCCGGTCGATGTCCCCGAGTACGTTCAGGTTGCCCCAGAAGTAGACGTTGCCGACGGCGACGGAGACGAACAGGCCGGCGAGGACGAGTCGTTGCCAGTCCGGGGAGCGACGGCGACGAACGCGGCGGAGCAGGCTCCCGACGCCGACGGCGGCGAGGAGCGTTCCGACGGGGCCGGCGGCGACCCACTCGCCGAACAGGAGCCCCAGCACCCGGGCGTTGGCCCGGAGCGCCAGGGCGGGCGTGTACTGCCGCGAGTACGCGAGGATCTCCCGATGACCGAAGCCGAGGCCGTCCCGAGGGGCGAACGCCTCGTAGGGGAACACGAACGGCGATCCGGTCGTGACGGCGTTGTACGCGAGGGTCACGCCGACGCCGCACAGGCCGAGCGCCGCCGTGGTGGCCTGCCCGACGACCGCCTCGCGATCCAGCCCTCGGAGCGTCCAGAGGGCGTGGACGATGAACGGCCCCGCGAAGAGGACGGCGGTGTACGGGCGAGCGAAGAAGGCGGCGCCCGCGGCGAGGCCGGCGACGGCCGCGGAGCGCCGCCGACCGGTTCGGCGCGCGTGGAAGTAGGCGAACGCGAACGAGAGGTTCAACAGCGTCGTCGGCGCGTACGGGAGAAACACCGCCGAATCAAGGAGAAAGAGCGGCGACACGAGCAGGAAGCCCGACGCGAGTACGCCTCGCCGCCGGTCGAACGCCTCGGCGACGACGGCGTACGTGAGGGCGACGTTGCCCGCGGCGATACCGGCGAGTGAGAGGCGGTAGCCGCCGAGCAGTTTCCCGACGGCGAACGCCGCCGCGGGCACGGGCGCGTACTTCGGGTACAGGCCGCCGTCGGGCGACCGGACGAAAAACCAGGGGCGGTACGCCTCCTCGACGGGCGGGTACAGGAACAGTTGTCCGTCCAGGAGCATCGCCGCCTGCTGGAGATACACGCCTTCGTCGTGGTTGAGGCTGTGGAAGGGAAACAGTCGAGTCGCCAGGAGGAAGACGGCGACTCCGCCGCCGAGGGCGAGGGCAGCGGCGACGAGGCGGTACGACCGCGGAGCGAGGCGCCCCGCTCGGTCGCTCATTCCGCCGGATACCACGCGAGCGTGTGGTCGGCGACGAGGTCGACGGTCACACGCTCGCCGATGTCGAGTTCGCTGGCGTGGTTGTGTTCGCAGTGGACGACGTCGCCGGTGTCGAGTTCCACGGCGTAGACGAACGAGGGGCCGGTGTACTGTCGGCCGACGAGCGTGCCGTTGCCCGTCCGACTCTCGTCCTCACACGGCATCGCGCGCAGGTCGTCTGGCCGGACGAGTACGTCGAGACGGGCGCCGTCGTAGTCGGCGGTCAGTCCCTGGAGCAGTTCGGCCGGGAGCGTGCCGAGGCCAGTGCTGATGTGATCCCCGCCGAACCGGCCGGTGAGGAAGCTCGCCTGCCCGAGGAAGTCGGCGACGAACCGCGATTTCGGATGCTCGAACACCGTCTCCGGACGCCCGACCTGTTCGATCCGCCCCTCGTTCATCACCGCCACCCGGTCGGAGATGGAGAGAGCTTCCTCCTGGTCGTGCGTGACGGAGACGGCCGTGACGTTCGTCTCCTTGATGATGCGCCGCACCTCCTCACGCATTCGCTCGCGGAGGCGGATGTCGAGGTTGGCGAAGGGTTCGTCGAGGAGGAGCACGTCGGGTTCGGGCGCGAGCGAGCGGGCGAGCGCGACTCGCTGGCGCTGCCCGCCCGAGAGGTTGTCGGGCGACCGATCCGCGAAGGCGCTGAGCCCCACGAGGTCGAGCAGGTCGTCCACCCGCTGCTCGCGTTCGTCGGCGTCCCAGTCGTCGAGGCCGAACCCGACGTTCTCCGCCACCGTCAGATGGGGAAAGAGGGCGAACTCCTGGAACACCATCCCCACGTCCCGGTCTTCGGGGGGGACACCGTCGCCGTCGGCGGCGACGCATTCGCCGCCGACGCCGACCCGCCCGCTGGTCGGCATCTCCAGTCCCGCGATCATGCGGAGCGTCGTCGTCTTGCCACAGCCCGAGGGCCCGAGCAGCGTGAGCAGTTCCCCGTCGCGCACCGTCAGATCCACGTCGTCGACCGCCGTGTCGGCTCCGTAGCGTCTCGTCACGCCGTCCAGCGTCAACATCGCCGTCACGTCGGCCGCCTCGTCCTCCGTTGGCGCCGCGCGACGTGTCATCTCCGGTGAATCGTTACGCATTGTCTCCCTCCTGTCGCAAGAGCAGGATCATCGAGAGCGCGGACACGGCCACCAGCACCAGTGCCGGGAGTGCGGCCCGCCCGTAGTAGCCCGCTTCTTGCACACGCCAGATGTAGGTCACTAGGGTTGTAAAGCCCGTCGGATGGAGGATGAGCGTCGCTGGCAACTCCTTCATCGTCGTCAGGAAGACGAGTGCGGCGCCAGCGACCAGTCCTGGCGCGATCAACGGCAGGGTCACGCGCCGGAACGCGCCCATGGGCGACTCCCCGAGCGTGCGCGCGGCACCCAGGAGTTCCGCGTCCACCTGTAACACCGACGACCGGGTCGCGCCGACGGCCTGCGGCAGGAAGCGGACGACGTACGCGAACACCAGCAAGGGCAGCGTCTGATACAGCCACGGGAGATAGTTCGCGCCGAGAAACACCAGGGCGAGCGCGAGAACGATTCCGGGGACGGCGTACCCGACGTACGTCGACCGTTCCAACAGCCGGGCGATCCGGGAGCCGGAGCGAGCGGAGACGTACGCGATGGGGAGTGCGGCGAGCACCGTCGCTACCGCGGCGATGGCGGCGACGTAGACGGAGTTGACGGCGAACGACCACTGGAAACCGAACCCGCCGGCGACGTAGCCGGGGCCGCTCCGGAGAAGCCACATCCCGAAGATGGCTACTGGCACCACGAGCGTCAGCGCGACGACGGCCGCACAGAACAGGAGCGCCGGCACGGTCGCCCACCCGAGCGACGTGACGGCGGTGTTCGTCCCGGCGACGCCGCCGCTGTACCCGTCGCCGCCCGACCCGCCGCCGGAGCCGAACCGGGACTCCAGGAGCAACACCAGCGCGGTCACGCCCAGTAACTGGATCGAGAGCAGCGAGGCCGTCGCGCGGCCGAAGTTGTTGTACTGGACGTAGATGACCCGCGTGAACGTGTCGAAATGCATGATCGCCGGCGTCCCGAAGTCGGACAGCGCGTAGAAGGCGACGAGGAGCGCACCCGCGGTCATCCCCGGGGCGATCTGGGGAAGCACCACCCGGCGGAACGCCGAGCGGAAGCCGTGATTGAGCGTCTGTGCCGCCTCCAGTTGTCGCGAGTCGAACGACAGCAAGGACGCCCGCGTCGTGAGAAAGACGTAGGGGTAGACGAACAGCGACAGCACCAGCGTCGTCCCTTCGAAGCCGTAGATCGTCGGAAGCGTCACCCCGAGCGGCGACAGGAGTTCGGCGAGCGCCCCGCGCGGGCCGAACGCCGAGACGAACGCGAACGCGCCGAGATAGCTCGGCACCACCAGCGGCAGAGCCAGCACCACCGTCCAGAACCGTCGGAACGGCAGATCGGTCAGCACCGTCAGCACCGCCAGCGGAACGCCGAGTGCGACCGAGACGAGCGTGACCGACGCCACGAGCGCGAGGCTGTTAGTGAACACCTGGGTCGTGGAGGGAGCGGTGAGTATCGACAGCGCCTCGCGCGGGCCGACCTCGGCCGCCCGAAGGCCGAGCCACAACAGCGGCGAGATGACCGTGATGGCGATCAGTGCGGCGACTACCGCGACGACGGGATGGGAGTCGTACCGCGTCGGCGATCCGAGCGCCTCCCGAACCCGGTCGATCACTCGTCCCACGTCGGCACCGTCGCGCGCCATCCCTCTCAGAGCACGCCGACCTCACGCATGAGTTCGAGCGTCGGTTCGACGTTCGAGAGCTCTTGGAGGTCGAGCGATGGCGGGTTCAGTTGGTCGATGCTGGGCAGTCCGCCGACTGGCGGCACGCCGGGAATCATCGGGTAGGCGAACGTCCGGGTCGCGAAGAACTCCTGGGCTTCGACCGTGAGGAGGTGGCGAACGAAGTTCTCCGCGAGTTCGCGCTGGTCGGTGCCCTGAATGACCGCGGCGCCGGCGACGTTGATCAGCGCGCCCGCGTCACCGCTGGTAAACGCCAGATCGAGCGGCGCCTCGGATCGCGCCGAGCGAACCCGCAGCGCGTAGTAGTGGTTGGCGAAGCCGGCGCTGATCTCCCCGTCGGCGACGGCGTTGGAGACGAGGAACTCGTCGGGATACTCGGTGATGCCGGAGTCGAGCATCGACTGGAGCCACTGGCGCGTCGCCGACTGGCCTTCGATGAGGCGCATCGCCGTCACGAACGCTTGGAACGCGCCGTAGGTCGGCGCCCACCCCATCACGTCGTCGAGGATGCCGGCCTTGGGGAAGTCCATGACCGTCTCGGGGATGTCGTCGGCGGAGAGTTCGTTCGTGTTATACGGGACGCTCCGTGCCCGTCCGGCCGTGCCGACCCACTGATCCGTGGGGTGGAACTCCTGGGGAACCGACTCGACGACCGTCGAGGGGAGCGCCGCCGTCATCTCCGCCTCGGCGACGGCGCCGAGCGATCCGGCGTCGACCGCCCAGAACACGTCAGCGGGGCTGTTCTCCCCCTCCTCGATGATGGTGTTTGCGAGTTGGGCGGTGCCGCCCTCGCGCGGCCGCGGCTTGAAGTCGGGGTAGATCCGCGACAGCAACGCCAGCAGGTCGCGGTAGAGCCCACCCTCGCCGCCGCCGAGGTACACCGTCAGCGACCCGGACAGGTCGGGCAGGTCGGCGATCCGCGTCCCGCTCAGCGACGAGCGACTCTCGACGAGCGGGCCCGATCCGCGGAACGAACTCAGCGTGACCGTTCCCGTCTCACCCCCGCCGCCGTTTCCGCCCGGCAGGCCGTTACACCCCGCGAGCGCGCCGGCAGCCGCGGCCGCACCGGTTGCGAGAAACCGTCGCCGTCGAAACTGCGACGAAGTGTCGTCTTCCATAGTTGATTTAGGCAGGCCTAAAACACTTATACTTGCCGATTCAGCGGCTCAGTCGTCGGCCGGAATCGACCGTCTGACCGCCCGGAGTTCGTCCAGACAGTTCAGCCAGTCGTGCATACACTCGCCGACGTGTGCGAGGAAGTCGCCGTTGCGGTAGTCGGCCTCGGCGTCGACGAGGCGGTCGGCCATCGCGGCGAACGCGTCGGCGTAGGTATCGGCATCGGCGCCCGCGCCGTCGACGAGTTTCCAGAGGTGTTCGTTGAGTTCGAGGCCCGCCACCTCGTTGTGTAGGTCGTCGAAGGTCGACCGCGGCGCCTTGTCGTGGCGACAGAGCGGGGCGCCCGTGAGGATCTGTTTGTCCAACAGATCCGCCGCCCGCTTGAGGAACACGCCGCTCCAGATGTCGTCGAAGCGACCCACCGACCACTCGTTGTCGTCCATCGGTAACTGGTAGAACGCGGGGACGACTTCCCGGCGGAAGGCGAGGTTCATCGAACAGACGGTGAGATACTGCCCGGGTTCGGCGACGAAGTCGGAACCGAAGTCGTCGGCGGTCAGGCGCGTCTCGGCCTGCCCCTGCAGGTCGCCGTCCATCAGAATTCGCACCGCGTCCAGGTCGGGCACGTTCGTCCACAGACCCTGTGACGCGATCACGTCGTCCAGCCGTGTCCGTCCCGTCTCCACCGTTTCGTCCATCGCCGAGTAAGGGTAGCCCCGCGGGTAGAGTCCGTGTTCGTCCGCCGCGTGGTACAGCACGTTCACCCAGTTCTCGTCGGAGCGCACCGACTCCACCGTGCGGTCGGCGTTCAGGTTCCGGAGGTGGGTGCCGAAGAAGTCCACGTCCTCGTGTGGCCGGGTGTCGTCGTCGATGAACACGCCGTAGGGGTGGTCGTGGGCCCACAGATAGAGGAGGCCGAAACTCGTCTGGGCGTGACTTCGGGCCGGAATCAGGTGGGTGTAGTCGCCGACGCCGCGTTCCGCCATCCACTCCTCGCGCCGACTCCCGTCGAACACCTCGCCCGCGACACCCAGGTCGTCGAGCATCGCTGCCATCTCGTCGGTCGGGCAGTGATCTTCCGTCACCAGCACGAACTCCAGGCGGTCGGTGTCGACGCCGTGACGCTCGGCGTTCGCGACGTACGACCGGACACACTCGTACTCCCTGATCGTCGGCACGATCACACAGACGTCCGCATTCATGCCCGCCAGTCTTTAGGGGCGCCTAAAGTACCTGTCGATTAGGTCTACCTAAGACCCGGACGACGGGTCTGCTGTCTCGCTCAGCGACTCCAGCAGGTGGACGGCAGGTTCCGGCGCCAGCGGTTCGTTCGCGTTCCCGCAGTGGGGGGACTGGACGCAGGCCGGACAGCCGTCCGCGCACCCACAGTCGTCGATCAGCCTCCCGGTTCGGGCCAGGAGGGGTTCGATGCGCTCGTAGCCACCCCGCGCGAGACCGACGCCGCCGGGGTAGCCGTCGTAGACGAAGACCGTGCTCGCGTCGGTGTGCGGGTGGTACGGCGTCGAGAGGCCGCCCACGTCCCTCCGGTCACAGAGGAGGTGAAGCGGGAACAGCGAGATCAGGCCGTGTTCGGCGGCGTGGATGCCGCCGTCGAAGTCGCCGATGGCGCGCATCTCCTCCTCTACGTCCGTCGGGACGGTGACATACAGCGCCGTCGTCTCCAGGGTGGTCTCGGGCAGGTCGAGCAGCTCGCGACCGAGCGTCTCGCCGCGCTTCGCGTCCCGGCGTTCGTAGCCCGTTACCTGCTCCGTAACGGTCACATCCGCGAGCGTGACCGCGGTGTCCGGACGCGCCGCGAGCGCAGTCGTCGCCCGTTCTCGCTCCACCGTGATGGACTTCTCCGTCAGCACGCGGGTGTAGTAGTCCGCCCACGTGGTCTGGAGTTCCGCCACGTCCCGATCCAGGTCGAGGTCGGTCACCTCGTAGGACTGTCCCTGGTGGTGGTAGACTGCGCCGGGATGGGCGTCTCTGAGGGCGTCGCCGAGGCCGAGTGTGGCGATGACGTCGCCGTCGGCCAGGAGGTCGACCTCCCGGTCGTCGATACTGCGGAGGGCTGTGTCGTGTTGGGGACTCCGGTCGCCGGTGTGGAGCCACCGCGTCCCCTCGGCCGTCTCCCGACGCTCCAGTCGCCCCGCGGCTTCGAGGTCGGTCACGATGTCCGAAACGCCGTCGCCGAAGTGGGCGTCGTCGTCGACCGACAGCCAGTTCTCCGCGGCCGCCGCGGCGACGTGGTCGGGCAACAGGTGGTCGTTTTCGGGGTCGACCGTCGCGTGTTCGGGCTCGCCGTCGAACAGGTCGTCGGGGTTCGCCATCAGATACTGGTCGAGCTGGTCTTCGCCCGCGACGAGGCCGACGAGCGCGGCGTCGTCGCCGCGGCCCGCCCGTCCGGCTCGCTGGAACGTCGACATCCGGGTGCCGGGGTAGCCGTCGAGGAGGACGGCGTCCAACCCGCCCACGTCGACGCCGAGTTCGAGGGCGCTGGTGCTCCAGACGCCCGTCACGCGGCCGTCGTGGAGGCCGTCCTCGATGTCGCGTCTGCGGTCGTCCGGGAGGGCGGCCTGGTAGGCCTCGATCCGCCCCGCGAGTCCGGGTTCCCCCCGGTCACGGAGGGCGTCGGCACTCTCGGTCGCGTATCGTTCGGCCGTCTGGCGCGCCCGAGTGAAGGCGAGCGTCTGATGGCCTGCCGACACCAGGTCGGCGAACAGCCGTTTCGTCTCGACGTGGCTCGACCGGCGGCGCCCCGACCCCTGATCACCCTCGTACGCCGGCGGATTCCACAGGAGCCAGTGGCGTGGCCCGCGGCCGCTCGTGTCCTCGTCGACGAGCGTGAACCCGTCTTCGGGACGGCCGGTCAGGCGCGCGGCGTGGTCGACGGGGTTGCCGATGGTGGCCGAACAGCAGACGAACTGCGGATCGCTCCCGAACCGCTCACAGAGGCGCGCGAGGCGCCGGAGGACGAGCGAGACGTGACTGCCGAACACGCCCCGATAGGTGTGTATCTCGTCGACGACGACGAGGTCGAGCGACGAGAACAGCCACTCCCAGAGCCGGTGACCGTGCGGGAGGAGACCGTAGTGGAGCATGTCGGGGTTCGACAGCACCACCGTCGGCCGCCGGTCACGCACGTCGCGTTTCTCCGCCTGCGAGAGCCGGCCGGTGTAGGTGGCGACCGACACCCGGCTTCCGAAGCCGAGGTCACGCGCCAGGCTATCGAGCGAGTCGGCCTGATCCGCGATCAAGGCGTTCTGCGGCCCGAGATACAGCGTCCGGCCGCCGTGATCCATCGCACGCTCGAACGCCGGCACCGTGTACGCCAGGCTCTTGCCGCTGGCCGTCGGCGTCGCCAGCACCACGTCCCGGCCCTCGCGCACCGCCTCGATGGCATCGACCTGGTGGCGATAGAGGCGGTCGATCCCCCGTTCGTCGAGTGCGGCGGCGAGTCGCGATCCGAGGTCGCAGTCGGCGTACGCCGGGTCGCGTCCGGGCCGGCGGCGGTAGTCGGCAACCTGCCCGTCGGCGCGCGCCCGCAGTCGGTCGACGGCGTCGTCCACACCCCCGCTCGGGACGGCGCCGACATACCGGTTGCGGTCGGGTCGACGGCGGATCACCCACCGTTTTGGCGGTCGGCGCCCCCCGCTTTGTCATGGACGACACCCCGACCGGCGGCACGTACACCCTGATCCTCGACCTGCCGCATGCGGTCGATATCGAGGTCGGTGCGCTCGGCACCCACCACCTCTCTGCGGGGGCGTACGCCTACACGGGGAGCGCCCTCGGACGCGGCGGGTTCGCTCGCGTCGACCGTCACCGGCGGGTCGCGGCCGGCGACCACGACGTGCGCCACTGGCATATCGACTTCCTCACCGGCCACCCGGCGACCGATCTGGTCACCGTCGTCACGGCGGGCGTCGACGCCGAGTGTGCGGTCGCCGAGCGGCTCCCACCGGGGCCGATTCCCGGGTTCGGCGCCTCGGACTGTGACTGCCGCTCTCACCTCGCGGCGGCCGACGCGGTCACACCGCTGGTCGACGCCGTCGAAGCCGTGTACCGTCTCGTCGAGAACTGATCGCCGTCGAGCGACCGGGGACGCCGACGCCCGCGAATCCGGGCGAATCCGCGGGCGTCGAGCGCCGGATCGAGCGGCGGGCCGGGCAACCCGCCGCGACCCCGCGTGTCAGAGGCACCCCGGCACACGTATCCACTACGGCCGTCAACTTGATGTTACCCTCCGCGAAAATATTCACTGGCTGAACAGTGATATATAAAACCATCGGATATGGGGGTGCGTAGCCGGTGGTCGACGGGTCGCCCGCGGCGGTCGTCGACCGGCGGATCGACACGCTCCGTGCGCTCGATACGGCCTCCGATTCGAAGGCGGGGCTGATCGACCGCGTCGGCGTCTCGCGTTCGACCATTGATCGGGCGCTCCGCGAACTGACGACCCACGGGTTCGTCACGGCGACGACCGACGGGTATCGGCTGACGCTCCCCGGTCGTCTGGTGCTGGACGAATACGGGCGGCGAACGCGGCGGATCGGCGCCATCGCCGACGCCGCGCCGCTGTTCGACGGAATCGACCTCGCGTTCGACATCGATCCCGCCGTCTTCGACGGCGCGACGATCCTGGAGTCGACGCCCCACGCTCCGAACCGTCCCGCCGAAGGAATCGCCATGCTCGTCACGGACGCCACCCACGTCTCGGTGTACACCGCGCGATTTCTCTCCCGCCACGCGCGAGTCTACCACGACCGAGTGCTCGCGGGCATGACCGGGACGTTCGTCGCGACGGAGCGCGTGATCGACCAGCAGCGAGCGACGTGCCCCGGGGATCTGCGGGAGGCGGTCGACCTCGGCCGCGTCGCCGTCCGTCGCACCGACCGGGACGACCCCGTGACGCTCCTCCTGGCGGAGACGCCGGACGGCCCCGAGATGGGGCTGGTCGTCTACCGCGACGACACGCCCTGGGGCTTCGTCGGGAACGACGACCCCGCGGCGACCCGCTGGGCGCGCGCGCTCCACGACCGACTGTGGTCGACGGCGGCCCCGATTTAGAGCGCGTCGGCGAGGCGCTCGACCGGCGTGGGTGGCTTCTCGTCGTAGTGGTCGCCGAGTTGGGTACGACAGGAGGCGCCCGGGGCGACGACCCCGTCGCCGTGGCTGTCGTCGACCTGCTCGAAGAGGATGCGCCCGATGGCCTGACTCATGGAGTGATGTTCGGCCTCGTAGCCGAAGGAGCCGGCCATGCCACAACAGCCCGAATCGAGCGCGTCGACCGCGTAGCCCGCGCGGCGCAACACGCCGACTGCGTGGTGATCCTTCCGGGTCGCCTTCTGGTGACAGTGGCCGTGGTAGGTCAGCGTCTCGTCGGGGGCGTCGACGGCGAGGGTCTCGTCGAGACGGAAGGTGTCGAGATACTCCATGACTCCGTAGGTGTTGGCCGACAGCGTCTCCGTGTCCTCGCCCGGGAGCAAGTCGAGATAGTCCGACTGGAGCATGACGGCGTCGGAGGGTTCGACCACGACCACGTCCCAGCCGTCGCGCACACGGGGAGCGAGGGTTTCCACGTTCTCGCGGGCCTGCGCCCGGGCCTTCTCGACGAACCCCTTCGAGAAGGGCGGGCGGCCGCTCCCGGCCACAGCACGCGGAATCTCGACGTGGACGTTCGCGGCCTCCAGCACCTCGACGGCCGCCTTCCCCGCGTCGGGCGCGTTGTACGTGGTGTAGGTGTCGGGAAAGAGAAGGACACGCCGGTCGGCGTCGTCCGCCGTGACCTGTGCGCCGCCGCGAGCGTCGAACCAGTCGATCAGCGACTCGCGATGGAAGGTCGGGAGCGACCGCTCCCTGGCGATGCCGAGCGTCTTCTCCATCAGGCCGCGGGCGCCCGGTACCTTTTCGGCCCAGTTCGAGAGGGGGGCGAGCGCCGAGCCGAGGGCGTTCAGTCGGTCGACGTTCGCGAACAGTTTGTCGCGGAGGGAGGCCCCGTGGCGCTGGTGGTGTTCGTGGGTTACCTCTGCTTTCAACTTCGCGAGGTCGACCTCGCTGGGGCAGTCCTTCGAACACCCCTTGCAGCCGATACAGAGGTCGAGCACCTCGTGCATGAACTCCACGTCGAACTGTTCGTCGTCCCCGAGGTCACCGCTCATCGCCTGCCGGAGCAGGTTCGCCCGGCCACGCGTGGCGGTGATCTCCTCCTGGCTGGCGCGGTAGGTCGGACACATCACGCCGCCGGTGGTCTCCTGCGGGCCGCGACAGCCCCCACAGCCGTGACAGAGTTCGACCATGCCCTGGAAGCCGTTCTCGTTGTCCCAGTCGAGGACGGGGTCGAAGCCCGACTCGAAGTCGTAGTCGGTGCCGAAGCGGAGGTTCTCCGTCATGTCGACGTCGCCACAGACCGTTCCGGGGTTCAGGAGCCAGTCGGGGTCGAACGCCGACTTCAGACCGCGGAACGTCTCCCAGAGGCGGTCACCGTACAGCTTCCGGTTCCACTGGGTGCGCGCGCGGCCGTCGCCGTGTTCGCCCGAGACGGAGCCGTCGTACTTCACGACGAGATCAGTGGCGGCGTCGGCGATGGACTCCATTCGCTCGACTCCCTCGACGGTCTTGGTGTTGACCAGCGGGCGGATGTGGAGGACGCCCGGCCCGGCGTGGGCGTAGTAGCTCGCGAACGTGTCGTGGTCGTCGAGCATCGCCTGGAAGTCGGCGACGTAGTCGGGGAGGTTCTCGGCCGGGATGGCCGTGTCCTCGATGAACGCGATGTGTTTGGCGTCGCTGGTTCGCCCGAGCAGGATCGGC
The DNA here is from genome assembly GCA_042216725.1 of Haloplanus sp. Taxonomy (GTDB): domain Archaea; phylum Halobacteriota; class Halobacteria; order Halobacteriales; family Haloferacaceae; genus Haloplanus. The sequence continues at coordinate 59,770 of JBDGTP010000028.1, forward strand.
AATCCGGACTTGCGCATCTTCCAGAACTTCGCCCGCGTCTCGGCGTCGTGGGCCTCCATCGCCGTTCGGGCCCGTCGCGGCGCGTCGGTCAGGTCGGCCGCCCCGGCGCTCGGATCGACCGACGGGTCGCCGTCGGGGACGCGGTCGGCGATCAGATCCGCGACCTTGTCCCGGCCGTCGTCGTCGCTCTCGGCGTAGAACTCCACGAGCAATACCGAGTTCGTCCCCTCGGGGAGCATCCCGACCACGTCGGCGAACTCCGCCGTCTCGCGGGCCAGGTCGAGCAACACGTCGTCGAGCACCTCGACGGCGGCGGGGTCGTGTTCCAGGATGGGCGCCACGTCCGCCATCGCGTCGAGCAGGTCGTCGTAGGTCAGGAGGGCGACGGCCTCCGTCTCGGGGACCGGTTCGAGCGCGACGGTCGCCGCGGTGATGATGGCGAGCGTTCCCTCGCTTCCCGCGAGCAAGCGCGCGAGGTTGACCGATCCCGTCTCGGCCTCGTCGATCAGTTCGTCGAGGTTGTATCCCGAGACGTTGCGCTTCAGGTCGGGGTAGCGGTCGCGGATCTCCTCGCTCTCCTCGTCGATGATGCGACACACCTCGGCGTAGATCCGCGATTCGATGTCGCCGTCGGGGTCGGCGCCCGCCCGCAGGTCGTCCAGACTCACCTCGCCGAACGTCGTGACGGTACCGTCGGCGAGGACGGCCTCCACCTCCTCGACGTAAGCGTCGGTCTTTCCGTATTTCAGGGAGTGCGACCCCGTCGAGTTGTTGCCGATGGCGCCCCCGAGCGCGCTCTTGTCCCCCCACGCGGGGTCGGGCGCGAACTTCAGATCGTAGGGGTCGAGCGTGGCGTTGAGGTCGCCGAGCTTCACCCCCGGTTGCGCACGGGCGAGCCGTGCGTCGGGGTCGATATCCAGCACGGCGTCCATCTCCTTGGAGAAATCGAGCACGACGGCCTCGTTGACTGTCTGTCCGGCGAGACTGGTGCCGCCGCCCCGCGGGAGGACGGGAACCCCTCGCTCGGCGCAGTAGTCGACCACCGCGACCACGTCCGCTGTCGAGGTGGGAAAGACGACGCCGACCGGCGTCATCTCGTAGGCGCTGGCGTCGGTGGCGTACAGCTGACGGGAGTAGTCGTCGAACCGCACGTCGCCGTCGATCAGGCCGTCGAGGTCGTCGACCATCCCCGGGCGGTCGACATCGTCGCTCCGGTAGTCGTAATCTCCCTCCGACGCGGGGTCGTCGTCGGGATCGCCTGTCGTTGCCATCGGCGGCCACTTGGTGTATGGCCGCATAAAATGCGGGTACTCGCGCGACCGACGCGTCAGAACACGCCGGGGAACAGCACGTACCCGAACAGGAGCGTCAGGATACCCGTCGCCGTCGCGTAGTACGCGAGGGGAATGAGTTCGTACCGGATGACGCGTCCCTCCTCACCGACGAGGCCGACGACGGCGAGCGCCGCGACGACGTTGTGGACGGCGATGAGGTTGCCGATGGCACCACCCACGGCCTGTGCGCCGAGGATGGTGGTGCGTGGGAAGCCGATCTGGTCGGCCACACCGTACTGGAACGTGCCGAACAGGATGTCGGAGACGGTGTTCGACCCGGCGAGGAAGGCCCCCAGTGCGCCGACGAGCGACGCGAAGAAGGGGTAGACCCCGCCGGCGAGCCCGGCCATCGCGTCCGAGAGGACGATCAGCATCCCGTCGGTGCCGGTGGCCGTGCCCGACTGGAGCATGATCTGCACCGTCGCCACCGCGAACAACAGGGCGATGACGGCCGGCGTCACCTTCTCGATGGTTTCGGCCCACGCGCCCTTGATCTCTCGACTCGACATCCCGTGGATCGGGATGGTCAGCAGGTGGACGGCGACGAACACCGCACCGGGCAGGTAGAGGACGGCGAACGACCCGGACAGCGACGTGCCGAGGATCGACTGCCACTGCAGAACGAGCGTCGACTGGAGGAACCCGGTCACCGGGTCGACGACGCGCGTGACGACCAGCAGCAGCGCCACGAGGGCGTAGGGCGCCCACGCCCGCGGAAGCGACATGGTCTGCACCGTCCCGCCGTCCGCGGCGACGTGCGCGTCGTGCGTCGAGGACTCGCCGGGCTGGATGTCACCGATCCAGTGGTCGGGCCACGCCGACTGATCCGCGAAGTCCCACTCCTCGTCGGGGTGGAAGAAGCCGGCCTTGAGCGCGCCGACCGTGACGAACAGGCCGACCATCGCCCCGACCAGGCCGGGGAACTCCGGTCCGAGGAAGTAGGCCGTCGCCCAGTAGGGGGCAGCGAAGGAGGCCCACGCGAACAGCGTGAGCGGCAGCACTTCGAGGGCGGGCTTGATCGACCGCTCCTCGCCGAAAAAGCGCGTCATCATCGCCACGCCGATGAACGGCAGGAGGGCGCCGACGATGACGTGGAAGGAGGCGGCCCACACCGCGATTTCGGCTACCCAGCCTTCGATGGTCATGCCCTGGGCGGCAACGGCCGTGGAGATGACCTCCACGTCGCCGAAGATGTCGATCATCCCGATGATGAGCGGCGTCCCGACGGCGCCGAAGGTGATCGCCATCAGGTTCCCGGTGAGGGCGACGACGACGGCGGCCAGCGGCGGGAAGCCGAGGCCCACGAGAAGCGGGCCGACGATGGCTGCGGGCGTCCCGAACCCGGCCGCGCCCTCGATGAACGACCCCATCAGGAAGACGAGCAAGACCACCTGCACGCGGCGGTCGTCGCTGATAGAGGCGAAGCCCTGATTGATCGCGTCGAACGCGCCGGTGCGCTTGAGCGTATAGAGCAGGAGGATCGCCC
>JBDGTP010000037.1:0-30945 GCA_042216725.1 Haloplanus sp.
TATGGATGGAAAAGAACTTCGTGCCCGCGTACGCCGACGAGATGGCCGAGACGGCATACGTCTGCGGGAACCCCTTCTCCAAGGACGCGCTCGACGCCGAGGAGTTCCTCGCGCTGGACGAAGTGTGGCAGTACGTCTGGGAGGAGCCGGGCACGGTGCCGCCGCGAGGGATCACCGACCGAACTATCGAGGCGTTCCACGAGCATCAGCCAGACCGCCTCATCGCCCACTACATGCAACCGCACTGTCCCTTTCTCTCCAGTCCCGACCTGACGCGCGGCAAGCGCCTCGACCGGTTCGGCGATCAGGAGTGGGACGACGTGTGGCAGAAACTCCGAGCCGGGGAACTGACACGAGAGACGGTCTGGGCGGGGTACCGAGAGAATCTCGAACTCGCCCTCGACGAGGTCGAACTCCTGCTGGAGAACGTCGACGCCGAGCGGGCCGTGATCACGTCCGATCACGGGAACGCGCTCGGGGAGTGGGTGGTGTACGGACACCCGCCGACGATGCCGCTCGACTGTCTCCGGGTCGTCCCGTGGGTCGAGACGACGGCCGTGGATCGAGGGACACACGATCCAACGACGGAGGTTCGGACGGACGAGCAGACGGATCGCGAGGAACAACTCGCTGCGCTCGGCTACGTGTAGGTCACGTAACGTACCCCAGGTTACGGAGCTGCTCTTCGAGTTCCCGTTCGTCAACCTCGTCGCGTTCGGACGGCGTCTCGGCGACGATTCGCTTGCGATCCCCCCGTTCGTGGACGTGCCACGGAACCTCGACGAGTTCGTCCACGTACACGCCCGCCGGATGACCGTACGCGCGTAGCGGGATCGGGAAGAGGCGTTCGCCGAGCAGTTCGCCGTGATCCGAACTGACGACCGTCTTCCCCGACAGCGACTGCAGGAGTCGGCCCGCCGCTTCGAGCGCGAGTTCGACGTTCTCGCGGTAAGCACGGGCGAGCAGTTCACCGGTGACATCATACTCCCGTGACACCTGCTTGAGGGTTGCGGTCGGGTCGAAATGCTCCTCACCGGTCGGGCCGATGAAGGGGTAGTGTGGCTGGACGTAGTGAACCAGTAATCGCTTGTTGGGATACTCGTCGGCGGCGGCGAGTGCGTGTTTGGTGACCGTCGCCGGCGGAACGATAGTGTTCCCCTCGCCGACGAGGTTGTCGTCCTGCCAGACGTCGACGTACGCGTGTACGTCGGCTCCAATCTCGTCGGCGACCTTGCGGTAGTTGGGATTCGCGGAGACGTACACCACGTCGTGGAGTTGCCGGTTCGTGAAGTTGGCCCGCACCCACTCGCGGGTCGCCGATCCGCGGGAGGTTCGTGATTCGAGCGTCCCATCGAGGGTCGACCGCTCGGCAAAGGAGTCGTAACGACAGGCGTCGAGAATCAGGAGGTTGTCCCAGTCTTCCTCGAAGACATCGATGCCGTCGGCGTTGTAGCCGTCGGGATTCCGGGCCGCGTAGTAGAGTCGATTCAGGTGGTGAGCGGCGAGTTGGCGAACCGACGTTTCGCCGCCAGCGAGACGACGAAGTGGGCCGCTCATAGTCGCATTCGTTGGTGACCCGTATTAACAGCTATGTTCAGTCACACTATCCGTCGGGATCAGTCAGCTCGCGGGAATCCGGTTAGGTGGCTGTAGCCCATCCCCGATCCGAGAGACGAGGCGGTGTCCGACCGGGACGGTATTATTATATTTCTAATCGGACAATGTCCGTTCGATGGGATTCGACGGGAGAACGAAAGTCGTCTCGTCGTGGAAGTCCTCGTCGGTCTCCTCGGCAGTCGCTCGCGTTGACGAGCTGTTGTCTCGCCAAACGGTTGGTGCGACGATACTTGCGTACGGCCGAGAGAGCGCGCTCTATCGCTGGGCCACGGCACGTTCGGAGGGATTCGTCTCGATCCACCTTGGCGGCGCGCGGTTTCTCCCCGAATCACTCCTCGCGGCGGTTGCATCTTCGACGCTTCTCGCGCCGATCATCGAAACCCGCCGTTCGAGCGACATTCTGATGGTGGCACTCATCGCATCGCTCCCTCTGGGGTCGTACGAGGTGGCCCTCTTCTCGCTTCCGGACGTGTTGCTGTTGCTCACCAGCGGCGTCCTCGGTCTCCAAGCGCTCCGTCGGCGGCGCCTCCGAGTAACGGCGGCCTCCCTCGGGACTATCGCTGCGACTACCGGCCTTCTCCTGTGGATGAGCGTCTCGATTGCGCTGACGAATGCCTCACCGCTGTCACTCACGCAGCCGATTGGCCACTGGTTGCTCCTCGTCGTAATCGTCCTGTACGTCGACGACACGTCCGACGTTCATCGGATTCTCTCGGCCGCCGCCGTCGCCGCAGTCGGCGTCGCGTTCCTGACGCTTCTCGGCGCAGTCGTCCAACTCCCGACCGAACCGCGAACCATCCCTCCCCGGACGTTCGGACCAGTGACGATGCCCGTCGGACGCGTTCGGGGCGTTCCGCTCGCGTTCGGGATCCTGGGGATGTTTCTGCTCTACCCCGCACCGTATCTCGCGGTTCGTGGCTGGCGAGACCGATCACTCGGTGCGCTCGGTGGTGTCGGCGGAATCGTCCTCGCCGTCGGTATCACCCAGTCCCGGAGTACGTACCTCGCGCTGGCGGCCGCCATCGGCGTCCTCGCCGTCACCGGGATCGGCTGGATCATCGCCTTCGGCGCCCCGCGCTGGCGACGACGTGTGGGGATCGCAAGCGTCCTCGGCGGAATAGCATCGATCCCCGTAGCTCTCGTCGGAGCGCGGATACTGATCGCCGCCGGGCGAGTCAACTTCGTTCGGCGCCTTCGGCAGATCCGTCAGGGACTGTCGACGCTCCTGGCACGACCCCTGTTCGGGACGGGACCGGATCAGTTCCAGTCGTCGACGGGTGCCGAGAACGTCATCCACGCCGCCCCGATCCGACTCGGTGCCGAATCCGGGCTTCCGACACTCGTCGCGTTCCTCGCGGCGGTCTATCTCGGTGTCCGACAACTCGTCCGAACCGCGTTCACCTCCCGTCACCGATCCCTCGCCGTCGTCGTGGCGGCGGGCGCCGCTGCGGTCGCAGTAGAGGCCGTATTTCAGAGCAGTTTCGGACGGCCGACGTGGGTGGTGCTCGCTCTCGCCGTCACCGCACCGTGGAGTGACGACGTGACACACTGACCTACATCTCCTGTGTGTGGCTCGTTAACCAGTATCCAGCCTTCGCGACTGTCCACCCCGGTCGACCCCCGAGGCTCGCAACGACCGCGACGAGGGATGCCGGATGAACCTTCGTTCGGAGGGCTTTCACCGCCGATTCGACTGCTTTCCACGAGAAGAACTCCTTGTCGAAGATATCGTTCGCTTCGTAGATGTATCCGTACGACAGCCCCCGTCGTCCCCGCTCCCTGACCGTCGCGGGATAGTCGTCGTACAGGTGGCCGTACTCGTCGAAGAAAATTTCCTTCCGGATGTCGACACAGCCAGGCTGCGACCCTCGTGATCGGTCGGATTCGCAGTGTTCGACCAACGGCCGACTGCGACCCCGAAACCGGGGCCGTTTCATTGATAGCCGAGTTGCCCGAGCAGCTCCCGGGTCTCCGCATCTATCTCACCTGCCACCGGTCGAAGCGCGTCGGGATCGGTGAACACCGCTTCGGCGGCGTCGGCCAGTTCCGGCGTCGCTCGCGTCCCCGACAGATCCGTCCGTTCACCGGGGTCGACATCGAGGTCGAACACCAGCGGATCGCCATCCAGCGATCCGCGGTCGCCACCGGCACACTCGCCGATCCGCTTGAGCCGTCCCCGGCGCGTGACGATGGTATGGCCGTCGGCGCTGATCGCGTCGGCTACCAGGAGCGCCTCCGACGACGGGTTGTGGTGGCTCGCCCGGCCGGACTGGCGGGGGAACTCGCCCGGTTCGAGTCCAGCCACCTCCGCGATCAGTTCGTGGAGCCACACGAGCGAGAACGGGGCGCACACTCGGTGCCCCTCACTGCCCGGTTCCCGCACCAGCAGGGGGACGTGGAGGAGTTCCTCGTACATGTAGTCCCGCGTCGGTTCGTACGCGTACCGGTCGTTGCCGGCGGCGTGGCCGTACACGCCGCGGTCGTGGAGCGCCTCGCCATGATCCGCCGTCACGACGAGTATCGTCTCCTCCCACAGCCCGTTCGATTCAAGGTACTCGACGAGGCGGCCGATCTGTGCGTCGACGTAGCGGAGCGTGCTCTCGTACATCGCGGCGTAGTTCGGGTCGTACCGATCCGCGACGCGGTTCAGATCCCATCGGAACTGCGTCAGATCCGACGGCGAGCCGAGGAGGCCTCCCTCGCGCACTCGCCCCGGATGGAGTGGCGCGTGGAGGTCGTTCAGATGCGTCCACCCGAATACCGGTTCGTCGTCAGGCGTCGCGTCCAGCGTCGTCAGCAGACGGCCGATCACGTCGGCGCCGGGCACTGTTGGCCATCCGCTCCGCACGCGGACGACCCGTTCGAGCAGGAACGCGAGCGCCGCCGGATCGGACAGCCGCGGGCCGCGTTCCCGAATGCGCTCGCGAATCGGCTCGCGAACCCGTCCACGAAGGTTCGCGAGCCGCGCCTCGATTCCGGATGCGTCGTCCACCTCGCCGTCTCGGAACCGGTCGCCCTCGTCCTCGATCCGGAGGTTCGCGAACGTCTCGAACCCCCGGTCGAAGTTCCTGACCGGCGAGAGCTGGGGGTTCGAAATCGCGGCGACCGTCCGGTAGCCCTGGTCGCGCAACCACGTTGCAAGCGTCGGCGTGTCGGACGGGATGGCCTTGAACGGGAGGTCATCGTAGAACGCACAGTCGGCCGACAGCACCCCCGCGAGGATGCCAGGTACCGACTCGCTCGTCCGGGGGCCGGGCGCCACAGCGGCGTCGAAGACGGTCGACTCGTGGGCCAGCCGATCCAGCGTCGGCGTCGTCGCCCGGTCGTGACCGTCGAACCCGCACCGATCGTACCGCAGGCAGTCGAGCGTCACCAGCAGCACGTTCGGACGGGCCATTATCGTCTCCACTTGGCGGCGGATAATCAACGTTCGGACGCAGACGTGTCGCTGGCGACTCGGACTCGGTCGGAAGGACGACCGTCACGACTAGGCACGCATCTATTTATCGGCCACTTGACTACACACGGGTGACCGAATCGTGACTTCGCTCGACGACGCGCTGAGTGGGTTGGCCAAAAGCGCTGCTGTCGTGTTTCTCGGGACGGTCGTCGGGCGTCTCCTCAGTCTCCTCGGCCAGGTGCTGATCGTTCGCTCACTCACACCGACATCGTTCGGCCATGTAGCACTGGCGTACACGGTCGTCTTGACCGCCGGGGGACTCTCCCTCCTGGGCGTTCACGAAGGTACTACTCGGCTGATGTCGTCCGATTCCTCTCCCGACTATCGCCGTTACGTACTCCGTAGCGGCTACGGCTTCGCCCTCCTCGGAAGTCTCGCCACGGCAGTCGTCCTCTATCTCGCTCGCTTTCGACTCGGTGCGTTCCTCAATGACGACACACTTCCCGAACTTCTGGCGCTTTTCCTGCCGTACCTGGTCGCGTACGGTGTGGCTCGGGTCTCCTTCGGCGCGCTTCGAGCTCACGAGCGCTCCCTCGCGGCCATCGTCACTCGCGACCTCGGCCCGCGGATCGGTGCCCTCCTGGTGTTCGGCCTGTTCGTCTACGCCGGCAACGCGTATCTCGGGGCGGTCGCCTACTGGATCGCCACCCCGCTGATCATGGCCAGTCTCACGTGGGTCTACCTCCACCGCGAACTCTCCATGGATCGCGTGGTGCGAGGGTTACCGCGCCACGACGTGACCCGCGAACTCTGGTCGTTCTCGTGGCCCCTCGCGCTCGGTGCGTCCTTTTTTTTCCTGCTCTCGAACGTCGACGTTCTGATGATCGGCTACTTCATGGATCCCCGTTCGGTCGGCCTCTATCGGGCGATTCAACCGCTCCGCCAGGTAACGACGTTCGTCCTCACGGCGTTCACGTTTCTCTTCCTCCCGCTTGCGACGCAGTACTTCGACGATGGCGACCTTGACGCGCTGGATCGGTTGTTCACCGTCTCCACGAAGTGGATCGTCGCGGCGACGTTCCCGCCCGTCCTCGTGTTCACCCTGTTCGCTCCCGATGTGGTGCGAGCGTTCTTCGGTGCCGAATACACGCCCGCCGCACCGGCTCTAGCCGTGCTGACTGCCGGTCTATTCGTCCGTGCGCTCGTCGGCCTCAACGGCGACATGGCGAAGGCCATCGACCGACCGAAGATCGAACTCTACTCCGTTCCCGTCGCGGTCGTCGTCAATGTCGGCCTCAACGTCATCCTCATCCCGCGATACGGCATCGTCGGTGCTGCGGCCGGCACCGTGATCGGATACGGCGTGTATAACGTCATCGAAGTCATCGCTATCTACTGGTTGGTCGGGAGCCATCCGTTCTCCGCGGACAGCATCAAGCCACTCGCGCCGACTCTTCTCGCCGGCCTCGGTATCGTTCGACTAACCCGGGGCGTCGACCTCACGCTCCCGATGTTGATCGGGATCGGTCTAGTCATCTCGGTCGTCCACTTGCTCTCGATGGTCGCGACGCGAAGTCTCAGTCGGGCAGATCTCGTCCTCTTCGAGCGGTTCGAGGAACGGACCGGGCTGGATCTGTCGTGGGTCAAGTCCCTGATTCGGAGCTACTACTGACGACTCGCACTCGCGATGTCAACGGGTGTCAACATATCAAGTTATTAGTCGTCGCGTCCTGTGTCTACGACCGAATGGCGCTCCTCGACGACCAGGGTCGGGTTTTCGGCGTCGTCAACGTGATCGACCTTCTCGCAGTTCTGCTCGCCGTCGCAGTCGTCGTCGCGGGCGCCGCCCTCGTCTTCTCCGGCGGATCGAGCGACCGACCCGACCTCGGCACTCGCTACGTCACGATCGATTTGGGAAACCAGCCCCCCTACGTCACGGAGCGTATCGGCGCGGGTGACGTGGGACCGGTCACGAACTCGCCGGACAACCTGACGGTCACCGACGTGTACGTGGCACCAAGCGAGCAGGCGTCGACAGTGACGGTTCGAGCGCGGGTCACTGGACAGTTCCGTGAGTCATCGGGAGGGTCGTCCGTCTTCACCTTCAAGGGTGAACCGCTCCTCCTCGGCCGCGACCTCACCGTCGAAACCGACGAATACCGTGTCTCGGGCGTGGTGACCGACGTATCTCGGAGGGGTGACTCGCTGCAGACCGCGACGACCGACGTCTTGCTCTCGACGACGGTGCCCGTCAATACCGCGTCCCTCATTTCCGTTGGTGACCGGTATCGGACGAACGGGCAAACGCTAGCGACGGTGGAGTCGGTGACGGTCTACCCAGCTAACGATCCGACGAACCGGCGTGTCCACCTCGGCCTCTCGCTCCGGACGATCACGCGGCAAGACCAACCTCGGTTCGGAGGACAGCGCATCGGAATCGGTCGGTCGCTGTCGGTCACGCTCGGCCGGTACGACGTGACCGGACGAGTGACACAGGTCGGCCACTCCTCGCTCCCGGGCGAAGTGACGACCACCACGGCCGTCGTGAAACTGTCGAACGTTCCCCCGGAACGGGCGGATAACGTTCGTGGAGGATTGACGGAAACCATCGGAAACACGCAGTATGCGGAAGTCATCGACGTGCGAACGGAACCGAGTGAAGTCGTCCTCACGAGCCAGTACGGAAACATTTCCCTCCAAGAACACCCGCGAAACGTCGACCTCTATCTGACGGTCGAACTCAGAACCCGACGCACGAGTGCCGGTTTGACCTTCCACGGCACGCCATTACGACTGAACGACCGAGTCGTTCTGGAGTTCGAAATCGTGACGATCCGTGGTGACGTGATCGGGATCAGACGGTGAGTGTGCGATCCTCCGTGTCTCGCCGAGGGCGGAACCACCGACGGTAGGGGTGGGATAACGGGATGAACCCGCCACACGCGGCGGTCGTTTCGAGCGGCCGCGAATAATATCAGAAAATAAACCATAGTTAGTCAATACTTAAGCTGTCTGGAAGCGTCTCGGGTGTCGCGTACTATGACAAACAACGAGAGATCGGAACTGAATCGTCGCACTGTTCTCAGAGGGCTTGGCACCGTATCGGCCATCGGACTCCTCGGATCGCCCGTGTTCAGTGGAGTTGGCGCGGCGGCGAGTACGGTCTCCCCGGACGAAGCGAGGCTATACGCGATCACCCGGAGCACGCGGTTCGGCGAGACGAGGACACAGTACCTCATCGAAATCGATCCGTCGGATGGATCGGCCGAAGTGGTCACCGAACTCAACTCGGGCGAGATGATGCTGACACCCTCGCTCGCGTTCCACCCCGACGGCACACTCTACGGCATCGAAATCAACCCACCCGACAACGGACAGGTGTACCATATCGACACGAATACGGGCGGCGTAACGCTGGTCGGTTCGACCCACCAGTCGCTTCGCCGGATGTTCGGAACGACCTTCACTCGTGATGGAGTGTACCACGGTATCAATACCCGAACTGATTCGTTCTACTCTCCGATCGACTACACCGAGAACGGAGGCGGTGCGACCGATACCCCCGTCGAGGTCGGGGATCTCATCGACGCCGACGCACCTCCCGACGACAATGCGATCGATGCCGTCCACACCGGATTGACGACCAATCAGGCGACCGACGCCATCTACAGCACGCTCGGGAACCAGGAGGGTGGCTCCCGTGACGAGGTCGGTATCGTCGACCGGAACACCGGCGAGGTGACCTTCGTCGCCACCGACGTGCTAGCCGTCGACCAACTCGTCGGGGCGGAGTTCAACCCGTGTACCGGCGAACTGTACGTCGTTCGCAACGGCGACCAGCTCAAGCGCCTGGATCCGGCCACCGGCACCGAATCGACGGTCGGGACGCTCACCATCACCGTGGATGGCGAGGAGCAAGCGGTCGTGACCGACAACCTCGCCGGCAAGTGGATCGACTGCGCCAGGGGCTGCACCCGGACGATCGGCTACTACAAGACCCACGGCTGTGCTCCGAAAGGAAACAATGAGAACGTCGTCCAACCACTCCTCGGCTCGAACGGGATCTGGCTCGGACAGGAAGATCCGTCCGCCGCGGGCGAACCGCTCGGTGACAGCGTCCACGTCACCGAGAGCTGTGCCGCCGATCCCCCGGACGGAACCAGTGCCGAGGAACTCCTCGACACGAGCGGATCGAAAGAGCCGAAGGACATGTTGTTGGCGCAGTTACTCGCCGCCAAGCTAAACGTTCGCGACGGGGCTGCCCAGAGTGCTGTCCTTGAGACGATCCTCTATGCGGATCGCTGGCTTGCCGGCAAACTCGATGCCGGTGACGACACCGTCGAAATGTGGAAAGACGACCTAGATGCGTACAACAACGGCGATATCGATCCTGGTCACTGTGACGAGGAGAACGATGACGACAGGGAACGCGGACGGAGCTGATCCGTCCAGTCCGATGCGGAGAGCCACAACCGGCAAACGCCTACCAGTCCATGGCGTTCTTCACCCCCGGTTCCGTCCGATAGGACGTGTTCCGTCCCCGTCGCTCACTCACCAACACGGTCGCCACACTCCGCGGTAGCGGTCGCGGGTGGGTGTTGCTGACCGTCGCCACGGGGTGGCTGTTCACGCTCGGACTCCGCTTTCTCGTGCCGGCCCTCCTCCCGCAGGTCAAGGCGACGTTCGGCCTCGACAACGCCGCGGCCGGTCTCGCGGTGACGGCCATCTGGGGGTGTTACGCCCTGATGCAGTTCCCGGCGGGCCTGCTCGCCGATCGGATCGGAGAACGAACCGTTCTCGCCACGAGCCTCGGGCTCAGCGCGGCGAGCCTCGCCGTCCTCGCCGCGGCGCCGCTGTTCGCCGTCTTCCTGCTCGCGGCCGCGGCGTTCGGCGTCGGCTCCGGACTCTACGGCCCCGCCCGCGGCACCTCGCTGTCGAAGGCGTTTCCGCGGAACGACGGGACGGCCTTCGGGATCACGCTCGCGGCGGGGAGCGTCGGCTCCGCGGTCATTCCCTTCGTCGCGGGGGTGGCGGTCGGCGCCCTCGGGTGGCGGCTCCTCGTCGGGAGCACGGTGCCCGCGTTTCTCGCCGTCGCCGCCCTCGCGTGGGTGCGGCTCCCCGAGCCGATCGATGCGGCGACGGCGACGGACGGGGGCACAGGCGAGGCCACGCGCTCCGTCGGCGCGGCGATCCGTGGCCTCCCCCGCGCACTCGGCGACCGGAACGTCGTCCTCGCCAGCGTGGCGGTCACGTTCTACCTCTTCGCGTTCCAGGGCCTGACCGCCTTCCTGCCGACCTACCTCGTCGCGAACGAGGGGATCGGCCAGGATGTCGCCAGCGGCCTCTTTGCGCTCCTGTTTGTCAGCGGCGCCGTCGGCCAACTCTCCGTCGGCTCCGCGGCGGATCGCTACGGCTCGCGACCCGTACTCATCGCCGTCGCGGCCCTCGCCGTCGTCACGCTCCTCGCCGTCCCGTTCGTCGACGGCCTGGTCGCTTGGGGCGCCCTGGTCTTCCTGCTCGGCACCCGCATGGCGCTCGCCCCCGTGACGAACGCCTACATCGTGGCGCGACTCCCGAGCGACGTCCAGGGCGCCGCGTGGGGATTCCTCCGAACGTGCCTGTTTCTCGTCGGCTCGACCGGCTCCCTGTTCGTCGGCGCGATGGCCGACGCGAGCCGTTTCGACGCGGCGTTTCTCGCCCTCGGCGGCGTCACCGCGGTCGCAGTCGTCTGCTATGCCGGTCTCGCCCCGCGGGAGTGAGCCGGGTTCGACGGTGGTGTGGCGCACGACCCGGTGTTGAAGACAGCAACCCGATGTGGAGAAAAGCGGAGTTAGCTGAGTTGTGATCAAAAAGAGAAAACAGATAGCGAGTGAATGATTCGTCAAGCCTCCGTTCTAAAGGTAGCTGGCCGTCTTCTCGGACACGACGGGGAGGTCACCGACGTTTCGCGTCGCGCACTGGCGCGCGGAGTGCGGTGGACGGTGGACGGGTCGAGTGGCGTGGACGGTGGACGGGTCGAGTGGCGTGGACGGTGGACGGGTCGAGTGGCGTGGACGGTGGACGGGTCGAGTGGCGTCGGGGATAGGTGTGACCCGTGGCCGTCGCCGTCGCGGGAGCGGGCACCGCCGAGCGCGTCACGTCCGCGCCCGGTCGATCCCCTCGAACGCCGCCCGTTCCAGCGGCGGTTCGTACACGCCCGTCTCGGTGACGAGGTAGTCGACCAGTTCCATCGGCGTCGGGTCGAAGGCGGGATTGTACACCGGGGTCTCCGGCGGGGCGTTCGGAGTACTGTAGATCTCCCGCAACTCGTCGGGGTCGCGCCGTTCGATCTCCACCTCGTCGGCGCTCCGATCGGTGTCGACCGTCGAGTGAGGGGCAGCGACGACGAACGGCACGTCGTGCCGGTCAGCGAGGACGGCGTGGTTGTACGTGCCGATCTTGTTGAAGACGACACCCTGGTCGCCGAACCGCTCGCCGCCGTCGAGGACGACACGATCCGCGCCGACGACGACCGCGTCGATCCGTCCTTCGTGCATACACAGGCCGCTCGCGTTGTCCGGGATGAGCGTCGTCTCGACGCCGCGTTCCTGAAGTTCGACGGTCGTGATACGCGCACCCTGGTTGAGCGGGCGCGTCTCGTTGGCGACGACGTCGACCGCCTTGCCCGCCTCCTGGGCGGAGTAGACGACCCCGAGGGCGGTGCCCCAGTCGACGGTCGCGAGAGCGCCGGCGTTGCAGTGAGTCATCACGGTGTCGCCGTCGTCCAGCAGTTCGGCCCCGTGTTCCCCGATTCGTCGGTTCCGCTCGACGTCGGCGTCGGCTATCTCCCGGGCGACCGCCAGCGTCCGCTCCCGGGCCTCGGGGATCGACGTGCAGACCCGGAGTTCGGCCAGCACGGTCTCGACCTCGCGGGCCAGGTTCACGGCCGTCGGCCGGGCGGTCGCGACCCGCTCGGCGTCCGCGGCGACGGCGTCGACGTACGCGTCGAACGCCTCGGCGTCGTTACGCCGGGCGGCGAGCGCCACGCCGTATGCACCGGCCGCCCCGAGCGCCGGCGCGCCGCGAACCCGCAGCGTCCGGATGCTCTCGACCAGATCGGACACCGTCTCGGCGTGGTCGGTCGTGTACTCCGCCGGGAGTTTGGTCTGGTCGACCATCACGATACAGCCGCGGTCGTCGTCCCAGTCGATGGTTCTCATGGCTACCGCTAGCAACCCCCGCGCCTTAACCCTCTCTCCGCGCCCTCACGCCTCGTCGGGGCCGTAGTCCGCGAGTCGTTGGGCGACACGGTCGAGTTCCTCGTCAGACAAGGGATCGGGCACACCCATGCCGATCGACCGCGCCCGGCAGTAGACCTGCGCAACGGATTCGACGGCGACGGTCGTCTCCACGGCCGCGTCGAGGTCATCGCCGACCGCGACGAGCCCATGGTTGGCGAGGAGACACGCCGTCGCGTCGGCATCGGCCATCGCGGCGGCGACGTTCGCGCCCAGTTCCGCGGTGCCGTAGGTCGCGTAGTCGGCGACCGGAACCCGTCCCCCGGCCAGGGCGAGCATGTAGTGTACCGGCGGGAGCGGTTCGTGGAGGACGGCGAGCGTCGTCGCCCAGGGCGCGTGGGTGTGGACGACGGCGCCCGTCTCGAATCGCTCGTAGAGAGTGCGGTGCAGGGGGAGTTCGCTCGACGGGGCGCCCGCTCCGTCGTCGACAACGCGCCCGTCGTCGAGGGCGACGACGGGAACACCGGCTGCGGTGATCGCGTCGTACGGCCGGCCTGAGGGCGTGATCGCGACGTGGTCGTCGCGGCGGACGCTGAGGTTGCCCGTACGACCGGGTGTCAACCGCGCCAGCGTCGGCACCGCCTCGGCGACCGTTCGGCGTTCGGCGTCGAGCATGGGTCGTCGTGAGCGGGGAGCGGCAAGGATCTTCGGTTCGGAGCGTGTCGACGGCGCCCGTTCTCACTCCTCGAACTCGGGCGGAAGTCCGAGATGCTCGATGCCGGTCTGCTCGTCGATCCGCAGGCGGTAGAGCCCGGTTCGTTCCGATTCGGCGGCCGTGGCAATCGCGTCCGGACGGCGACCCAGATCCATCGCCTCGCTGACGGCCTCGAGTTCGTCCGCGGGGACTTCGCGGATCGTCCCCGTGAGGAGGACGCTCCGCCAGTTGAACGGCGTCTCGGCCCGATAGACCAGAAAGCGCGCCGTGTCCGTCCGCCGTGTCAACGCCTCCTTCCGGCTGTCGTCGCCGAGGACGTAGAGGAAGTAGAGCGCCGCCTCCCCGTCGAACCAGAAGGACATGGGACGGAGGCTCGGAGCGTCACCCGCGTCGAGTCCCAGCACTCCGACGTGTTGACTCGACAGGAAGCCCCGGATCTCGTCGTCGTCCATTCGACTCGCGTTCCCGTAGTCGAACTCGTCGGTGGTCATGCTACCGAGTCGGAGACAACTAAACCATATAACACGTTCGTCAGTTCCAGCCGTGTGAGAAGCGCGACGGCGGGGCCACCCGTTGCTCGGGATCAGCGGGTCGCCGCGAGCAACGGTCGGCACCAGACGTTTTCCTCGCCGGTCACGTAGGCGGCGTATGGCCCACCGTTCCCGGTTCCGCCTCCGCCTCCCCCTGGTGCCGCGGTCGGTGCGGTGGCTCCTGGTCGGCGTCGCCCTCGCGACCATCCTCGCCTTCTCGGTCGTCCCGCCGCCGGGCGCGCGCCGCCCGATAACGGGGCCGCTCGGCGTCCTTCCGCTGTCGACGTGGCTTCACGGCGTGGCGTACGCGGGGCTGGCGGTCGTCCTCGCGTACGCCCTCCAGACCAGTTCCCGCCCGGACTGGCAGGTGCTCGTGGGCGTGTTCGTGTTCGCGACGGCCTACGGCGTGGGAATCGAACTCGTCCAGTTGACGCTCCCCCACCGCGCGTTCGACACGGCCGACATCCTCGTCAACGCCACGGCGGCGGCACTGGCGGTCACGGGGTGGAAGTTGGTCGTCCGGCGCGTTCGGTTCTACCGGTGCCGGCGACTGGGAGCGCTTCGACCGCCGCTCGGCGGGTCCTAACGCCGCGTCCGGTCGGACAGTCGCCCGATTCACGCGCCCGTCGGCGTCCCACCAACCTATATCTCCCGTCCCTCACTCGTGTCACACGATGGCTCCCTACGAGGCCTTCGACGAGGACGTGGAAGTCCACGGCCGGACGATCCTCACCGTCGTCGAGGACGCACTCTCGCGGTTTTCCGACTCCTACCGCGAGACGGCGTACGACGCGCTCGCGGCCAACGGCATCGACGACCCCTCGCCCGACGAGTGGTATCCCCAGCAGGCCTGGCTGAACACATTCGAGACCATCGCCGGCGAACTCGAACCGCACATTCTGGATCGCTTGGGCGAACAGATCCCCGACGTGGCCGAATGGCCGGACGACCCCGGAACCGTCGCGGAGGGGCTTCGCTCCATCGACGACGCCTACCGGCGCAATCACCGCGGCGGCGACATCGGCTACTACCGGTTCGAGCCGACCGACGACCGAACCGGCGAGGTGACCTGCGAGAATCCCTACCCCTGCGAGTTCGACCGCGGGTTGATCCGCGCCGTCGCCCGCAAACACGCCCCCGTCGAGTCGTTCGTCTTCGTGGAAGAACGGGGCGAGCGGTGTCGACGCGCGGGCGACGACGCCTGCGTCTACACGGTATCGTGGTAGCGTCGGCGTCTACGTCTCGCGGTCGTACTGCTCTATCGCTGCGATCAGTTCCTCGACGGTGTGTTCGGTCGCCAAATCGAGAAGGCGTTCGAAGTCGTCGTACGTCGTCGAAAGCGCCTCGACGCGTTCGTACGCCGTCGCGTCCTCGTCGACGCCCGCCTCGTCCAGGCGGTCGAGCGCCCGGTCGAGCGTGCGGCGGGTCGTCCCCATCTCGCGGGCGACGTACTGCTGGAACACGTCCTGGACGACGAACCAGAGATCCGTCTCGGGTTCGAACTGGACGCGGCGCCCCCCACCACCGGACGAGCGACGCCGGATCAGACCGACACGGGTGAGCTGCCGCGTCACGTTGCTGATCGTCGACTTGGCATACCCGGTTTCGTCGACGAGTTCGGGAATAGAGAGCGGTTCGGCCGCGAAATAGAGGACGCCGTACACCCGGCCCGCGCTCCGACTCAGCCCGTACACCTCCGCCGAGCGTTCCATCGACTCGATCACCTCCTCCCGAACCGCCTGGCGCTGCTCGTCGGTCATCGGCGCCCTCCGGTTCGAGCGGTCAGTCCCCGTTCGTTCACACCTCTATTCGACGAACCGTAAGCATTAAATCGTTTGGTCTGTTCGTTCGGGACGAGCCGAACAAACAGAACAGACGGCTCACTCCCTCCCCCCCATCCCCGATAGGCACCCCATGGTTCCCCCGCTTCGGCCCGTCACCGACCGCCCAGTCCCACCGTCCGATGCACCACCGTTCGCGACCCACTTCCCTGCCGGCGCGCCGAGACCCAACGATGCCCTCACACACGATATCGACACCAACCCGACGCATACGTCCCCGCTGTGAACGCCTCGCCGACCGGGCCGCGAGCGGTTCGGTCGTGACCGTCCTGCTAGCTGCCCTCCTCCTCACACTGGTGCATCCCGTCGCGCCGGTGGCGGCCCTCGCCGTCCTCGCCGGGCGGCGGCTCCGTCGCCTGATCGCCGACTGCCGACGGCGGACGCTCGACCGCCATCGCGATCCGGCGGCCGTCGTCGCCAACCGTCGCTAGTCGACGGGCGCGCCGGCTCCCCCTGAATCTATAAGTGTTGACAGTTTTCCCCCGGGTATGGATCCACACCTGATCGCGGTCGTCGTGGGCCTGCTCCAGGGGGTGTTCGAGTGGCTCCCCATCTCCAGCGAAGGGAACGTCGCCATCGCGCTAACGGCCCTCGGCGCGGCGCCGGGTGCCGCCGTCTCCTACGCGCTGTTCGTCCACCTGGGTACGGCCGTCTCGGCCACGGCGTACTACCGCGACGAGGTGCGAACCGCGCTCGCGTCGTGGTCGGCCGTCCGGCCGGCGTCGGCGTTCGACGGGGAGACGGCGACGCTCTCGTTCGTCGTCCTCGCCACCGCCGCCGCCTCGGCCGTCGGCCTCGTCTCCCTTCTCGTCCTCGACGCACTGGTGTCCTCGCTCACGGGCGGGGCCTTCGTCGCCGTGATCGGCGTCCTCCTCGTGCTGACCGGACTCCTCCAGCGGTTCGCGGGGGAGTACGCCCTCGGCGTCCGGTCGACGCCCGACGCGGTCGACGCTCTCCTGGTCGGCGCGCTACAGGGCCTCGCCATCCTGCCCGGTGTCTCCCGCTCCGGCGTCACCACGAGCGCGCTCCTGTTGCGTGGCCACGACGGCCCCGGTTCATTCCGGCTCTCGTTCCTGCTCAGCATTCCCGCCGCCCTCATCGGGGGGAGCGTCGGCGTCGTCCGCGCCGGCGGCATCGGCGTCTCGCCCACCGCGGGCCTCGTCGCCCTCGTCGTGGCCGCCGTCGTGGGCTACGCCACCATCGACGTGCTGATGCGTGTCGTCCGCCGGGTGGCCGTCTGGCTGGTCTGTATCGGGGTCGGCGCCCTCGCCATCCTCGGTGGACTCCTTGTTTAATTGACGGTTAAGCCGGTTGTGATTCCCGGTACGCTCGGCCTGTAATCGCTCACGAGACGGTAGTGTGTGATTACCTCGGCGGCAGGATCGGCCATCAGCGTGATCGGGCAGGCTTAACCACTAACTAACCAAATAGATGTATGCTCACTCCACTGGTGATGCTCTCGGGGTGGCGGTACCGACTCGTCAGTGGAATCGGGGCAGCGGCGCTTGCGGCCGGGAGCGTCGGCGTCGCCAACCATCCGGCCGTCCAGCAGCTGACGGTCGTGGTGCCCGTCTTCCGTCGATTACCGGCGACGACGCTGTCCAACGGTGACCTGAGCCTCGCCATCCTCACGACGCTCGCCGTCGTTCTCGCCGCCCTCGGCCCCCTGTTCAAACCGCGACCGCGGCGGGTGCTCGACACCGTCCTCGCCGTCGAGCGGCGGGTGTTCCTCGCCGCCGTCGCCCTCGCGGCCATCGGCTACTTCGACTACACCTACCGGCTCCCGCGGACGACGCTCGTCCTCGCGACGCTGACGCTCGGGGTCGTCCTCCCGACGTGGTTCGTCACGATCCGTCGCCGTCCCCGGGTCGACCCCGACCGCGCGGTCGTCGTCGGCGACGACCCCGCGACCATCGAGGACGTGATCCGGGAGACCGACGTCCCCATCGAGGGGTACATCTCGTCGCTCGCGTCCCGGTTCCGTCGGCCGGCCGACGCCGGCGAGATCCCGATCGCGACGCCGGACGGCGGCACCGTGAGCACCGTCTCGGTCTCGGAGGACTGCCTCGGCGGGCTGGCCCGCCTCAAGGAGGTACTCATCGAGCGAGACATCGACACCGTCGTCTTCGCCTTCGCGTATCCCGACCAAGAGGAGTTCTTCGGCACGTTGGACACCTGCCACCGGATGGGCGTGAACGCCAAGGTTCACCGTCGCCACGCCGATACCGTGTTGACGACCGGCGTCGAGACGGGCGACCTGATCGACATCGATGTCGAACCGTGGGACTGGCAGAGCCACGTCCTCAAGCGCGCGTTCGACATCGTCTTCTCGATCGTCGGCCTCGTCGTCCTCGCACCGGCCATGCTCCTGATCGCCGCCATGATCAGACTCGACGACGGCGGCCCCGTCTTCTACGCCCAGCAGCGCACCGCCGAGTTCGGCGACACGTTCACCGTCTACAAGTTCCGGACGATGACGCCGGAGGGGGAGTCCGCCACGCCCGTCGACGACGGGGAGAACGACCGGATCACCCGCATCGGACGCGTCCTCCGGGCGACACACCTCGACGAGATCCCGCAGCTCCTGACGATTCTCGGTGGGCGGATGAGCGTCGTCGGCCCGCGGGCCGCGTGGGTTGACGAGGAGGTCGAAATCGAGGCCGACCTCAGCTCGTGGCGCCAGCGATGGTTCGTCAAACCCGGGCTGACCGGGCTCGCACAGATCAACAACGTGACCAGTACGGATCCCGACCAGAAGCTCCGGTACGATATCGCGTACATCCGCAACCAGTCGTTCTGGTTCGACCTCCAGATCGTGTTGCGACAGCTCTGGATAGCCGTCACTGACGCCATCGCCGTGTTCCGATAGGACGCCCATGTTTCCGCAAACTGCTGCCGGTGGTTCGGCTATATGTGGGTTCACGCACAATGGAGACGAATAGGGGGAGACGACAGATGCTTGCAAGGGGAACGATATGAGTGGCGAACACGACGAACGATCCGAGACGACGAATCGTCGACGTCGAGTCCCGATCCGGGCCGCACTTGGTGTCGCCCTCGCCCTCGTCGTCGCCGTCCGTCTCCCGCCGTTTTTCGACGTTTTCCGGGACGACTGGGTCGTTCTCGTCTCGAACGACCCCTACCTCTACCGGTATCTGGTTGACCAGGCGCTTGCCGGCGGGTGGATCCCGTCGCTCCCCGAACGGGCGCTCCAGGGCGAACCGCTGCTCGTGGCCGTCCTCGCGATGGCCGCCGCCCCGTTCGGCGCGGCCACCTGGGGCTCGGGCGTCGTCGTGGCGTGGTATCCCGTCGTCGCGGCCGTCGTCACGGCGGCGCTGGTCTACGCCGCCGCCACGCGACTCACCGGCGACGTCCGCGTCGGCCTCGTCGCGGCCGGGTTGCTGGCCGTCACGCCGGCCCACGCCTACCGCACCGGCCTCGGCGTCGCCGACCACCACGCCTTCGACTACGTGTGGCTCGCACTGACGGCGTTCACGCTCGTCGAACTGCTCGCCCGGAGCGAGCGGGATCGACGGACGTGGCTGGCGGCGGGGGGTCTCGCCGTCGCGGTCGCCGGCCAGACGCTCTCGTGGGAGGCCGCTCCCTTGCTCCTCGTTCCGCTCGCACCCGGGCTCGCGTTGACGGCGTTGATAGAGGTGCGGCGTCCGGAGACCGAGCGGCTGACGCCCGTCGTCGCCGGCCTCGTCGGCGGAGCGGCGCTCGCCCACGGCGTACACCTGCTTTTCGGCTGGCAGTACGCCGTGGTCGTCTACGCCCTCGACCTCCTGGCGCTCGGGAGCGTGGGGTTGCTGGGGCTGGTCGTCGTGTTTCGGCGCCTGGAGGCGTCCTGGGTGGAACTCGCGGTCGTCGAGGCGGGGCTTGCGGCCGTCGCCGTCGTCGTCGTCCGCCGACTTCCGGTGATCGCGTCCGAACTGGAGCAGGGACTCGCCTTCTTCGCGAGCAGTGGGCCCGCCGAACTCGCCGGCGTCGGGAGCAACTACGGCGCCGTGGGCGTGCTCGTCCTCCTCGGATTCGCGCCTGTCCTCGCCGGGCCGACGCTGGTGCTGGCAGCCAGGCGTGGCTGGCGACGGCTCGAACCGGGATGGTTCGTCGTCGGCGTGGCCGTCGTGCATTTCGGCGCCCTGGCGGCGCTCCAGCGCCGGTTCGGGGGCGAACTCGCCCCCTTCGCCGCCGTCCTCGGCGGCGTCGGGTTCGTGGCGCTGGCGTCGTGGTTCGACCTCGTGCGCCCGCCGGCACCACTGCGCCCCGACGACGCGCCCGTGGCCGCGACCGACGGCGGCGACGCCGACGACGGCCTCGTCGTTCCGGATCGGACGCGGCTAGCCCTGCTCGGCGGCCTGGCGGGCGTCGCGGTCGGGTCGGGCTCGCTCTACACCGCCCTCATCGACCGCCGCCTCGTCATTGACGACGCCACCTACGAGGCGGCGCGCTGGATCACCGAGTACGTCGACCAGCGGTCGATTCCCTACCCCGAGAGCTACGTGCTCAGCAAGTGGGGGCGGAACCGCGTCTACAACTACTTCGTCAACGGCGAGGCGGCGTCGTACAGTTACGCCCGGCGCCACTACGAGGACTTTCTGTTCTCCGAGAACGGCGACGAGTGGTACGAGCAGTTTTCGGGGCGCGTCGGCTTCGTCGTCACCCGTGATCTGCCGCATCTCGGCCTGATCCCGTCCGCGACCGTCCAGTCGACGCTCCACCAGCGGTTCGGGAGCGCCATCCTCAGCGATATCGGCGGCGTCGGACATTTCCGGGCGGTCTATGCCACCGACGACGGCGCGCGGAAGGTGTTTCGAGTCGTCCCCGGGGCGACCGTTCGCGGCGCGGTCGACACCGACCCAGGCGGGGAGGGAGATGCCGACGCCACCCAGCACGTTCGCCTCGTCGCCGACGTTTCGATTCCCGGCGCCGACTTCGAGTACGTCCGTCGGGGGGCGGTCGAGGACGGAACGTTCGCGGTGACGGTCGCCAATCCGGGGACGTACCGGGTCGGCGACACCGGGCGCACCGTACGGGTCACGGAGCGAATGATCCGGGAAGGAACGGCCGTGACGGTAGACGGCTGACCGTCGAGAAACGACGGCCATACGGTGGTTAAGCGGCGATTATCTATACCTCGGCGGGCGGTCTAGCCGATCATGTCCGTCAGCGTATCCAGCCTGCGCCAGCCGGAATACACTGGGGAGAATCGGTGTATCCCGTGTACGATTGTCAACCTCGTGATCGCCGTCGTCGTCAGCGGCCTCGTGGCGGTCGTCTCGCCTCCGGTGGCGGCTATCCTCTTCGCCGCGTCCGTCGCCGCGATCTACTTGCGGGGCTATCTCGTGCCGGGGACGCCGACGCTGACGAAGCGGTATCTCCCCGAATCGGTGCTGAAACTGTTCGACAAACACGAGACGCCCGATCCCCCCTCGATCGGCGATGACGCTGACATCGAGTCGTTCCTCCTCGAAGTCGACGCTGTCGAGGAGTGTCGCGAGGGAACCGATCTCTGTCTGACCGACGGATTCCGCGAGGCGTGGTACGACCGTATCGAGCACCTGCGCGACCGGGACGACATCGACGAAGGTGTCGCCGCGCTGTTCGAAGGCCTCGACATCGACCCCGACAGGGTGCGCGTCGAGTCCTACGGCGACGCCTACGAGGCGTACATCGACGAGACGCGCGTTGGCCAGTGGGAGTCGCGCGCGGCCTACCTCGACGATCTCGCGGCGGAGGCGGAACTCCGTGAGCGCCATCCAGGGTGGCATCGGTTGGGGTTCGACGCACGGACGGAGGTACTCGGCTCGTTACGACTGTGGCTCGAACGGTGTCCGTCCTGTGGTGGCCCCGTGACGCTGGGCGAGGAAACCGTCGAATCGTGTTGTCGGTCGATAGACGTGATCGCCGCCACCTGTGAGTCGTGTGGCGCCCGCGTGTTCGAAGCCCAGTTCTCTCCGGAAGCGATGGCGGTCGAGTGACGGACAAACGGCTCTGAACGATTCTGGTTCGTCGCCGGTCGAATCTACTTATTCGGCGCGCGCATCGAGAATCCGCTGGAAGTACGGCGTCATGACTTCGCGGGCCTGCTCCCACTGGCGGGTGTCGTGGAGTTCGTTACCGAGGGCGTACCGTGCGGGTTCGGGGCCGAACCCACCCTGTCCGTGGCGGGGCTTGTTCGGATAGGTCGGATCTTGGAGCGCTGCCCGGAACTCCAGCAGTTGGGCGTGCATCATCGGCGTCCAGTAGTCGCCACCGATCTTGTGCTGAAGCCAGGCTTCGGTCGTGAGTTCGGCGTACCGGGGGTCGATCCCTGCGGCCGCCGCCCGGCGTTCGAACGCCCGTTCGACGGCCGACCAGTCGGCGGCCGCCAGTTGGTCTGGGTCGAGTTCACCGTTGACGCGGCACGACTCCTCGATATCGTCTTTGGCCCACAGCGCGTCGACGTAGCCGACGGCCGCCCGATGTGCGGCTTCCTCGTCGACGTGTGCGAACTGTAGCGCATCAACTACTGCAAACGCCTCGACGGCCGCCTCGTATTTCCGCTGATCGTGGTAGATGAACCCCTTACAGAGGTGGTCGGCCATCGTGGCTGCTGACCGGTCGATATCCTCTGGGAGCGTCCATTCTTCGTGTCTCGATTCGGAAGCGTTCCGACTCATTGGGTAGTTCAGCCTGGGGAGTGCGCGAGCATAAACCATTTCGTCTCAAATATCACATGAGATAATTGACGGGTGTCCGACCGGGTGGATTCGGGGTTTAGTGCGCCCTACAGGGATTTAAATCGGTCTTGTCGTCTGACGGAAGTTATCGAGTGTGAGATCAATCACCGGACAGCGGCGGGATTCGGTCGCTACAGGAGCTGGTGCAGATAGAGCCAGCGGCGCGACCAGAACTGGTAGAGCGTCGAGGCCGCGATGACGAGGAGGAAGAAACTCGCCCACAGCAGCGGGTCGATTGCCGAGATGAGCGGTGTGTCCGTCGACGCCAGGACGATACTGAGAAGCGAGATGGTTCCGACGGCACGGTAGTACGTGGCCCAGGTGACGCCATACCGGGTGACGACTTCCATGTAGAGGTCGACCTGGCGGGCGGGGCGCTGGAGGCTGATGGTCTTGCGGTCGCTATCGTAGTCGACGATGCCCGCATCGTCGAGTTTCGGGAGATGTGTCTGGTGGAGCGAGACGTAGACGCTGTCGCGGATGTTGCTCGGGGGTGGTGATTCGTTGGTTTCGATTTCGGCGATGTGGACGGCCAGATCCCGGAGCGACACTTCGCGCCCGCGATCCTGCAGACATTTGATGACGTTCCGGCGGCGGTCGTTCCGGAGGATGTCGTGGATGTCCGTCTCGGGGAGTACGTCGTCCGTTTGGAGTAGTCCGATGTTCATGTGTAGCGACCGGTTCGATGCCACCAACACGACAAAGGGGCATAGTTATCAGGATCTTAACTGATAGACGGCCGGGCCTGAAACCGGCGTTAACAGCCGGTTAGGTATGCTTACCGCCTCCAATAATCTGGGGTTTCAGCGGCTCTCTGACCTTAATACCCGGTTAATGCGCGCGTCGCTCGCGCGTGAGATGCTGGTGCTCGACCCTCGGCGCGGTAACCGGGGCTTTACTCGGCTTAGTCCGACGTTATGTGAGCGAATTGGCGATTAGCTATGGGGGTAGGTGTTATGAGTAGACATGTCGGCAACCACCCACATGGATCGCGAAACCCGGTACTCGGGCTCGTGATCCGGGTACGGCGGCGGTTCGACTCCGCCGGTGGGCATCCCCTCACGGGGGGAACAGAGACAATGACGGACGAACGATTCGACATTTCACGACGGAAGGCCCTCGCGGCCCTGGGGACGATCGGCGTCGCCTCGGCCGGTGCCGGCCTCGGGACTAGCGCGTACTTCTCCGATCAGGAGACGTTCGAGAACAACCAGCTCGTGGCCGGAACGCTCGACATGGGCGTGGGTTACTCGGCGCACTACTCCGACTGGATGGCCAACGCGGAAGGGACGCCCGAAGACGCCGGTCTCAGTGGCGACATCCGTATGTACGGCGGCGAGGCCGGGGAGACCGGTGGTGTCGGTGACCTCGAATCCGGCGAGATCGGCCTTCCAACCAACGAAGCCTGGCTCATCGCCGTCGACAGCGAAGCTGACGCCGCGCAGTTCCTCGAAAACACCCAGTATGACTCGTTCAACGACGGAGACGGTGCCCTGAACAGTTGCCCACTCGACTCCGGCGATCAAGCGGACAGCATCAGCGCACCGGTCATCGACCTCGACGACGTGAAGCCGGGCGACTTCGGCGAGGTCACCTTCGACTTCCGGCTCTGTGACAACCCCGGATTCGTCTGGATCAACGGATCGATCGAATCAGCGTCCGAGAACGACATCACCGAACCCGAGGGCGACGACGCCCAGGAAGACGGCGACCCGGATTCGACGAATCCCGACGACATCGAACTGCTCAACGTCGTCCAGACAGCCGTCTGGGTCGACGACGGCGACAACTACCAGGATCGGGACAC
Organism: Haloplanus sp.; assembly: GCA_042216725.1. Lineage (GTDB taxonomy): Archaea > Halobacteriota > Halobacteria > Halobacteriales > Haloferacaceae > Haloplanus. The sequence goes on from JBDGTP010000037.1 coordinate 23,850, forward strand.
CGACGGAGACGGCACGGTAACCGAGTCGATTCAGGTGCAGTCGCTCGGGGATCTACTGACCAAGCTCAACACGGACAACGGGATCGACCTCGGCGGCGACCTCCCCGCGATGAACGGTGGCGGCGCGTCCGACGCGCGGAACTGTTTCACGGCGGATCAGAAGCATTCGATCGGGTTCGCCTGGTGGGTGCCGGTCGATCACGGCAACCAGATCCAGTCCGACAGCGTATCGTTCCGGCTGGGCCTGTACGTCGAGCAGTGCCGCCACAACGACGGCAGCGGCATGAACAACGAGGGCCTCGGCAACGAGACCGACGACGACGCGGAGACCCCGACCCCAGAACCGGTCTAAGGATTCGACGCCGACCCACTTGGAGCACGGCGTCTCCGACTCTGTCGGAGGCCCGTGGCACGACAGCGTCGTGTCACGGCGGTTCGACTCCGCCGGTGGGCATCCCCGGGATGGGGAGCGACACACCATGACAGACGACGATTTCGAACTATCACGGCGGAAGGCACTGGCCGCACTCGGCACGATCGGTGTGGCATCCGCTGGGGCCGGGCTCGGCACGTCCGCGTACTTCAGCGACCAGGAGACGTTCGAGAACAACCGGCTCGTCGCCGGCGAACTCGACCTCAAGATGGACTGGGAGGAACACTACTCCGACTGGTCGGCCGACGAGGACGAGAACCCGGAAGACGGCTCCCTCGACATCCGGATGGAGGCTCCGGAGAACCCGGCGAACTACACCCGCTATCCCGCAGGCGTGACCGACGCGACCGAGGGACTGCAGTCCGTCTGGGTGGCCAACGGAGATGTCCCTCAGTTCCAGGACAACACGTCCATCGAGGCGTTCCCGGACGACGACAACGACGGTGTCGCCAGTTACGGGAGCCTGGTGACGAACAACGCGGGCGACGAGGGGTTCCCTGGCAACGACGAGAACGACCTCTCGCCGACGGCGTGTGACATCCTGGCGGATGTCGGCGAGGACGACAACGGCCTCAGTTCCGACAACCGGACGAGCGGAACCATCGACGGACAGACGACCAGTCCCGGCGATCCGCTGATCAACCTGCAGGACGTGAAACCCGGCGACTTCGGCGAAGTCACGTTCAGCGCGCACCTCTGTGACAACGACGGCTACCTCTGGATGAACGCACCGGGCGGACTTTCGGAGAGCGAGAACGATGTCGTCGAGCCCGAAGCGGACGATCCAAACGAGGATCAGCAGGCGGACGGCTCACCCAAGGAGGGCGTCGAGGAGACGTCCGTCGAACTCGCCGACAAGATCCGGACGGCGCTCTGGTACGATAACAACTGTGACAACGTTCCTCAGGAAGATCCCGAGCCCGTCGACCTGATCGTCATCGCCGACACCTCCAACTCGATCAGTGACGAGCCACCGAACGACCAGTTAGCGCTCCTGAAAGCCGCCGCAAACGAATTCGCCGAGCAACTGCCGAACGGGACGCTCGCGAGTGGACCGCGAGCGGGCGAGGAGATCGTCCGTGCCGGGCTGATGTCCTTCGCCGGAGGCGAGGCGCTCGACACGCCCATTTCCCTCGAAGCCACGGTCGGTCCGGTCGATCAGTTCCTCGACGGCAGCGGCAACGGTATCGCAGGGGGAATGCTTCCCGAGGAGACGGCGGGCGACACCCCGATGGCCGGCGCACTCGATCTCGCACGGAGGATCCTCAACGACGACACGCTCCCCGGCGTCCGGGGTTCCGATGTCGACAAGAAGATCCTGCTCGTCACCGACGGCGCCCCGAACTACGGCTACGGGATCATCGAAGACGGACTTCCGAATGCCGGCGAGCAAGGCGCGCAGTACGCCGTCGACTACGACGGAACGCAGGTCAATTCGGAGAAGTTCGTCGAGGGGATCCACCCGGAGAACGACGACGGCGACGGCGGCACCTCCGGCCTCGGCAACGATCCGTTCGAAGGTGACGACGACTTCCCCGACGACAACGAGGCGAGCACGTCGTCGGATCAGGAGCGCTACGAGACGTGGCAGATCGCGTCGGCAGGAACGGACTACGGATTTTCGGCCATCAACGGCGACACGACGAACGACGACGATGGGATGGATATCCTCGTGGCCGGCATCGCGAACGAGACGGTCGGCCTCGGCGAGGCGCTCGATTCCTACCTCCAGATGTTCATCGCGTCGAGCCCGAGCCAGTTCTACGACACTAACTTCACCGTGGATCTGGAGGACACCGCCCGTCAGATCGCCCGTGATATCGCGGCTGGCGGCCCGGGTGGCGAGGAGTACATCTTCCGGGGTGAGACGCTTCGGAACGCCATCGACATCCTCACCGGCAACGAGGGCCGTGGCATTCCGCTCGACGGCAACCGGACGACATCGTTCGACGAACTCGGCGGCACCGAGAACGCCGACTCGCGAGAGTGTTTCGACGCCTCCGCGACCCACTGCTTCGGGCTCTCGTGGTGGCTCCCGCTGGATCACGGCAACGAGGTGCAGTCCGACTCCGCCTCGTTCGATCTCGGGTTCTACACCGAGCAGTGCCGCCACAACGACGGCAGCGGCATGAACAACGAGAACGTCGACGCCTGATCGGCACACCCCCATCCCGACCCACCCGCACTGGTGTTCGGACTCCGCGCGGAACGCGGATTCCACGGACGGCGGTTCGATTCCGCCGGCGGGCCTGTCAGATGCTCCCCGATACGTTCACGCGCCGTCGGATACTCGCCGCGGTCGGGAGCGTCGGCGCTCTCTACCTGGGCGCGGATCAGGCCGGTGCCATGCTCGGTCTCGATCCGGTGGACATGAATCAGCGAACCGTGAACGGGACGTACGCCGCGCCGACCCACGCGAATTTCGAGAACGCGCCGCCCCACATCGCGCTCGTCTGGCGCGAGACGGTGAACGGCGACGTTCAGGAGACGACCGATCTCACCACGGACGGCGAGACGGACGGGGTCGGATTGATCGTCGACGAAGCGGTGCTACCGGGCGATTCGGGCTCGGTGACGATGCGTGCCCGGTTGCTCGAAGACCCGGAACAGAAGACCGACGTGGCCCAACTGTATCTGCTCTTTCGGCTCTCGGACACCGCGGAAAACGACATCAACGAACCGGAACGGGGGGCCGGCGACACGTCGGAGACCGACGGCGAACTCGACGATTTCACGCAGATCACGGTGTGGAAAGACGACTCGCCGATGGGCACCGGTGACGGCGAGTGGGACGGTATCCCAATCGTCGGAGATACGGAGATCGCCAGCGGAAGCCTCACCGAGGTCGCCACCGAGGTCGGAGACGGCTACCAGCTCTCTATCGACGGCAGCACGTGTCTCGACCCGGCGAACGAACCCGAAGTGTACGTGTCGTTCGAGTGGCAGATCCCCGAGGACGTCGGCAACATCATCCAGGGGGACTCGGCGACGTTCCAAGTCGCGTTCGATCCGCGACCATGTCCAGGTGAGGGGGTCTAACCATGCCAAACGAGCGATTTAATCGCCCATTAGACCACTACGATGAAATCGGAAACAGGCATGAGAGCCGCCGAGCAGGCGGATATATCGCATTCAATCAGTGTCGGCCGGAGCCACGTACGCCGACCGCCGTTCAGGCTTCCCTTACCCGCACGCGAGTCATGTCAAAGCGGTGGATAACTAAGGCCGGTACGCCGCTCGATAGTAGTGATGGGTTCGACTGGGGAGACAGACGGCCGGTTCGCAGGGTGTTGGACATCTCTGTCGGCCGTTCAAGGAGGTGGAGCGCATGAGCGTGGTGGAGCGCATGAACGTGTTTGACAGCGACCGCGAGACCCTCCGCACGGTGGCGAACGTGTTGGGAGTGGTCGTGTTGCTCGCTGCCGTGTCCCCGTTCGTCGTGTACGCGGTGCCGGGCGTCGTGGGGGCGGATCACGGGATGGTCGTCCTGTCCGGCAGTATGGAGCCGAAGATGAGTCCCGGCGATGCGGTCATCGTCCGGGAAGTTCCCCCGTCGGAGATCGAAGAGGGAGACGTCATCACGTTCCGAACCGACAGCCAGACGCCGACCACCCACCGCGTCGTCGATATCCGCCAGACCGAACGGGGCGTCGCGTACGTCACCAAGGGCGACGCCAACGAGGAAGCCGATAGGGGGTTAGTGCTCCACAGCCAGGTGGTCGGCGAAGTCGCCTTCGTGATTCCGTACCTGGGACACGTGATCCAGTTCGCCAACACCCGGATGGGGTTCCTCACGCTCGTGCTCACGCCGCTGGCGCTGTTCGTGGCCTCGGAACTCTGGGAACTCGCGGCGTCGATCCGGGGCTCCGAGTCGACGGCCGAGACGACATCCGCCGATGCCGACGTGCCACCGGACGCAGTGGCCGCGTCGACTGCGGCAGCCGACGGAACTGATGCGGCCGACGCCGACAGCGGCGGGTTCACGCTCACGCAGTCGAGTCTCCAGTTGCTCACGCTCCTGCTCGGCTTCTACGTCCCGTACAGCGGTTACGTCGCGTACACGACCCGCGAAGCGTGGTCGATCGGTGTCGCGACGGCGACGGCCATCGCGTTCCTGTTCGGTCTCGTGACCTATCTCGCCAGCCGTGGTTCCGGTTCCGGTTCCGGCTCCGGTTCCGACGGCGCTGCTCGGTCGATAGAGGGCGTCGTTCGACGCGGCGAACTCCCGGCACGGCTGGGAGAGCGGACGACGGTGCCGCTGGACTCGGTCGAGTCGCTGGTTCAGATGGCCGTCGACCGGGACGACTGGGTCATCTACGACGAGGAACAGGCCACGTACTACATGGCCCGGGACGACGCCCTGTATCTGCACCGGGCGGCCGCCCCCGAACCCGACGGCGGGACGACTATTTCGGAGACGGAAGCCGAGGCGGAGGCAACCGCCGACGACGCGACACCGACGGGTGGTGAGACACCGTGACCGACCGCCGTGACCTGTCGCGCCGAAAGCTCCTCTGGGCGGTGGCGACCGCCGGGATTGCGGCGTCGACGGGGAGCGGCGCAGCGGCGATGATGACCGACTCCGAGAACGCGGGAGCGACGGAACTGGCCGCCGGAATACTGGATCTCGCCTCGGATCCCTCCTGGGCGAATACGGATTCGGTCGACGGTTCCTCACCGGGAACGATCACCGGCAACGAGGGTCAGGAGACGGTCACGCTCTCCGTGTCGGGGAACCCATCACACGTCTGGTTCCGGACGATGTGCAAGACGTGTGAGGAGGACGAGACGACCCTGCAGGTGCGGTTCGGGATCGACACCGACGGCGACGCCGAGATCGACCCCGGCGGCGACGACGAGTGGCTCGATGGCTTCGACGGCACCGCCGACGGCTACCTCTCGCTTCGGGAGGCTCGCGAACGATTGAGCGACGGATACTACCTCGGCAGTCTCGATCCCGGCGACACGTGGAAACTCGTGGTGGAGTGGACGACCGACGGGCTCGTCGAGCAGAAACTCGACATCGAGTTCGACTTCGACTTCTACGCCACCCAGACCCGCCACGTGATGAACACCGCGTCGGTCGCACCCGACTGGGGAGGGAATTGTCCCGAGGACTGCGACGGCAGCACGACCACCAAAACCTCGGGAATCAGCTGGGTGGCGTTCTGTGGCTCTAAGCCGCTCGATCTCTCTTTCACGCCCCGCCGGAGCGACGACAAGCGGACGCTCCTCCTCGACACGTCGGAGTACACCGTGCCGGACTCGGTCGATGTCATTGCGGTCAAATACGGGCAACGGATCGACCTGTTCTCGTACGACGGGCAGGCCTCCGTCCGTGCTGGGGATGCGTCGCCGGAGAACTCCTTCACGCGAGATGGCGGTGACAGCTACGAGGACACCGACTGGAGCAGTTCGAACTTCTGCCCCGACAGCACCGGATGCAAATACGAGTTCGACGACGGCAGGTGGGAGTGTACGGACGACTCCGGTGAGGGCGGTTCGCCATCCAAGCCGGACAACACGTCCGACAAGTCCAACAAACCCGGCACGCCGGGGTCGTCGCACGGCACCGGCGGCGACATCGGAGGTGACGTGTAACGATGCGTCCGGATCTCTCCGAACTGAGTTGGACCTCCGTCGTCGGGCTCGTCCTCGCGTTCGTGATCGTCGCCTCCGCGACCGGTGGGGCGACATATACGGCGTTGTCCGACCAGGAGGGCGTCTCGGCCAATCTAACCGTCGAGCGACAGGTGGCGAACGGCGCGTTCCAGGTCAAGAAGGTCGACTGTCGCGCCGTCGGCAAGGACAACGTCGAAGGCGTGGCTCCCGATCTGGACAAGATGCAACAGATCGAGAAGTTCCAGGTCGAGGAGCGGGACAGCTGTGCGAAAATCTCGTTCTGGCTCGATCCCGACTGGCTCGGGGATACGCCCGTCCACAAGGCCACGATAGCCCACAAGTCGGGGAGTACGTGGAAGCTGCTCGAAACGGACGTCGGCGAGCAAACGGGCTGGACGGTCGAACTGATCGCCATCACGGAGGGATTCAGCCCGTTCGCGGTCGTGATTCCGAACGAAGCCCAACCCGTGACGTCACCGAACGCGACCCAACCTGTGACGTCACCGAACGCGACGAACACCACGACGGCGACCGTGGCGCCGACGAACAGTACGTCGAGCAACGACACGGCGACGAACGGGTCGGCGCCGACCGGCACCAGCACGGAACCCGCTGAGGGAGCGAACAACGAAAGCGCTGGGTCGGGTGGCGAAACGAGCGCGACGCCGAGCGAAGGGACGCCGACGCCGGACTCCGGCTCCGAGAAGGCCGACACTGGAGACGGAAAGCAGTCCAACGATCAGACCGAGGAGGGTCAGTCCACGGGCGAGTCTGGCACCGACAGTTCCGACAGCGCGACCGGAACGCCAGAGGGCGGCAGCGGCTCGGACACTGACGCCAGCGACGACGGATCGGCCGACGACGGGTCGTCCACCGATAGCGGCTCGACGAAGGAGTCCGACACAACCGAAGATGGGTCGACGGACGACGGTTCCTCAACGGATTCGGGAACCAGCGACTCCGACACCACGGACTCCGACACCACGGACGATGGCTCGACCGACGACGGTTCCTCGACTGACTCCGGCACGACCGACGACG
>JBDGTP010000037.1:31045-62577 GCA_042216725.1 Haloplanus sp.
ATGGCTCGACCGACGACGGATCGACCGACTCCGGTACCACCGACGATGGCTCGACCGACGATGGCTCGACCGACTCCGGTACCACCGACGATGGCTCGACTGACTCCGGCACGACCGACGACGGTTCCTCGACTGACTCCGGCACGACCGACGACGGATCGTCTGGCACGACCGACGATGGCTCGACCGACGACGGTTCCTCGACTGACTCCGGCACGACCGACGACGGATCGTCTGGCACGACCGACGATGGCTCGACCGACGACGGTTCCTCGACTGACTCCGGCACGACCGACGACGGATCGTCCGGCACGACCGACGATGGCTCGACCGACGACGGATCGACCGACTCCGGTACCACCGACGATGGCTCGACTGACTCCGGTACCACGGACGACGGTTCGACTGACTCCGGTACCACGGACGATGGCTCGACCGACGACGGTTCCTCGACTGACTCCGGTACCACGGACGATGGCTCGACCGACTCCGGTACCACGGGCGATGGCTCGACCGATGACGGGTCATCCACCGACAGCGGCTCGACCGATGGTACCGACACCGGCGACTCAACATCGTAATGACCCTCGGAGAGTTTGAACTGTCACGTGTGATCGCCCTGTTCCGGCGAGCCGTCACCGGGTCGTCGAGCCACCTCCCGATAGGGCCGTTCGGTGCCGTCGGATCGTGGTTCGTCAGGCTTCCAGGGATGCGCCCGCGTGCCCCGAAGCGAAACGTGATCATCGGACTGGTCTATCTTTATATGGTCTCGATTCTGACCGCTGTCGGCACCGTCTGATCCGGTCGGAGTTGTCGTAACGCCTAATAGTCGAACTCCCCTTTTTTCGGTAATGAGAAACACACGAACGCAACGGAGGTGGGATCGTGGGGGTTGAAATCAAAGAGTCAGCCGTCTCCGACGAGGAGTTCGAGGAGATGAAGGGGTTCGTCGCGGATTATCTCGCGGCGAGCGTCGAGAACGAGGACGACGGCGGACGGATGCGGTGGTATCCGTGGCACAGCGCCGAGTATCGCTTCAACCACACGCTGAACGTCGTGAATCTGGCGGCTGAAATCGCCGACAGTGAGGGGGCCGATGTCGATGTCGTTCGCGTGGCGGCGCTGTTTCACGATATCGCGAAACTCGAAGCAGACCAGGAGCGCCACGCCGACGAGGGTGCGCGCGTCGCCCGGGAATACCTGGTCACGCGCGGCGAGTATCCCCAGTCGTTCGTCGATCAGGTCACTCAGTCGATTCGCGAGCACTCGTATCAGGGACCGCTCGACGACGTCTCCCTGGAGACGCAGTGTCTCATCGAGGCCGACATCCTCGACAAGGTTGGCGCCAACGGGGCGGTGTTGATGCTCCTACGGATGGGCTACGAGTCGCGTACGCACATGGACGCCGGGGAGATGGTCGACCGCGTCCGCGAGCGCGGTCACGACGCCGCTCAGCGCGTACAGAGCGACACGGCCGAGAGCGTCGCCCACCAGCGACTCAAGCGGGTGAAGTGGTTCCGCGAGTGGCTCGACGAGGAAGTGCCGGGAATGAGCGACACGGCGGATGACGTGGCGTAGGGATCGTCCCGAACGAATCAGGGTTTGGTGCGACCGGGCTCAGTCGTCGCCGGTCTGCACGGTACCGGTTCCGATTTCGCTGCTGCCAGCGGCCGACGCCGGTTCGGGCAGATCGTTACGCACGTCTTCGCGGCTCTCCTCGGCGATGACCTCCGCGTAGGCGTCGGGCATCACCTTCGTGAAGTTCCGCACTTCGGTGCCCCAGTCGGACAGGAGCGCCGCCGCGCGGTCGCTGTCGGTGTAGTCGGCGTGGTTCTCGACGAGCCGGCGAAGCATCGCCCCGTCGGCCTCTTCAAGGTCGTCGTGGATGGTCACCATGCCCTTGTTGACGCGCTCCTCGAAGTCGCCGTCGGGGTCGTAGACGTAGGCGATTCCGCCGGACATCCCGGCCGCGAAGTTCCGACCCGTGTCGCCGATGACGGCCACGACGCCGCCGGTCATGTACTCACAGCCGTGGTCGCCGACGCCCTCAACGACGGCCTTCACGCCGCTGTTACGGACGGCGAAACGCTCGCCGGCCAGGCCGTTGACGTAGAGCTCGCCCTGGGTAGCGCCGTACAGACAGACGTTGCCGACGAGGATGTTATCCTCGGGTTCGTAGGCGGCCGTCTCTGGTGTCCGGACGATCACCTTGCCACCCGAGAGACCCTTGCCCACGTAGTCGTTGGCGGCGCCGACGAGTTCCATCGTCACGCCGTTCGCGAGGAAGGCACCGAAGCTCTGGCCGGCGATGCCGTCGAACGTACAAGAGATAGTGTCCTCCGGCAGGCCGCTCTCGCCGTACCGTCGTGAGATCCGGTTCGACAGCATCGCACCGACGGCGCGATCCTGATTCGAGATGTCACGGCGCAGGTGGATGGGTTCGCCCTCCTCGATGGCATCGGTGGCCGAACCGATCAGATCGTGGTCGATGTGGGTCTCGATGTCCGAATGTTTCTGTTCGCGAACCTTGTGGCGCTCGCCCTCCTCGGGGTCGGCGATGATGGCCGACAGGTCGAGGTGTTTGGCCTTGGGGTGGTCGGTCTCGGTCTGTTCGAGGATGTCGGGGCGGCCGATCATCTCGTCGACCGACCGGAAGCCGAGGTCGGCCATGATCTCGCGGAGTTCCTGCGCGAGGAAGGCCATGTAGTTGATGACGTGATCGGGCTGGCCGGAGAAGCGTTCACGCAGGTCTTCGTCCTGCGTCGCGACGCCCGTCGGACAGTTGTTGGTGTGACAGATCCGCGCCATCACACAGCCCGAGGTGATGAGGCTAGCGGTGCCGAAGACGTACTCCTCGGCGCCCAACAGTGCAGCGACGGCCACGTCGCGACCGGTCATCATGCCGCCGTCGGTGGAGACGCGGATACGGTCGCGCAGACCCGTCGCGCGGAGCATCTGGTTGGCCTCGGCGAGGCCGAGTTCCCACGGGAGACCGGCGTTCTTGATCGACGTCTTCGGCGACGCGCCGGTTCCGCCGGAGTGGCCAGAGATATGCACCACGTCGGCGTTGGCCTTGGCGACGCCGGCCGCGATGGTGCCGATACCCGCCTCGGCGACGAGTTTCACGTTGATGTCGGCCTCGGGATTGGCCGTCTTCAGATCGTGAATCAGCTGTTTGAGGTCTTCGATGGAGTAGATGTCGTGGAGCGGTGGCGGCGAGATGAGACCGACGCCCGGCGTCGAGTAACGGACGTGGGCGATCATCTCGTTGACCTTCTTGCCGGGGAGGTGGCCGCCCTCGCCGGGCTTGGAGCCCTGCGCCATCTTGATCTGGAGTTCCTCCGCGGAGGAGAGGTAGTTCGACGTGACGCCGAAGCGGCCGGAAGCGACCTGTTTGATGTTACACTCCTTCTCGGTGCCGAACCGTTCCGGCGGTTCGCCACCCTCGCCCGTGTTGGACTTGCCGCCGATGCGGTTCATCGCGATGGAGTTCGTCTCGTGGGCCTCCGGCGAGAGCGATCCGAGCGACATGGCCGCCGTCGAGAAGCGTTCGACGACTTCGTGGATCGGTTCGACCTCCTCGATAGGGACGGGGTCACGGTCGCTGTCGAACTCCAGGAGCCCACGGAGGGTCTGGAGGTTCTCCCGTTGGTCGTTGATGAGTTCCGCGAACTCCTGGTATTTGTCGTAACTGCCGGAACGAACCGCCTGCTGGAGCGTCCCGACCGTCTTCGGGTTCCACTGGTGGTGGATGCCGTTCGAACGGTGTTCGTACTCCCCCTGGCGCTCCAGATCGGGGTCGTCGCCGTAGGCGACGGCGTGTCGCGTGAGCAGATCCTCTTCGAGCTGGGGAATACCGATCCCTTCGGTTCGGATCTCCGTTCCCTCGAAGTACTCGCGCACGAACTCCGAGGAGAGACCGACCGCCTCGAAGATCTGGGCGCCCTGGTAGCTCTCGACGGTGGAGATGCCCATCTTCGCCATCGTCTTCAGGAGGCCGTCCTCAAGGGCCGTCTTGTAGTGGGCGATGGCTTCCGACTCGTCGGCGCCGTCGGGGCCAGCGACGATGTCGGTGATGCTCTGGTAGGCGAGGTACGGGTTGACCGCGTCGGCCCCGTAGCCGACGAGCGTGGCGAGATGGTGTACCTCGCGGGGGTCGCCGGACTCGATAGCCAGGCCGGCGTGGTTGCGCAGGCCGTTCCGAACCAGGGCGTGGTGGACGCCGCCGGTGGCGAGCAGGCTCGGAATCGGCACGCGATTCGGCCCTGTGTTGCGATCCGACAGCACGACGATGTCGGCTCCGTCCTCGATGGCTTCGCGGGCGTCACGGCGCAGGCGTTCGACCGCGGCGTCGAGATCCGTCCCCTTCTCGTAGGTCATGTCGACGACGGTCGAACTGAACTCGCCGTCGAGGGCCTTGATGTCGGCCGTCTGCGCGTCGGTCAGCACCGGCGAGTCGACGACGAGCTGCCGGGCGTGTTCCGGCGTCTCGTCGAGGAGGTTGCGCTGGGGGCCGAGCCGGGATTCGAGGCTCGTCACGAGCTCTTCTCGGATGTAGTCGATTGGCGGGTTCGACACCTGCGCGAACAGCTGTTTGAAGTAGGTGAACAGCGGCCGGTTGAAATCGGAGAGCACCGACAGCGGCGTGTCGTCACCCATCGATCCGACGGGGTCTTTGCCGTCTTTGGCCATCGGTTCGATGAGCTGGTCGAGCTGGTCGTACGTGTAGCCGAACGCCGCCTGCTGGGCGCGGAGCGACTCGGCGCAGTCACGGGGTTCGTAGTCCGTCTGGGCTCCCTCGTCGAGGCGGCGCTGTTCGCGGTCGACCCACTCGCCGTACTTTTCGTCGGTGAGGTCGTCGAACACCTCGTCGTCGGGGATAACCCGCCCCTCCTCGGGGTCGGCGACGAGCAACTGGCCGGGCTGGAGGCGGTGGCGCTCCTCGATGTTCGCGGGGTCGATGTCGAGCGCACCGGCCTCGCTGGCCATGATGAGGCGGCCGTCCTCCGTCAGGTCGTACCGGCAGGGGCGCAGGCCGTTACGGTCGAGTGCGGCGGCGACCTGTTCGCCGTCGGTACCGACGACGAGCGCCGGGCCGTCCCAGGGCTCCACGAGGCTCGCGTGGTAGTCGTAGAAGTCCTTGCGATCCTGGCTCATCGCGTCGTCCTTGCGGAACGCCTCGGGGATGAGCATCCGAAGAGCGTGCGGAAGGTCACGCCCGCCCTGCACGAGCAGTTCGAGCGCGTTGTCGACCGACGCGGTGTCGCTCTGGTTGGGGTCGTTGATGATCGGCTTCAGCGTGTCGATGTCGTCGCCGAAGTCGGGGTGTTCGAGGTCGGTTTCGCGGGCCCGCATCCAGTTGATGTTCCCGCGGATGGTGTTGAACTCGCCGTTGTGGATGATGTTCCGGTAGGGGTGAGCGAGATGCCACGCGCCGAGCGTGTTGGTCGAAAACCGCGCGTGGACGAGGACGAGCGTGGATTTTACGCGCTCGTCGACGAGGTCAGGGTAGTACGTCGGCAACTGCGTCGCCTTGAGCAGCCCCTTGTAAACGAGCGTCTTGCGGTCGAGCGAACAGATGTAGAACCGCTCGGCACCCGCCGAGTCGAGTTCTTCGATGGCGTTCTCGACGGCGCGTCGTGCGACGTAGAGCGCGCGGTCGAACTCGTCGTCGTCCATCGGTTCGGCGGGACGGACGAACGGCTGCTGGACGTTCGGCTCGGAGTCGAGCGCCGTCTGGCCGAGTTCGGAGTTGTCGGTCGGCACCTCGCGCCAGTGGAACACGTCCAGCCCGTGTTCGGCCATCGTCCGCTCGAAGATGGTCATGAGCCCCTGCCGGGCCGCCCCGTCTTGGGGCATGAACACCGAGCCGACACCGTACGTCTCCGGCAGTTCGGCGTCGACGACGCTGTCGAAGAAGTCGTCCGGGCGCTGGATCATGATGCCCGCCCCGTCGCCGGTCGCCTCCTCGGCACCCGTGGTGCCGCGGTGTTCGAGATTGATGAGCAGGTCGATACCGTCGGCGACCGTCTCGTGGGAGTCGCCGCCGTCGAGGTCGAGGACGACGCCTACGCCACAGTTGGATCGCTCGTCTGCGGGGTGCGCGAGCCCCCGCTGATCGGCGTGGGCGTCTCTCCGCGGCTTGGTCATACCCCCCCGTTCTACGTACCCACTTATCAGCCTGTTCCTCTAATCGTAAGGCTTCCCTAACCACATACAAGGTAATATATACCATACTAAGACACCGGAAGACCTTAGCGAAAATGTATAATGATTAATTTTTTCGGTCGAGGCTGCCAGCGAACAGCCACGGCCCGGTTCCGACCGTTCAGTACGACCGGGCGAAGTAGGCCGTCTCGACCGCCTCGTCGTCACAGAGGGCGCAGGTTTCGCCCTCGTGGATCGGTTCGGTGTCGCTCTCCGACCCCTCGAACGGAACGAGCACGATTTCGGCGGCGATCTGTTCTTTGACCGCAGCCTCGCACTCCTCGTCGCCACACCAGGGGGCTTTCACGTAGCCGCCGTGCTGGCCGATAGTACCGAGAATCTCGGCGCGATCCGACGCCTCACGGACGTTCTCGGTCAGGTTCTCCTCGGCGGCCGCGTAGAGTTCGGCGTAGATCGTATCGAACTCCGCGTGGACGGCCTCGACGATATCGTCGCGGTCGGCTTCGACCGATTCGCCGTCCGGCCGGTGGACGAGCGTCGCCGACCCCTCCTCGACCTCGTTGGGGCCAATCTCGATCCGGAGGGGGACGCCTTTGAGTTCCCACTCGTTGAACTTGAATCCGGGATTGCGCTCGTCGCGGTCGTCGAGTTCGACCCGGACACCCGCGTCGCGAAGGTCGTCGGCGACCCCGTCGGCGTAATCGAGAACGTCCTCCTGCGTCTCTTCCTGCCAGATGGGGACGATCACGACCTGTTCGGGCGCCATCGTCGGCGGCAAGACGAGTCCCTGGTCGTCGCTGTGGGTCATGATGAGTGCGCCGAGCGCCCGCCAGGAGAGTCCCCACGACGTGGTGTGGGCCACGCGCTCGTCCTCGTCCTCGTCGGTGAACGTGATGTCGAATGCCTCGGCGAAACTCCGTCCGAGGTAGTGGCTGGTCGCGCCCTGGACGGACTTGCCATCGGGCATCAGCGCCTCCACCGTGGTGGTGGTGTCCGCCCCCGGGAACTTGTCGTGTTCGGGCTTTTTCCCCCGGAGCACCGGGATAGCCAACACGTCCTCGTACAGTTCCTCGTACTGGTCGAGGCGAGTCGTCGTCTCCGACCACGCGTCTTCTTCGCTCGCGTGCGCGGTGTGACCCTCCTGCCAGAGGAACTCCTTCGTGCGGAAGAAGGGCTTGGTCTCGGTGGCCTCCCACCGGACGACGCTACACCACTGGTTGACGCGCATCGGGAGGTCACGGTAGCTCCGAATCCACTGGCTCAGATACGGTGCGATGATGCTCTCGCTGGTCGGCCGGACGGCCAGGCGTTCCTCCAACTCGTCGTATCCGCCCTGCGTGACCCACGCCACTTCGGGATCGAACCCCTCGACCACGTCCTTCTCGCGTTCCAGATACGACTCGGGGATCAGCATCGGGAAGTAGGCGTTCCGGACGCCGGTGGCCTTGAACCGGGTGTCGAGTTCGTCCTGGATGGCCTCCCAGAGCGCGTACCCACGCGGGCGCGTGATGATGAATCCACTCATCCCCTCGGGCGCGTAGTTCGCCAGGCCCGCCTTGCGAACGACCTCGGCGTACCACTCGCCCGTGCTGTGTTCTTTCGACTCGGTAATGCCGAGTTCCTGATCGTCGCTCATTACCGGGAAGTGCGAGAGAGACGGCTTAAAACGTGCGAAGCGACCCTACATCTCGGACTTGCACTCGTCGGCGTACCCGTCGGCCAGGCGCGTCGGTTCCGGTAGTTTGTACCCGCCACATAAGCGTTCCACGAGGTCGACCGTCGTCTCCGCGCCGACCCGGTGACCCGGGCTGACGTACAGGGGGTTGATCACGTGGTTCGAGTCGTACTGGCGGGACTGGTAGGCGTAGCCGATGATGGTGCCATTGGGCGCGTCCACGTCGTCGTCCGCGCGCACCGGCGCCCGCCACCCTTCGGGACGACCGTCGGCGTCGGCCTCGACCCGTCCACAGAGGAGGTTCTTGGCGACGCCGACGCTCGGCACGTCGAGGACGACACCGAGGTGCGTGGCGAGGCCGGCCTGTCGGAAGTGGATGCGGCCGCTCCCGTCAAACAGGACGAGATCCGGTTCGACGGAGAGTGATTCGAACGCCGCGAGGATCGGCCCGCCCTCCCGGAAGGAGAGCAGTCCCGGGATGTACGGAATCGAGAGGTCGGTCACGGCGTGGGCGCGGTCGATCACCTCGTCCCCGCGCAGGCAGACGATGGCGCTGACCGCCTGCCCGTCGAGGAAGGCCTGATCCACGCCGGCGACGAGGGGGCGTCCCCCGTCGAGTGTCGTGTCGGTGGCGAGCGAGACGGCGGCCGGATCGAAGTCGAAGTCGTCGGCGAAACGGGCGGCGTCGGCCACTTCGCGCTGGAGTTCCTCCATCTCCGCGCGGGACTGGGAGGGGGCGGGGACGAACTCGGGGTGAACGGGGGTCACGACGCGGTCACCGCCGTCCGGGGCCACCGGGACCGCCGGGGCCACCCGGCCCTCGGCCGCCACCGAACGTCAGCCTGTCGGGCACCCGGTGGCGCCCCTTGATCCGTTTGCCGTAGGCCAGCCCGATCACCAGACCGATCAGGTGAGCGAGGTGGGCGACGTTGCCCTGTCCCACCGACGAGGCCGACCCCGGAGAGAGGAAAAAGAGCAGCGAGAGCGCGGCGAAACCGAGGGTGAACAGCCACAGCGGAATGGGGATGATGAAGTAGAGGTAGATGCGCAGGCCGGGGTTGAGGACGGTGAGAACGCCGAGGACGGCGAAGATAGCGCCGCTGGCCCCGACGACGCTCACGACACCCGATGGCCCGAGCGTTCCGAGGACGATACTGGTGACGACGAACCCGAGGCCGGCGAGGGCACCGCTGAGCAGGAAGAGGGCGGCAAAGCGCTTCGACCCGACGTGGCGCTCGACGAGGGGGCCGAAGAAGTACAGCACGATGCTGTTACCGGCGATATGATAGAGGCCACCGTGGGCGAAAATGGAGGTGACCCACGTCCAGACGTACAGCAGGTGATCGGAACGGAGGACGAACAGCGCCTCCATCAACCGTCGGCTGACGACGGTGCCGATCACCAACTGGAGAGCGAAGGTGATCCACATGAGCGCGAGAAACAGGTAGGCGACGTTGCCCCTGAAGTAGCCGAACACGCCGCCGGTGCCGGTCAGCGACCCGCCGAGTCCGGGGAGACGGTCACGGAGGCTCCGCTCGGTGCCCTCGTCGCGGACGCTACCGTCGAAGCCGCTGTCGAAGACGCCTGACGGATCGTTCCACTCGTTCAACCCGGGGCAGTCGTGGTTTTCGGGGAGTCGGTGTTCGGCACAGAACGTCCCGCCACAGCGCCGACACCGATACGGCAGGTTCTCGTGCCTGCCGCACTCGTCGCACTGAGCCATTATCGACCACTAACGGTGGCGCCGACAAAAAGGGGTGCGTTCGTCGGCCGAGCTATCGCCCGGTGTCGTCCGGGTGTGGTCGTCGGCCGAGCGACGACACGTCGGTGTCGTCCTCGCCGTAGTTCGACGGGACGACCGTCACGTGGTGGAGACCGGGGTGAGGCCGGGTGTCAGTCATACCCGGCTGTACGGGTCTCGCGGAGAAAAGATTACCCATGCGCATAACACATGGAGCGACTGGGTGTCGATAACTGGCGGAAATCAGGCGAACTTCTCGTCGTAGAGGTCGAGAGCGTGTTCGATGGCGTCTTTCGCGGCCGTCTTGTCCTCCCAGCCCAGCGTCTCGACTTCCTTGCCCGCCTCCAGGTTCTTGTACGTCGCGAAGAACTCGTCGATCTCGTCACGGGTCTGGTCGGGAATATCGCCGAGATCCTGGATGTGGTCGAACCGCGGGTCTTCGGTCGGGACGGCGATGACCTTGTCGTCCTGTTCGCCGTCGTCGTCCATCTTCATGAGGGCGACGGGGCGTGCCTCGACGATACACCCGGGAAACGTCGCGTCCTCGACGAGGACGAGCACGTCGAAGGGATCTTCGTCGTCGTAGTACGACTGCGGGATGAAGCCGTAGTCGCTGGGGTAGTGGACGTTGCTGTGGAGCACCCGGTCGAGAACGATGCCGGGAACGTCCTTGTCGTACTCGTACTTGTTGCGTTCACCCTTGAGACACTCGACGACGGCGGTGATCGTCTCGGGTGGATTCGGACCTGGTTCGAGGTCTTCCCACAGGTTCACCATGCTGATACGTCGGCCGAACCGCCAAATAGTCCTTTCGGACGATCACTCGCCAACACGAATGAAAAAGTACATGAATGGCCACTCCGGAGGTTTCGTGACGTGCGCGGCCGGACTACCATCCGGACGCGCTCCTCCCGGGCATCCGCCGTTCCGGACGACCACCGGGCAGTCGTCGTCGCGACGCCACCAGTACCGGTTCGAAGAGCGATATGTCCGGTTTCAATAACGTCGGGTTTTGGCTCTCTGGAGCCTGTAGATGGCGCTAAAGGACGATTTGAGAAGCATTAAATATCCCCGTGACATGTTTTTATCTATGTCAGAGGCACAAACAGTCAGTAACGGCCCCGGCATCGTTCGTGATCTCACCGCGTTCCAGCACAACATCCTCGTCATTCTCGCCGAGGAACCGATGTACGGGCTGGCGATCAAACGCCAACTCGAGGAGTATTATGGCACCGAAGTGAACCACGGGCGACTGTACCCCAACCTCGACAACCTCGTCGAGATGGGACTCGTCGAGAAGAGCGAACTCGACAAGCGGACGAACCAGTACGAACTGACCGAGGATGGCCACGAAGCGGTGCTCAACCGCCTGGAGTGGGTGCTCTCGAAGTTCGTCACCGACGACGACCGGGCAGACTCGGTTCGCGCGCTTATCGACGCCCAGCAGTAAGTTCGGGTATCTCCGTTTTCGCGGCGGCAAAGACGTGTTCGAGCGACTGCCGCACCACGTCGCGTTGCTCGTCGCTCGGCCACGCGTTTCGCGGGTAGTACTCGGTCAGGAACTCCCGAATCTCCTCGGCCGTCGCCGTCTCCATCGGGCGAGCGTAGTGATTCCCCATGAAGTCGGCGAAGGCGCGGGCGTTCGCGGCGTGGATCGATCCCGCTCGCTCGTCGACCGCGTCGACGAGGTCGGCGTTGTGGGCCTCCACCGCGTCCCACTCGTCCGGATCGCCGCTCCCCGACAGCGGTATCTCGACCGCGCGGTCGGTGTCTTCGATCCGCTCCATCCGCGCGGTGTCGCCCTCCAGCCACTCCGCCGGGTGGAGAACGAGCGTGTCGTCGGCCTCGCGGACGCGCGCGGTGAACCCGTACTCCGCGAGTCGGTCGGCGCGATCCCGTTCGTAAGCGGCCGCCTCCCTGTCGTCGACCGCTCGGCGGGCCAGCCGGGTGAGCCGTTCCGCCGCTTCCTGCACGTCGGGTGGAAGCTCAGTCATCGTCGAGCGCCTCGTTCGCCAGTCGGTCGGCGCGATCATTTATTTCCCGCGGCACGTGCTCCAGCGACCAGCGGTCGAAGTCCGTGAGCACCTCCCGTGCCCGTACCCGTCGCTCGCGAAGCCCCGGGTCGTTGGTGTCCCACTCCCCGCGCACCTGCCGGACGATCAGCTCCGAGTCACCCCGCACGTCCACCTCGTCGAAGCCGTGATCCCGGGCGACTTCGAGCGCCCGGATCAACGCCTCGTACTCCGCGCGGTTGTTCGTCGTCTCGCCGATGGTCTCGGAGCCCTCGTCGACGATGCCGTCACCGGAGACGATGACCCACCCGATGGCCGCCGGCCCGGGATTGCCGCGACTCGCGCCGTCGAAGTAGACGTGGGCGCGGCCACCCGCATCCGAGAGGAGCGCAGTCAGATCGGACGGGCGGGAGCCCTGGACGACCACGCTGTCGTCGTAGGCGACCGCGACCGCATCGCCGCGTTCCGCGCGCCAACGTTCGTGTTCCGTGTTGCCCGCCTCGATGTCGACGCCGGCCGCCTCGAACCGGCGTCGCGCCTCCGCAGGGTCACAGTCGATAGTCGGCATTCGGTGTCGCTTCGGGCGACTGACTCAAAGGCCGTTCGTTCCGTGTCCCCGGCCGGCGTCGCGCTTCGGCGCGCTTTTCCAGTCGTTCCGACAACCCCCCGACGATGGTTCCCGATCCGACAGCTCCCTCCACCGATTCCGTCACGGTCGAGGCCGTCTCGATCCGCGACGGGCACCGCGTGTCGTACGCCGAATACGGCGACCCCGACGGCGTCCCGGTCGTCTTCCTCCACGGGACGCCGGGGTCGCACCGCCTGGGCGGCCTGTTCGCCGACGCCGCCCGACGCCACGGGGTTCGTCTGCTCGCCATCGACCGGCCCGGATACGGCCAGTCGTCCCCGTGGCCGGCGCGTGACCTGACCCGAACCGGCGCGTTCGTCACCCCCGTTCTCGACGATGCCGGCGTCGCCCGGGCCGGCGTAGTCGGCTTCTCCGGTGGCGGCCCGCACGCCCTCGCCCTCGCGGCCACACACGGTAACCGCGTCGCCGAGGTCGATCTCGTCGCGGGCGCGACGCCGCCCGCACTCACGCCACACACGCCCACGATCCAACGGCTCGTCGGCCGACTGGCGACGACGACGCCACTCGTCTTGAGCGGGCTGTTTCGCGGCCAGGCGTGGCTCGCTGACCGCGTGCCCGCCGTCGTCGTCTCCCAGTACACCGCGGAACCGGCGGCCCTCCCGGACGGCGTGGCGACCCTCGTCGCGCGGGACTTCGTCGAGGCGGTCGGTCACACCCGGAGCGGCGCCGTCACCGAACTACGGATGCTCGCGGCGGAGTGGGACATCTCGCTCGCGGCTATCGACCACCGAGTGCGCCTCTGGCACGGTGCTCGCGACTCGAACGTCCCCGTCGAGGGCGCCCGGAACCTCCGTGACCGCCTCCCGAACGCCCGGTCGACCGTGTTCGAGGACGCGGATCACTTGACGACCCTCCTCCGGAGTCGCGTGCCCGTCGTCGAACGACACGCCGACTGACGAGACGACGTTCCGTCGATCAGCGAACCGCGGGCGACGCGGTTCGTCGCGCGGGCGGGCGACGCGACCCACAGCACCGCCCATGTCGACCGAGGATTTAAGTAATCGGAAAATACGAGTATAAAAACGCGATGACACGGCCCACCCGCCAGCGGGAAGACCGGACGCGATGGCAGGGCGAGGACGAGCAGGAAGCCGACGAAGATGTCGACCTCGACGATCTCGATCCTGAAGACCTCGTCAGGACGGCCGACGGCGAACTGATTCACGAAGAAACCGGCCTCATCATCGAGGAAGAGCAGATCGATCCCGGACCGGAGTGGCGGGCGTTCAACCACCAGGAACGGCAGGAGAAATCGCGGGTGGGGGCCCCGACCACCCAGACGATGCACGACAAGGGGCTGACGACGACAATCGACTGGAAGGACAAGGACGCCTACGGGCGGTCGATCTCCTCGCGGAAGCGCTCGCAGATGCACCGGCTGCGCAAGTGGCAGGAGCGCATCCGGACGAAGGACGCGGGCGAGCGCAACCTCCAGTTCGCGCTCAGCGAAATCGACCGGATGGCCTCCGCGCTGGGCGTCCCGCGCTCGGTGCGCGAAGTCGCCTCCGTGATCTATCGGCGCGCGCTCAACGAAGACCTGATCCGCGGGCGCTCCATCGAGGGCGTCGCCACCGCCGCCCTCTACGCCGCCTGCCGCAAGGAGGGCATCCCCCGCTCGCTGGAGGAGATTTCGGAGGTGTCGCGGGTCGAACGCAAAGAGATCGGACGGACGTATCGGTACATCTCCCAGGAACTCGGCTTGGAGATGAAGCCGGTCGATCCCAAAAAATACGTCCCGCGGTTCTGTTCGGAACTCGAACTCTCGGAGGAAGTACAGTCAAAAGCCAACGAGATCATCGAGACGACCGCCGAGAAGGGTCTGCTGTCCGGAAAGTCGCCGACTGGCTACGCCGCGGCTGCCATCTACGCCGCCTCCCTGCTCTGTAACGAGAAGAAGACCCAGCGCGAAGTGGCCGACGTGGCCCAGGTCACCGAGGTCACCATCCGCAACCGCTATCAAGAACAGATCGAAGCGATGGGGATCCATAGTTAGGTTCAAACCTCGGCCGGCGCTAGCACCGCTATGCGCCTCGACGAATTTCTCGACATCGAGGCCAACGAACGCGCCGAGCGACGGCGCCTCGCCAAGGAGAGGTCCTACGCTATCCTCGATCACGTCGAGTCGGTCGCCGACCGGGTCGAACGCACCGTCTCGGGCGACGCCATCGTCGGTAGCGTCTCCCCGTCGATTTTCGTCGGCCGGTCGAACTACCCCGAGGTGTCGACGGGCATCCTCTCGCCGGTCGGGAACGAGACCGACGCCGCCCACTACACGACCAGCGGCGCGTGGTACGACGAGGGCGTCGACCTGACGGAGGTGTTCCGCCGGCGGACGAGCCTGCTGAACTCCCGTCGGTCGTCGGCGGTCGACGTCTCGGATACGTGGGACGGGTTCGTCGGCGTGAGCCGCGAAGTCGCCATCGCCGACCGCCCGGTCGACGTGGAAATCGGTCTCGACGGCGATCCGACGGTCGATTTCGACGCCGACGGCATCTCGACACCGACCGGCCCCAGCGCCCCCGCCCGGTCGGCGTCGCTCGGCGAGAATCCACACGTCCCCAGAGCAGTGGAGAAGACCCTGGAGGACGACGACTGGCGCGCCGAGGGGGCGATCAACTACCTCTATCGCCGGGGGTTCGACGTGTACGAGGTGAACACCATCCTCTCGGCCGGTGCCCTCGGACAGCGCGAGAACCGGCGGCTCGTCCCGACGCGGTGGTCGATCACCGCCGTCGACGACACCGTCGGCCAGTTCTTGCGCGGATCGCTCCGCGACGCCCGGAGCATCGACGAGGTGGAGATCCACCGCAACGAGTTCCTCGGCAACGCCTACTGGGTCCTCCTCGCGCCCGGCCAGTGGGAGTACGAACTCGTCGAACTGAAGGCTCCGGGGAGCGTCTGGAACCCGAACCCCGAGGCCGGGATGTGGTTGGCGGCCGACCGCGAAGGCTACGAGGGTCGGACTGGATACGTCGAAGAGACGGCGGGCGCGTACCACGCCGCCCGGCTCGCCACCCTCGAACACCTCGACGACCGGGGGCGCCAGGCGAAATGCCTCGTCCTCCGACACGTCTCCGACGACTACTGGGGGCCGGCGGGCGTCTGGCAGGTGCGGGAAGGCGTCCGTCACGCCTTCGACGGCGACCACGCCACCGCCGAAACGCTCGCCGACGCGGTGCGGGGCGTCGTCGACCATCTCCCCACGTCGATGGCCGCGCTCCGGCGCAAGTCGGCGATGGTCGCCGGCCTGCAGACGACGCTGTCGGACTTCTAGAGAGCCTCGTAGGCGGCGTCGACCATCTCGCCCGTGTCGGCGATGATGTCGGCCATTTCGTCGTCGTCGGGCGCGATACCGACCAGCCGTCCGATCCGCATGATGCTGACGTGGTAGACGGTCTGGACGCCCGGCTCTTCCTCCCAGATGACGACGTTACAGGGCATGAGCGCGCCCAGCCGGTTGTCGCTGGCGTCGAGGGCGCGGTCGGCCACCGAGGGGGTGCACGCCCCGAGTACGTAGTAGGGGTCACGCCCCGCGTCGACTTTCTCGTTGAGCAGTTCCGACGGCGAGAACTCGACGGGGACGCCGAAGCCGGCGGCCTCGAACGTCTCGCGAACGTGTTCGATTGCCTCCTCGTGTTCCATCTCCAGTGTCGCCCGCTGTTCGCCGATATCCGCGGCGTCGAGTACGGTCGGGTCGATAGGGAGTGTCATCGCTCCGAACAACGACCCCCTGGGACAAAAGTATCGCTCCGAATCCGGCGGCGTCAGACCGTGTGTACGGGCACGGACGACTGCTGGACGACCCGGCGGGCGGTGTTCCCGATGATCGGTTTGTCGGGGTCACGCTTGCCGTGTTTCCCGAGGGCGATCAGGTCGGCTCCGTGTTCCTCGCCGTAGGCGACGATTTCCTCGTCGGCGATGCCGGTGACGACCGCCGTCTCGCACTCCACGCCCGCGTCGGCGGCCATCTCACGAATCTCCTCGACGAACTCCTCGCCTTTCGACCGGATGCGCTCTTTGGTCTCCGCGATGTCGCTCGGCACTGCCACGTAGTCGGCGTCGCCCATGTCGATGACGTAGAGCGCCGTGATGCGGCCGCCGGAGTCCGAGACGAGGTCGATAGCGTGTCGAGCCGCGCGCGTTGCCCCCTTGCTCCCGTCGGTCGGCACGAGGACGTGATCGAACGTCGACATAGTCGCTGTCACGGCTGTCAACGGCATAAAACCCAACCGGGATTACAGCGGCACGGGAAGCCAGGAGAGCACCCGGACGACGGCCGTAGGTGGGACGAGCGGCGGGTGAAGCACGAGCCAGTCCAGCAACGCGAGGCCGAACCCGTGGGCGACGACGGAGGGGAGGATCGAGGCGCTCCGGTAATCGACGGCGCCGAACAGCACGTCCGTCGGCGCGGAGAGCAGGAGTTCGATTGGGGGCTTGTGGACGTGGTGGAAGGCGTAGACGGCGGGACTGATGAAGACGCTCTTGAAGCCGAGTTCGCGAACGCCGACACAGAGCAACCCCCGGTAGTAGGTTTCGGCGGCCGCGGCGACGACGAACTGCGCGAGGGCGTGGGGGAGAAACGACGCGAGGGCGGTGTCGGTCGCCCACATCGGGTAGTACGCCCGGATCGACGGGAGCGACGCGCCGACGACGTAGAAGGGCGTGACAAAGAGGGCGAGCGCGACGGTGTTGCGGAACGCCCGGCGGTCGACCCGCCAGCCCAGATCACGGCCACGGACGAGCGCCAGCGCGCCCGGCAGGCAGACGAACACGATCACGTCGCGGAGTACCCGCGCGCTGAGACTGGTGGACGGGACGCTCCAGAGCGTCCAGAGAATCGAAATGAGGAGGCCGGCGAGCAAGGAGAGTCGCACCCAGGAGAGTCGGAGGCTGGGCAAGTCGGGGAGCGTATCGGACGTCATACTGGATTCTCGCCGCACCGGAACGGCGAGAATCGACCGACGGTTACGACACGCACGATCACTCCTCGGCGGTCGCAATCGGGCCGGTGCCGATCACCGACCGGACTTCGGACAGGAACGTCTGTCGCGTGTCGAAGTAAGTCTCGTCGACCGCGTCGAGCACGTCGTCGACCGTCCGGGGACCGTCCGGCGTCCGGATCGTCGCGTCGCCTTCCTTCGCACGCACGTTGCTCGCTTCCTGTGGCCAGGTGAGCCGCGAGGCCACCCGCGCGAGGGGCGCCCCCTCGACGGACTCGCCCTCTCCCAGTTCGACCACGGGTTCGTCGGCGTCTTCGTCCGCCTCGTCAGCCATGCGCCGAGCTACTGCATCCCGCGAGTTAATCCCTTCGAACCGTGTGGCCGGCTCCAGCTCACCGAATCCCTGTCACACGTCCGTCTGACGTAGCGTTTTGTGGGTGGGCAGTGTAGCCAGTCCCATGACCAGTCTCGGGGAGGTCTACCACGGGGACGACCGGAGCGGCCCGAGTCTCCGGCAGATATACGCGGGGTCGAGCCTGTTTCTCGTCGGTATCGTCCTCGTCGTCGCGGGAATCGTCGTCGCCACGACTGACGTGTTGCTGGGCGGTGGAACCACCCTCCTCGATGTCCGTGAGTACGGGGGTATCCTCGCGGGCCTCGGCGTGCCGGCCGTCTTCCTCGGCATCTCGGCCGTCCTCCCGGCCGAACGGTCGACGCGCGCCGCCGCCGGTATCGGCGCCAGCGTCGCCGTCCTCGGCGTCGCGCTGTTCGCTCACGCCTATCCCTGTCGGTGGTCGGGCGCCAACTGCGCGCCCGGCATGGTCGACCTGACCCTCCCCACCGCAGGCGTCTACTTCCTCGGCGCACTCACCACCTTCTGGTGTCTGTTCGTCGGCATCGCCAACTTCAAAACCCGGAACGACCCCGGCGGCACCGTCACGATGGAGGTTACGCGCCAGGGCGAGACGAAAGTGATCGAAGTCGACCGCTCGAAGTCCCGGGGGAGCGTCGGCCTCGGCGGAAGCGCGTCCGGCCCGACGGCGAGTGTCGGCGCCGGGATGAGCGACGGCGGATCGGACGACGACGACATCCGCGAAGTCGCGTCGGTGTCCACAGAGAGCGGCGGGTCGACCGCCAGCACCACGTCTCCGCCGTCGCCGTCGGCCGCCACCGGCGGCGCCGACGACGAAACCTGGAAATCGACCGCGGCGACCGGCGCGACCACCGACACCGCCGACCGCTACTGCGGCAACTGCGAACACTTCGAGTACGTGCGCACCGAGCGCGGCATCCAGCCCTACTGTGGGTTCCACGACGGCGTGATGGCCGACATGGATGCCTGCGAGGACTGGAGCGGCCGTTAGTCCAGCCGCCGACGCACGTCGTCCCAGTGACTGCCTTTCCAGAAGTACTGTCCGCACCGCTCACACCGCCAGACGCCCGTCTCCGACGGGTTCGGAACGTCTGGGGGTGTCTCCGCCTCGTTCGCGACCCGGTCGAGCGGGCCGTTACACCGCCCACAGCGCGTCGGCGTCTCGGGGAGCGAGAGCGGGACGCCCGCCGCCCGGAGTTCGCGGAGTTGCTCGTCGATATCCCGCGACGAAAGGAGGACGGCCCCGTCGGTGCGGGCCGCGAGGTCGGCGTCCCGGGTGACGAGCGTTCGTCCCTCCCGATCCGCCAGCGTGCGCACGGCGTCGTCGGCCTCGACGCCCCGGTCGAGCGCGTAGGCCGCGTCGTGACCGCACATCCGCAGGTAACGCGCCAGTTTGCCGAGCATCGCGTCGAGGAGATAGCGACCCATCAGTCCAGAAACGTCGCCAGCGCCCCGGGCGACCGGGCGTTCACCACGTCCGACGCCTCGGCCCACCCACGGCGGGCCGTGTGGACGCCGTACCGCCGAAGCGCCAGTTCACCCGTGCCGTGGGCGTCGGTGTTGATCGCGATGGACGCGCCCGCGTCGACGGCGGCGTGGATCGCCTCGTCGCGCAGGTCGAGGCGATGGGGGTTGGCGTTGACCTCCAGTGCCGTCCCGGCGTCGGCCGCCGCCGTCACGAGGCGATCCACGTCCGGATCGAGTCCGGGCCGGTCGTTGATGAGTCGACCCGTCGGGTGGCCGAGCACGTCCGTCTCGGGGTGTTCGACGGCGCGCACGAGGCGGTCGGTCGCCGTCTCGGCGTCCTGACCGAGGCCGCTGTGGGGCGAGGCGATGACGAAGTCGAGTTCCGCGAGGAGGTCGTCGGCGACCGAGAGGTCGCCCGAACCGTCCACGTTGGCTTCGACGCCGTGGAGCACCGTGATCGGGGCGTCGGCCGCCACCCGCTCGACTGCCGCCATCTGGTCGCGGAGGGTGCCGTCGTCGAGGCCGACGCCGCCGACCATTCCCGGGCCGGTGGCGTGGTCGGTAATGCCGATGTAGTCGTCGCCGCGGTCGGCGGCCGCGTCGACCATCGTCGCGATGGACTCGGTTCCGTCCGACCAGTCGGTGTGGGTGTGGAGGTCACCCCGCAGGTCGCTCTCGACGAGGAGGTCGGGGAGCCGACCCTCGCGGGCGGCCTCGATTTCGCCCCGATCCTCGCGGAGTTCCGGCGGGATCAGCGGCAGGTCGAGCGCCGCGTACAGTTCCGCCTCCCGTTCGCCGCCGAGGCGGCGCCCGGCACGCTGCTCCCCGTCTTTCGGGTCGTCCATCCCGCTCACGTCGAAGACGCCGTACTCGTTTATCTTCAGATCGCGGTCGATAGCCAGGTTGCGCAGGTGGACGTTGTGGGCCTGGCTCCCCGTGAAATACTGGAGTGCGGCGCCGAACTCGGCGGGGACGACCACCCGGCAGTCGATCCGCATCCCGTGGGCACGGACGCTGGCTTTCGTCGTCCCGGACTCGATCACGTCGTCGACGGCGTCCCAGTCGAGGAAGGCGTCGACGGCGGCCGCCCCGTCGGCGCTCGCCACGAGAACGTCCACGTCGCCGATGGTCTCGCGCCACCGGCGGAGCGACCCCGCGACCGCCACACGGGCGACGGTGTCGATCCCCCGGAGGTGGTCGAGCAACGCCTCCGCGACGGGCCGCGCGTCGCCCAGGAGTTCCCGCTCCTGGGACTGTCGGGCGAAGGGGATGTTCTCCAGGATGTTCGACTCCGTCTTGGCGCCGAACCCCGACACCTCCTGGATCTCGCCGTCGCGGGCGGCTTCCTCCAGGTCGTCGAGCGTCGTGATTCCGAGTGCCTCGTACAGTTTGCCGACCGTCTTCGGGCCGACCCCCTCGACGCTCGTGAGCGCCACCATGTCGACCGGGAGTTCCTCGCGCAAGTCGTCGAGTTCCGCAATCGCGCCCGTCTCGACGTACTCGATGATCTTCGCCGCAAGGGCGTCACCGACCCCGTCGATCCGCTGGACGGCGTCGTTCCCCTCGGCGACCAGGTCTTCGACCGCCGCGGGGTGTTCACGGATGTTCTCCGCGGCGCGGCGGTAGCTCCGAGGTTTGTACTCGACACCCTGTGCCTCCAGCAGGTCGGCCATCTCCTCGAATCGGGCGGCGACGTCGGCGTTCCGGGTCACAGTCGTCCTCGCGTGTTGTGGCTGGTGTCCTTGTGTCCCAGCGCCTTCTTCAGGAACGACATCCAACGCTTGCGGTCGGCGGCCTCCTGGGCTTCGGCCTCGCGTTCCAGATTCGCGGGGCCGAGCTGTTCGAGGGCGTTGAGCGCCCGGTCGATGCCGATGATGCTCTCGACCAGACGTTCTCCCTCGGCGTAGCTCACCGCCTCCTCCTCGATGCGCTGGAGGCGCTGGAGGCGCTCGCGCCGGAGGTTTTTCTTCGCCCGCTCGACCCGCTCACGTTCGCCGTTCGGCACCGTCTCGCGGCGCTTGATCTCGAAGACGAACTCCCGGAGATTCACCTCCTCTCCCTGCACCGTGATGGTCTCGGGGATCTCCGCGCCCACCGTCGCGCCCTCACGGTTGACGCGTTCGAGGAGCTGTTTGCGCTCGAACTCTTTCACGCGTCGTCGTTGGCGGGCGTGTCACTTCGCTCCTTCGCCCCGGGGTCGGTGTCCGTGTCCGGCTCCTCGATGTCGGGGTCGCCGCCGACGCTGCCGGCCCGGCGCGTGACCGCGTCGAAAAGGAGGGCGACCGTCGAATCCGGCACGTCAATGTGAATCCACACGACCACCGTCCGGTAACGGGGACGGGCAAGGCAGAAAGTTCTTGACCGCGGCCCGACCATCTCCGGCAAATGGATCGAGCCGGCGCCCGCGTGGACGTGAGCGTCGTCCTCCCCGCCTACAACGAGGAACGTACCATCGAGGCGACAGTGGAGACGACGCTCTCGACCCTCGGTTCGTTTCTCCCCGCGGGCACGTTCGAAGTACTCGTCGCCGAAGACGGGTGCGACGACCGGACGCCGGAGATTGCGGATCGACTGGCCGCCGAAGACGACCGCGTGCGCCACGTCCACAGCAACGAGCGCCTAGGCCGGGGCGGTGCCCTCGAACGCGCGTTCGCGGCCGCCGACGGCGACACCCTCGTCTACTTCGACACCGACCTCGCGACGGACATGCGCCACCTGGAAGAACTGGTCGAGCGGGTGCGCTCCGGCGACGCCGACGTGGCCACAGGGTCGCGGTGGATGCCGGGACAGGTCGCGGATCGCCCGGCGAAACGGGGCATCCCCTCCCGCGTGTACAACGGCCTCGTCCGTCTGTTTTTGCGGTCGCCGCTCCGCGACCACCAGTGTGGGTTCAAGGCGCTGAGCCGCGAGGCGTTCGAGCGCCTGCACCGCGACATCGAGGACGAACACTGGTTCTGGGACACCGAACTCCTGGTGCGCGCCCAGCGCGC
The DNA here is from genome assembly GCA_042216725.1 of Haloplanus sp. Lineage (GTDB taxonomy): Archaea > Halobacteriota > Halobacteria > Halobacteriales > Haloferacaceae > Haloplanus. Next base: position 53,061 of record JBDGTP010000037.1, read on the forward strand.
CGGCCTGGAGGTAGCGGAGTTCCCCGTCGAGTGGGAGCCGAAAGGCGACACCACGGTCGACCTCGTCCGGGACGTGTTCGGCATGGGGAGTCAGATCCTCCGACTGTGGTGGCAGGTGTCAGTGAGCCCGCGGATCACCCGCCGGGTGAGCGTCGGCGCGGGCGCGCTTCTGACCGTCCTCGCGCTCGCCCTGATGACGCTGTATCTCGACCCGCAGGCCGTCCTGACCGAACTGGAGGGTGCCGACCTCCGCCTGGTCGCCCTCGCTGGCGCCGTCTACCTGCTCTCGTGGCCGCTTCGGGGCGCCCGCTACCGCGACATCCTCCGCGAACTCGGCTACCGCGAGCGACTCGGCTTTCTCACCGGCGCGGTGTTCGTCAGCCAGACCGGTAATCTCGTCTTTCCCGCGCGGGCGGGCGACGCCGTGCGCGCGTACGTCGTGAAGGCACGACGGGGCATCCCCTATCCGACGGGCTTTGCCTCCCTCGCCGTCGAACGCGTCTTCGACCTACTGACGATTACGACCCTCGGTGGGGCCGTCCTCGTGGGCCTCGTGGTCACGGGGTCGACGGCGCAGGTGGCGACGGCCGTCTCGGAGGGCGTTCCCGGCGTCGACCCACGGAGCGCGCGGGTGGCGCTCACCGTCGCGGCGGGCGTCGCGGCGGCGGCCGTCGTGGCCGTCGCGGCCATCGTCGTCAGCGCGCGCCGCGAGGGCAACCTGGTTCGGCGGCTCGTCACCGGCGTGAGCTCCGACTCCTACGCCGACTACGTCGCGGGCGTGCTCGAACGGTTCGTCGTCGACGTACAGACGGTGGCAGCCGACCGCACCGCCTTCGGCCGGATCGGCACGAGCAGCCTCGCCATCTGGGTGCTGGACGTGGTGACGGCGCTGCTCGTCCTCGTGGCGTTCGACGTGGCGCTGTCGACGTGGACGTTACTCGCCGTCGGCTTCCTGGCGGTGAGCGTGGGCAACCTCGCGAAGGTGTTGCCGCTGTCACCCGGCGGAATCGGCCTCTACGAGGCGGCCTTTACCCTCCTCGTCGCGGGGCTGACACCCGTGACCGGCGCCACCGCCTTCGGCGCCGCCGTACTCGATCACGCGGTGAAGAACCTCGTCACGGTCGCCGGCGGCGTCGTCTCGATGCTCGCGCTCAACGTCTCGCTGACGACGGCCGTCGACGAGACGGCGGGGCCAGGGGCGTCCGACCCCGAGCCCGAGCCGGAACCGGACACCGTCGACTAGCGGAACAGGTCGGCCAAGCGCTCGGCGCCGTCGATCAGGTTCGGGCTCGGCTGGTTCAGGAGGGCGTCGTCGACGACGTGTACCGCCGGATCGATATCCCAGTCCCGGTCGGTGAGCGTCGCGGGATCGGTTCGCGCCCCGTAGCCACAGAGATGGAGAACGGCGTGGTCGGGATCGGCCGCCTCCACGTCCGTGCGGCCGACGGCGCGGGATCGCTCGCCGGCGTCGACGAACGGGTAGCGCCCGCCCGCAACCGCGACCACCTCGGGTACCCAGTTGCCGGCGGCCATGGGCGGGTCGGCCCACTCCTCGCAGTAGACGGTCGGTCGGTCGTCGGCGGCTAGTGCCGTCGCCCGGAGACGTGAGAGCCGGTCACGACTCCGTTCGGCCAGGCGGTCGCCCGCGTCCGGGCGGCCGACGGCACGACCGAGCGCGGCGAACTCGGCGACGACCCCGGCGAGCGTGCGGGCGTCGGCGTGGTGGATGCGGAGCCCCCGGTCACGGATGACGTCCCGTACCTCGGCTTGGAGGGCGTCGCTGGTACAGACCAGATCGGGCTCGAGGGCGGTCAGGCGGTCGAGGTCGGGGTCAAGCCACCCGCCGAGGATCGCGGGATCGGCGTCGGTGTCGGCCAGTTCCGACCGGCAGTGGGTCGTGACGCCGACGAGTCGGTCGGCGACGCCGAGTTCGCGGAGCGTCGCGGTGGCGGCGGGCGCGAGCGAGACGATGCGATCCGGAGGCACGGGCGAACCCACGCCGCCGACGGACAAGTAGTCGACGGCTACCGGAACCGACACCGATACCTGCCGCGGGCGGGGACGTGGAGGTGATGCGAACCGAGCACGTCCTCCACGTCGGCGACGCCGCCGAGATGGACGCCGTCGCCGACGGGTCGATCCACCTCGTCGTCACGTCCCCGCCGTATCCGATGATCGACCTCTGGGACGACCTCTTTGCGACCCGCGATCCGGACGTGCGGGCGGCTCTGGAGGCGGGCGACGGCGACGCAGCCTTCGAGTTGATGCACTCCCAACTCGACGCCGTGTGGGACGAACTCGACCGCGTCCTCGCGCCGGGGGGCATCGTCTGTGTCAACGTCGGCGACGCCACCCGCTCCATCGGCGGCGAGTTCCAGCAGTTCCCGAACCACGCCCGGATCGTCGACGCCTTCCGGTCGCGGGGGCTGACTCCGCTTCCAGACGTACTCTGGCGCAAACCCACCAACAGCCTCACCAAGTTCATGGGGTCGGGGACGCTCCCGCCGAACGCCTACGTCACCCTCGAACACGAGTATATCCTCCTGTTCCGCAAGGGCGGCCCGCGGTCGTTCCCGGCGGGCGACGACCGCCGCTACGAGAGCGCCTTCTTCTGGGAGGAGCGCAACCGCTGGTTCTCGGATCTGTGGGAGGTGCGGGGCGAAGAGCAGACGATGGCCGCCCACGAGGAGCGCCGCGACCGCTCCGCGGCCTTCCCGCTGGAGATCCCGCTCCGCCTGATCCGGATGTTCTCGGTGCAGGGCGACCGCGTTCTCGACCCCTTCGCGGGGACGGGGACGACTGCGCTGGCGGCGATGCACGCCGCCCGGAACTCGGTGGGCTACGACCTCGACGGCGACCTGTACGCGGCGCTCGACGACCGGGTGGCCGACCTGCCCGAGGTCTCCCGGCGGCGGGTCGCGGCCCGCCTCGACCGTCACCGAACGGCCATGGACGACCGCGACGGCGGCTATCCGGCCGCCAACTACGACTTTCGGGTGGTCACCAAGCGGGAACGGCGCATTCGTCTGCATCGGGTCGAATCCGTCACGGAGCGAGCGAGCGAGGCCGGGAGACGGTACGTCCTCGACCACGCGCCGGTCGAGGGGAACCTTTAGTGACGCCGCCGCCGAGCGGTAGCTATGGAGTTCGATTCGTTCGTGCTCGCCGCCGCCACCGCCGACCTCGGTGACGAGCCAGCGGCCCGGGAACACGCCGACGCCGTCGAGTTCCGAATGGATCTCGCGACCGATCCGCTGGCCGCCCTCGACGACTACGACGGCGAGTTACCCCTCCTCGTCACGAACCGCGATGCGGCGGAGGGTGGCGATGCCGACGCCCCGGAGCGGGAACGGCTGGCAGTGCTGGAGACGGCGAGCGCTCACGACGCCGTCGGCGCTATCGACGTCGAACTGTCGAGTTTACGTGAGTCGGCGGGCGAGGCTCTGGCGGCGACGGCACGCGACCGGGGCGTGCACGTCGTCGCGTCCGTCCACGACTTCGAGGCGACGCCCGCGGAGTCGCGGCTGGTCGACCTGCTCGCGGCGGCGGCCGAAAGCGGCGACGTGGGGAAAGTGGCGGTGACGGCACACGACCGGAGTGACGCTCTGGCGGTGCTGTCGGCGACGCACACGGCGACGGCGCGTGGCGACCGGGTCGCGACGATGGCGATGGGTGAAGCCGGCCGCCACACCCGAGCGGTCGCCCCGCTCTACGGGTCGACAATCGGCTACGCGCCGGTCGATCCGGCGGAGGCGACGGCCCCGGGGCAGTACGATCTGGCGACCCTCGCGACCCTGGTCGAGCGACTCGGTGGCCGCTGACGGAGAACGGTCACGCGGTGCGTATAAACGGATGGCGCGCCCACCTGTGAGGAACGATGACCGATACGGGGCGACGGGCACTCGTCGCGGCGGCCGTGAGCCTCGCAGGTGCGCTGATCGGCGTCGCCGGCGCGGGCCACGCCTATCTCCGGGAGTGGGGGCGTGCCTTCGCGTGGTTCTCGTTCGTCCTCGGGGTGGGACTCGTCCTGATCGCCGCCTTTGCCGATCCGGCGACGGCGACGCTGGCGACGCTCCCACTTCGGGTGACCGCGCCGCTCGCGTTGCTGTTCGGCCTGAACACGCTCGACGCGTACCGCGTCGCACACCGGTCGACAGCGGATGAGACTACGGGCGACACGTCACCAACGTGTCCCTCGTGTGGCCGGGAGCTCGATCCCGACCTGTCGTTCTGTCCGTGGTGTGCCGGATCGCGCGGAGAGGAGGACTAAGTCCGCAGGAAGTAGACCTGTTTGCGGGCGTCCTTGAAGCTGTAGCGGGAACCGACGATGTCCGACTCCTCCAGTCGATTCAGCGCGTATCGAACCGTTCGGTCGGGGAGCAGCGACTCGTCGGCGAGCTGACCCTGCGAGAGCGGGGACTCACTTTCGAGAACCTTGGCCACGAGCTTCGCACTCGGCGGCAGCTCGCGCAGACGGTCTCGGTATTCGCTAGTAGTGAGTCGATCGTCGCCAACGGAGTCAGCTGCTGTGGTGCTCATACCCGAACGTCCGAGTCGGTAGTGGTAAAGGTTATCTCTATATGCGTGAAAACACCGGAGATACCTTATATGTCATTAATCACAAAAAGCGAGTGGGAGTGGCGGAAGACGGCATCCAGTACGATTTTAATCTTCGGGGAGAGAGACGGGTAGCGTGAAAGGAGAGGAGTGGTACCAGGCGGACGAGGTCGCCCAGGAGTACGACGCCAAGCGGTTCTCCCGGGGCGGGCGCCTCATCGACCGCCGCGAAAAGCGGGCCGTCCTCGAGGCGTTGAGTCCCATCGAGGATCGGAAGGTGCTCGAAATCGCCTGTGGAACGGGGCGGTTCACCACGATGCTGGCGGAACGCGGGGCGGATATCGTCGGACTGGATATCTCCTCGGCGATGATGTCCCAGGGGCGGGAGAAAGCCCGTGCGGCCGGCGTCGCCGACCGGATCGAATTCCTCCGGGGCGACGCCGCGCGTCTCCCCTTCCCGGACGACCATTTCGACACCGTGTTCGCGATGCGGTTTTTCCACCTGGCCGACACCCCGGCGAAGTTCCTCGCGGAGATGTGTCGGGTCTCCAAACGACAGGTCTTTTTCGACACGTTCAACGACCGCAGCGCGCGCGTCCTCTACAACTGGCTGCTCCCGATGGGGTCTCGGCTCTACGGGCGCGAGGAGGTCGAACGCCTCATCGAGGGCGCGGGCCTGACGCTCGTCGACGCCAGCCACGACTTCGTCCTGCCCTACGGCTTCTACCGGAAGATTCCCAACCGGTTGGCAGGCGCGGTCCGGCGTCTCGACACCACCATCGGCGACACGCCGCTCGGAACTCATCTCGCCTCGGTGTCGTACTGGAACGCGCACGTTTGAGTGGGAATCGTTATAGTGACGGAGTCGGTGTGGTCGGATATGGAGCTCTCGGTAGTGATACCGACCCTCAACGGCCGGGATCGCCTCGCGGCCAGCCTCGACGTGCTGGCCACCCACGTCCCGGACGCGGAGGTCGTCGTCGTCAACGGTCCGTCGACGGACGGCACTACCGGGATGATTCGCGAACGCGACGACGTGGACGTGCTGGTCGAGGTGTCGACCCGAACCGAAAACGTCGCCCGCAACGCCGGGCTGGAAGTCGCCACCGGCGACGTGGTGGCCTTCCTCAGATACGACCTCGTGGTCGAGCCGTCGTGGCTCGACGGCCTGAAAGACGGTCTCGACGAGGCGTCGGTCGTCACCGGCCCCACTCACCGCACGCTCGACGGCGGGATGACCACCCAAACGTCGGAACGCCGCCGGATCGGTTCCCGGGAGGTGAGCTACTTCAACGGCGGCAACGTCGCCTTCCGGGCGCCGGTACTCGACGCCCTCGACGGCTTCGACGAGTATCTCGAAACGGGTGGCGACCGGGACGCTGCTCACCGGCTGGCCGGCCTCGACTACGAGGTAGCGTGGCGATCCGACATGGGCGTTCGCCAGGAGTACTCGGCCGACGGCGGCGTCACCACCGGCGACCGCGGCGCCGCGTTCCGCGCTCTCGCGTACCGCCTCGTGAAAAACTACGGCGTGCGGCCGGCGGCCGCGACCGGCACGACGCGGCGGGCCCTCCGTGACGCCCTCGCGGCCGGCCGCGAAGTCCTCCGCGGCGACCTGACACCGACCGAGTGGTTCGCGACCGGCCGGGCCGTCGTCGGCGGCATCGCCCGCGGCACCGCCGACGGCCTGATCGCCCGCGTGAAAGACCGCTCGCCCGCCCGCAACCCCCACGGCGTCTCCGACCGCGCCGACCGGGCCGTCGCCCGCTACGACTGGCGCTGATCGCCGCGAACTAGTCGAACCGGACGGCATCCCCGACTTCGACCCCGAACCACGCCGTTCCGCGGCCGTCGTTTACGTCACACTCCACGTAGCCGTGGCTCCCGACGGTGACGAGCGGTTCCCCCGCCTCGACCGCCGCGAACGTCTCGCCGACGGGGACGCGGGCACCGTTCACCGTCACCGCGTCGCGGCCGTCGAGGAAGCCGCCGGGGACGTTCGTGACGACGTTCCCGAAGTCGTCGACGGCGAGGACTTCGCCGGTCGCGCCGTCGTCCTCGACGGTCGCCTCGGGAAGTCGGCAGTCGACCGGCGCGTCGATCCGCGTCAGGCGGTCGTACTCGTCGAGGGCGCCGACGCCGTCCCGGTCGACCACCTCGTGTACCGTCGCCGCGAGGGGGGCGAACACGTCGCGGCCGTGGAACGTACTGGAATCGGGGTCGCCAGAGTCGGCGTGGAACCAGTCCACGTCGTCGGTGATCCGGCGCACTGTCGGGACGAGAAGGCCGTTGTCCGGGCCGACGAGGGTGTGTTCGCCCGCGCGGGCGACGAGGACGCCACGGTCGGTGCCGACGCCGGGATCGACCACCGCGAGGTGGGTCGCGGGCGGGAACGTGGGGAGCGTCTCCCGGAGCCAGAACGCCGACTCGCGGATCGAACCTCGGGGAAGCGTGTGACTCACGTCGACGAGTCGGGCGTCCGTTCGCCGGAGGATCACGCCTTTCATCGCGGCAGGGTACGGCGACCCGAAGTCCGAGGCGAGCGTGATCATTCCCCGTTGGCGTCGGTTCGGCTCACGCGCTGGATGCGCTCGATGCCGTCGATTTCCTCGATCACGTCGACCACGGGGTCGGGGACGAAGTGTCGCCACTCGCCACCCTCGATCATGCGGTCGCGGAGTTCCGTCCCTTCGAGTACGTCGCGGTCGAACATGGGCGACTGCCGCACCTCGACGCCCGCCTCCTCGAACAACTGGATAACCAGGGGGTTGTTGGAGTAGGCCACGTCGAACGAGGGCGTCATGCTCCGGACGTGGCTCACCCAGACGGAGTTGCGGTCGAGATCCTCGATGGGGACGGCGTAGGTCGTGAGGTCGAACTCGGCGAGTGACTTGGTGATCATCATCACACGCTCGCCCGCGGTGAAGGGGTCGGTCGTCGAGTGGGAGTGGCCGGCGCTTCCGATACCGAGAACGAGTTCGTCGACTTCGGAGACGATCTCGCCGACCATTCGGTGGTGACCGTCGTGATACGGCTGGAACCGGCCGATGTAGAACCCCCGCATGGTGACGACGTATACGCGCGCATTTATAAATTCGGCGAGTCGACGGACGAGCCGAATTCGCCCGGCACGAGGCACTCAGCGCGGCATCTCTGGGCTTCCCTAGTGATGACCAGGGGGAGAAAGTATATCAGTTCCGCACCCCTCAGTTCGACTAACGATACCGTTCTATGAACGACGACACGAATACGGACGAGCGCCCCACCGATCGCGAGGAAGGACGCTCCTCAGGCAGTCGGACCCAGTCCGACGACAGCGCGGAGCGGGTCGACGACCCGCCGCGCGACGATGGGGCCGACGAATGGGAGGACGACGTCCCCACCCCGTCCGGTGGGCGGGAACCGGGAGACGACCCGGAGACCGACGACAGGTCGATCGAAGACCTCGGAAGTGACGTCCAGATCGACGCCGAAATCGACGAGGACGCGGAGGACGGCCTCCTCGGTGGGCTGCAGATCGACTCGACCGCCGAGATCAAGGTGCCCGACCGCCTCGTCGACCAGGTGATCGGACAGGAACACGCCCGCGACGTAGTGATGAAGGCGGCCAAACAGCGCCGTCACGTCATGATGATCGGCTCGCCCGGGACGGGGAAGTCGATGCTCGCGAAGGCGATGAGTGAACTCCTCCCGAAGGAGGAACTGCAGGACGTTCTCGTCTATCACAACCCCGACGACGGCAACGAGCCGAAGGTGCGAACCGTGCCCTCGGGGAAGGGCGATCAGATCGTCGAGGCCCACAAGGAGGAAGCCCGCAAGCGCAACCAGATGCGCTCGTTCCTGATGTGGATCATCATCGCCATCGTGCTGGGCTACTCCCTCATCATCGCCGGCAACATCCTGCTCGGCATCCTCGCGGCGGGGATCATCTACCTCGCCTTCCGCTACGGCTCCCGTGGGTCGGACGCGATGATCCCGAACCTCATCGTGAACACGGCGGATCAGCAGACGGCGCCGTTCGAGGACGCCACTGGTGCCCACGCGGGTGCCCTGCTGGGCGACGTGCGCCACGACCCCTTCCAGTCCGGCGGCATGGAGACGCCGTCCCACGACCGGGTCGAACCGGGGGCCATCCACAAGGCCAACAAGGGCGTGCTGTTCATCGACGAGATCAACACGCTCGACGTGCGTTCCCAGCAGCACCTGATGACGGCGATTCAGGAGGGCGAGTTCGGCATCACCGGCCAGTCCGAGCGCTCCTCGGGCGCGATGGTCCAGACCGAGCCCGTCCCGACTGACTTCGTGATGGTCGCCGCGGGGAACCTGGACGCGATGGAGAACATGCACCCGGCGCTCCGCTCCCGGATCAAGGGGTACGGCTACGAGGTGTACATGGACGACACCATCGAGGACACCCCGGAGATGCGCCGGAAGTACGCCCGGTTCATCGCCCAGGAGGTCGAGAAGGACGGCCGTCTGCCCCACTTCACGGACGACGCCATCGAGGAGATCATCCTCGAAGCGCGGCGCCGTGCGGGACGGAAGGGCCACCTGACGCTCAAGCTCCGGAACCTCGGCGGCCTGGTGCGTGTCTCGGGCGACATCGCCCGCTCCAACGACGCCGAGTACACGACCCGCGAACACGTCCTGCAGGCGAAGGGTCGTTCGCGGAGCATCGAACAGCAGCTCGCGGACGACTTCATCCAGCGCCGCAAGGACTACGAACTCCAGGTCAGCGAGGGGTACGTCACCGGCCGCGTCAACGGTCTCGCCGTCATGGGCGAGGACTCCGGTATCGTCCTCCCCGTGATGGCCGAGGTGACGCCCTCGCAGGGGCCGGGGGAAGTCATCGCCACCGGCCAACTGAAGGAGATGGCCCAGGAGGCGGTCTCCAACGTCTCGGCGATCATCAAGAAGTTCTCCGACGAGGACATCACCCAGAAGGACATCCACATCCAGT
>JBDGTP010000016.1:0-18337 GCA_042216725.1 Haloplanus sp.
TTAGCGAATTGAAGTACTAGTACATCTTCACCACCGAGCATCCCGCTGGTCGTGACGATTGCCGCCGGCTTGTCGGCGATGCGCCGCCGCTGGCCGTCCCGTCCGGTCACGAACCGGGCGTGGGACGTGGCCCGTCGGAGCGCGTCGGCGTCACGCACGAACGACGGATACTGACGGAGCATCTCGGTCACTCGCTTTCCCATCCCGTCGACGTAACAGGGGATGTCGTGGGCCTCGCAGATCAGCAGGAGTTCCTGGGTGCGACCGATGGCGAACGCGGGGACGACGACCGTCCCGCCCTCCCAGAGCGTCCGTTCGACGCTCCGGGCGAACCGCTCTTCGACCGTGGCCCTGTCCTCGTGTTCGACCTCCGCGTACGTGCTCTCACAGATGACGACATCCGCGTCGGGACGGGCCGTCGTGCCGGCGACGAGTCGCTGGCCGGTCACGGATGCGTCGCCCTCCTCGTCGATGTGGAAGTCGCCGGTGTAGAGCAGTCGCGTCTCCCCGTCGTCGACGAGGACGTGCGCGCTCCCGGGGATGTGGCCCGCGTTGTAGAAGGTAACTTCGTGGCCCGCCGCCGTGAACGTCTCGCGGTAGCCGTGGGTTCGAGACACCTCGGTGACGCGTTTGATGTCGTTCTCGGTGAAGGGACAGTCGTACGTGCCGCCGTGGAGTTTGAGCGTGTCGCGCGCGAGCGTGAGCGCCAGTTCGTAGGTCGGCGGCGTCCAGTGGATCTGGGGGCGTGACGATCCGGACAGGAGCGAGGGGACGGTGCCGACGTGGTCGAGGTGGCCGTGGCTGACGACGACCGCGTCGGGTTCCGGCGTCGAAACCGGGAACTGCGGCGGGTTGCCGGTGAGCATCCCGAAATCCAGCAGTAGCGAGTCGTTCACGAGGACGGCGCTCCGGCCGACCTCGCGCACACCGCCCAGAAACCGAAGGTTCATCGACGGCGCTTACCCGCCCGACGGGTTTGGGTTCGTCGGTTTACTCCGCCGTGTCGACGACTTCGTAGCTGATGCTCTCGTCGCGGAGTCGATCCAGATGCGTCGAGAGTTCGTCCGCCACGGCCAACAGGAGTACGTCGAGACCCCTCGCGGCGGCCTCCTCGACCGCCTGCGGGGTGCCGAACCGCACGTCCGGGTCGAGGCTCGCAGCCTGTGCCGCCGCCTGTGCCTCGGTGCCCGCCACCGCCAACAGATCGGTCTCGGCGGCGTGTTCGAGGATGGTCTCCGTCGCCACGGCCGCGCTCCCGCCGTCCTGCACCCGGGGGAGCGAAACGGCGGTCACTCGCCCGAGTTCGTAGTCGAGAACGCCCTCGAAGTCGGTGACGCCAACGTCCTGTCCTGGGTCGGCGGCCGTGACTGCAACTGCAGTTGTGCTTCCGGCGGCGCCGGGTGTCGCCCGGAGAACGCCGTCCCGCATCGACAGCGAGACGGCGTCGCCCTCCGAGATTTCGGCCGTCGCGAGCGCGGTTTCGATCTCCACCTGGCCGATCACGTCCTCGGAGACGTGCGTGACGAACTCGCGGAGTTCGTCCGTGCGACCGATCAGCCAGTCGACGCCCTCTTTGGTCACCTCGTACCGCCCGCGACCGGGGCTCCGGACGTACCCCTCCTCGATGAGGTCTTGTAAGTAGTCGCTGACCGCCTGGGCGGTGATCCCGATGGCGTCGGCGATCTCCCGCTGGCTGACGGCCGGCTGTCGCTCCGCGATCCCCACCAGAATCTGGTACCGGGTCGCCGCACGCTTGCTCCGGAGGACGCCGTCGGCGTTCTCTGCCATCACGCCCACTCGGGTCGCGCTACTCAAGTATCTTTACCTTAAGTCGGGTTCAGTTGCGCCTATTCGCCGAAATCCCAAACTAAACTTTCCCTAAATCAACCACAATTGTTTTACGCGCTACGACAGTTGTTGTTCTCGATGTCCCGCGTAGCGCTCCCCCACGACGCGAAGGCCGGGCCGACCAAGGCGGAGGTTCGGGCCGTCCTCCTCGGCAAACTCGACTTACGTCCGGACGACCACTTCGCGGAGGTCGGGCCGTGTACCGGTGCCGTCACCGTCGAGGCGGCGCAGCGTGCCGGTCGGGTTACCGCCGTGGAACGCGACCCCGACCGCCTCGTCACCGCGCGGAAGAACCTCGCCGCCAACGACGTGACGACGCCCGTCGACCTGCGGGAGGCGGAGGCGCCCGCGGGCCTGCCCGACGATGCCGACGCCCTGTTTCTGGGCGGCAGTCGCAACTACGAGGCCGTCCTGGATCACGCCGTCGAGACGGGCGTCGACCGGGTCGTGATGAACGTCTCCCGACTCGAAGTCGCGGGGGCGGCGACGCAGGCCTTCCGCGACCGTGACCTCCTCGACGAGGTCGTCCAGTTCCAGGTGAGTCACGGCTACGACCTCGCGGGTGCGACGAGTTTCGAGTCGGACAACCCCGTCTACATGCTCGTGGGCGGCACCGGCACGGAGGCATCGCGATGACGCTTTACGGTGTCGGTCTCGGTCCCGGCGACGCCGGCCTCGTGACGGTGCGGGGACGGGACGTTCTGGCGTCGGCCGACGTGGTCTACTCGCCGGGTCGCCTCTCGCGGGCCGTTGCGACCGAACACGTCCCCGAATCGCGGATCGGCGACCTCGATTTCCCGATGACCCGCGACGAGGACGAACTCCGGCGGGCGTGGAAGGCGGCGGCCGCCGAAATCGCCCCGCGGGCCCGCGAGGGCACCGTCGCCTTCGTCACCCTCGGCGATCCGAACGTCTACTCGACCTTTGGCCACCTCCGACGGACGCTCGAGGCCTTCCACCCGGACGTCGACCTGACGGTCGTCCCCGGCGTAAGCGCCGTCACCGCCTTTGCGGCCGCCCTCGGCGTCGAAGTCGCCGCCGGATCCAGTCTCGCCCTGCGCGAGGCCGCCCGCGGCGCCGCTCCGACCGGCCCCGACCGCATGATCCTGTTCAAGGTGACCGACGTGCCCGCGACCCACGAGGGTCTCGTCGACGCCGACTACGACGTGCAGTACGGCCGCCGCCTGTTCATGGACGAGGGGGAGACGGTCGTGACCGACGACCCCGCCGACCTCACGGATCGGGACTACTACACGCTGGCCTACGCCGAGAAACGCGACCTGGACGTGACGCCGGCAACCGCCGCGTTCGACACGGCGTCGACGGCGACGGACGGCGGGCGGGCAGTCGAGGAAGCCGATCCACCCGTCGATCCGGTCACCTGGGAACGCGCCGAGGGCGAGGCCTGCGGCGACGTGGTGCCGGAGGTGCCGCCCCGGTGACCGACCGCAAGCGCGACCCGCGGGTCGCCGAGCGAACTGCCGGCGACACCGGGGAGGGAGTTCCCTTCATCGGCGCCGGCCCCGGCGACCCCGGCCTGTTGACCGTCACCGGCCGCGAACTCGTCGAGGACGCCGACCTCGTCGTCCACGCGGGATCGCTCGTCAACAGCGACCTGCTCGACCGCTACTGTGCCGACACCGAGCAGGTGTCGAGCGTCGGGAAGGATCTGGAGGAACTCGTTCCGCTCATGCGCGACGCCTACGAGGCCGGGCGCACCGTCGTCCGCCTCCACAGCGGCGACCCCGCCGTCTACGGCGCGGCGCTCGAACAGATGGACGCCCTCGAACACGAGGGGGTGCCCACCTACCTCGTCCCCGGCGTCACCTCGGCGTTCGCCGCCAGCGCGACGCTTCGCACCCAACTCACGCTCAACGGCGTCGCCAACCACGTCGCCTTCACCCGCCCCCAGGGCAAGACGCTCGACCCCGAGGCGGATCACATCGGGGAGTTCGTCGGGATGGGCGACGTGACCACCTGCATCTATCTCGGCACTCACGCAATCGCGGAGACGATGGAGCGCCTGCTCGATGCGGGTCACGATCCCGAGACGCCCGTGGCGGTGGTGTACCACGCCTCCTGGCCCGACGAGGACGTGATCGACGGGACGATAGCGACAATCGGTGACCGGGTGGCCGAGGCCGGCTACCGCGCCTCGGCGCTCGTCCTCATCGGCGAGGCGGTACGCGGCGTCGACGGCGACTACGAACGATCCTATCTGTACGGCGACTGGGCGAGAGACGACGACGGTACGACCGCGGAACGGGAGGCTGACGACTAATGAGTACGGACGACGACACCACGAACACGGAGACGGACGACTCGGGCGGCCACTGCTCGACGCCGGACTCGGACGGCGAGGTGGCCGAGGAAATCGCGATCATCAGCTTCGAGCGGAAACTCGACACCGCCCGCGACATCGCCGACGGGATCGGTGACCGCTACGACCGCGTCGACATCGTCGAGTACCACGGCGACGTGTTCGCCGACCACTGGGGCGAGTACGACTGTTTCGTCGGCCTGATGGCCTCGGGCATCGCGATGCGCAAGACCGCACCACTGCTCGACGACAAGTGGGACGACCCCGCCATCGTCGTCGTCGACGAGGAGCTCACGTGGGCCATCCCGATCACGGGCGGGCACCACGGTGCGAATCAGGTCGCGACCGACCTCGCCGACCTCGGCGCGGTGCCCGCGATGACGACTGCGAGCGAGGTGGCGGGCGACCAGAGCGTCGAGAGCCGAGCCAAGGCGCTCGACGCCCACGTCGTCAACGGCGACTCGACGGTCGCCACCAACCTCGCGGTGCTGAACGACGACCTCGGCCCCGTCGCCCGTCTCGACGGTCCTCGGGCCGTCCTCGTCGACGACGACGTGACCGTCCTCAAGCGGAACGGCGAGGCGGGCGTGGTCCTCGGCACCGGCACGGTGTCGGGCGTCGACGCCGAGCAGGTGCGAAACGCCTGGGAACGGGCGCTCGCCGACCTCGATCTGACCCTCGACGACGTCGACTTCGTCGCCACCGGCACGCGCAAGGCGGGCGAGGAGGGACTGTACGAGGCGGCCCGCGAGGCCGGTCTCGGGGTCGTCCTCTTCGAGAAGGAGACGCTGGAAGGGTTCGAGGGGCCGTCGCCCTCGCGGTCGAAGGAGCTCATCGGCTGGCCGGGTATCGCCGAGGCGTCGGCGATTGCCGGCGGCCGCGACCACGAACTCCGCCGAAAGAAAGAGCGGTTCGACGACGCGGTGACCGTGGCGGTGGGCCGATGAGCGAGACCGGCACCCTCTACGTCGTCGGCATCGGACCCGGCCTCCCGCACGCCATGACCCAGCGAGCGGCGGACGTGATCGCCACCGCCGACTGCGTGATCGCGTCCACCCTCTACCAGGAGTTCCTCCGGCGCGACGGTACCCTGCCGCCCGAGGACGGCGTCGCCGACGGCGGCACCGCGGGTGTCGGGGACGACGCCGCTGCCGCCGACACCGTCGACGGCTACCACGCCGAGACGGACGGCCACGTCGCCGTCCGGCCGGACGGACGCCGCCAGGAGATCATCCGGTCGACGATGGGCCGACAGATCGAACTCGCACGGGAGGCGTTCGAGCGGGTGCGCGCCGGACAGACCGTCGCGCACGTCTCCGGCGGTGACCCCAACGTGTACGGCAAGAGCGACCTGCTGTACGTGATGGCCGACGAGGACGACGCCACGGACATCCCCATCGAAATCGTCCCCGGCGTCACCGCGGCGCTCGGCGGCGCGGCCAACGCCGGCGCCCCCCTCTCGAACGACTTTTGCACCGTTTCGCTCTCCGACAAGTGGCGGGGGTGGGACGAAATCGAGGAGAAACTCCGCGCCGCCGCGATCAGCGGGTTCGTGATCGTCCTCTACAACTGCTGGCGGGACTACGAGCGCGCCGTCGGCGTGATCCGGGAGGAACGCGCCGACGACGTTCCCATCGCCATCGTCAACGACGCCGGCCGGGGATCGGCCGGCCGCAACCGCGACGGCGAGACCCACACGATCACCACGCTGGGCGACGCGACCGCCCACGACGACGAGGTCGGGGGCATGGGCACCTCGATCATCGTCGGCACCCACGAGACGCGTATCTGGGAGAACGACCACGGAACACACCTCGTCACCCCGCGCGGCGGGCGTGACGTCGACGACTTCTAATCCATGAGTACGGACGACACCCCCGAGACGAGTACCGACACCGAATCGACCTGCGGTGCGACGGAGCCGACCGAATCGCGTTGTGGCGGATCGACTGCCGAGACGACGACCGACGACACCTCGGCGTGTGGCGGGTCGTCCTCGTCGGGGTCGAGTGGCGGCGGATCGACCGAGGAGCGAGTCGGCGCGACCGCCGACGACTTCGACGCCGACCCCGGCCGTCTCGTGGCGGTGGGTCTCGGCCCCGGCCACCCCGATGGAATGACCAAGCGTGCCCGTGAGGCGTTGCTCGACGCCGAACACATCGTCGGCTACACCACGTACGTCGACCTCCTGCCCGACGCGGTGACGGATGCGGCCGACGAACTGTACGACACGCCGATGTGCGGCGAAGTCTCCCGAACCGAGGAGGCAATCGACCGTGCGCTCGCGGGCAACGACGTGGCGATCATCGGGAGCGGCGACCCGAACGTGTACGCTCTCGCCGGCCTCGCGCTGGAGATTCTGGAGTCGAAGGGCGGCACGGCGTCGATGGTCGACTTCGACGTGGTGCCCGGCGTTCCCGCCGCGCAGTCCTGTGGCGCGCGGTTGGGCGCCCCTCTCGTGAACGACACCGTGAGCATCTCGCTCTCGGATCATCTCACGTCGATGCCGACCATCGAGTCGCGCCTTCACGCCGCCGCCAAGGAGGGCTTTACCATCAGCATCTACAACCCCTGGAGCCGGAAGCGCCGGGACAACTTCGCGAAATGCTGTGAGATCCTGCTGGAACACCGTGATCCGGAGACGCCGGTCGGCGTCGTCCACGGTGCGGGCCGCGAGGACGAACGGGTCGAAATCGTCGACCTGGGCGACCTGCCCGACCTCGGCGAGACCGACCTGATCGATATGACGACGACGATCATCGTCGGCAACGAGGAGACGTACGTCTGGGACGACCGGATGGTGACGCCGCGCGGCTACGAGAGCAAGTACGACTACTGATGACTCGCTATCGCATCCGCCTCGACCGCGACGCCTGCGAGGGCATCTTCGCCTGTCTCGTGCGCGACGACCGCTTTTCGGAGGCCGACGACGGCCTCGCGACGGTCGCGGGAGCGAGCGGCACCGACACGCTCGCCGCCGACTTCGACGACGACCGCCTCGACGAGGCCCGCGCGGCGGCGACCGCCTGCCCCGTCGACGCTATCGCCGTGGAGGAACGGGAATGAGCCGGCTGGAACCGCCGTCGAACCTGCTCGCCAGCCACCCCGAAACCGCGTACTTCTGGGGGCGGGTCGTCGGTGACGGCGACCTGACTGCCGACTGCGTGACCGTCCGGACGAACGACGAGACGGCTGCCGAGCGACTGGCGGCCATCGCGGGCGCCCGGGTGACCGACGAGCGGATCGTCGAACGCGACTACGCTCACGACACCTCGATCACCCGCCCCGAGGAGGAGTTCACGGTGCAGGTGTTCGGCGACCTGGCCGACCGCGCGAGCGCCGCCTTCGGACTGCCGCTCGACGGCGCCCCCGGCGGCTACCGCCTCGACACCTTCGCCGACCACCGCCGCCAACTCCTGCGTGGCCTGCTGGAGGGCTGTGGGACGGTCTGTTTCAAGTCCTCGGCGGGGGCGGTCGGCGTCTCCTTCGTCCACGACGACCACCGCTTGCTGGAACGGATCGACGGCCTCCTCGATGCGGTACCGGTCGACGCTCCGACCGGTGAGGTGGCCGAAAGCTCCTCGGGCGGCTACTGGTTCGGCGTCGACGACGACGCGGTGCCGTCGTTCGGCCCCTGGCTCTATACGGGGAGCGAGGCGAGCGGCCTGTTCGCCCCGTCGCGGCGCGCGAAACTGTTGCGGAGCCTCGACCGCGCCGGTGCCGACGTCGGCACTGGCGCCGCCGATCCATGAGCGGGCGCACCGACGACACGGCCGGATCGACGCCCGCGGCCGACGCCGTGGACGACGAGGCGATTTTGCTGGTCGGCCACGGCTCCCGCCGCGAGAAGTCCAACGAGCAGGTGCGCACGCTCGCGGCCGCCCTGGAGGAACGGCTGGGGCTCCCGGTCGACGCCGGCTTCCTCGAACTCGCGTCGCCTGCAATCGACGAGGCCATCGCCGGCCTCGCGCCCGCCGTCTCGACGATCACCGTCGTGCAACTCTCTCTGTTTGCGGCCAGCCACGTGAAAAACGACGTGCCGCTGGCAGTCGAACGAGCGCGGGCGACCCACGACGTGACCATCTACAACGGCGCGCATCTGGGGGTTCACCCGGCCATCCTCGACCTGCTCGACGACCGGGCACGGGCGGTCGAGGCCGACCTGGGCGTCGACCGCGCCGCCGCCGACGTGGCGGTCGTCCTCTGTGCCCGGGGGTCGAGCGACCCCGACGCCAACGCCGACGTGGCGAAACTGGCGCGCCTGCTCGCCGAGGGGCGCGCGTTCGACACCGTACAGCCGGCCTTCATCGGCGTCACCGAACCCCTCCTCGACGACCGGTTGCACGCCGTCGCCAAGCGCCGTCCCGACGCGGTCGTCGTCCTGCCGTACATGCTTGGCGACGGCGTCCTCACGAGCCGTATCCGCGATGGGGTCGCCGACTTCGACGCCGACTACCCGTACGTCGACGCCGCCGCGGGCGATCCGCTGGGAACCGACTCCCGACTGCTGGACGTACTCGGAGACCGCTGGCAGGCCGCCCGCACCGACAGCGTGAACATGTCGTGTGACACCTGCAAGTACAAGGTGGAACTCGACGGCTACGAGGAGGATGTGGGCGGCGCGCGGGCGACGCTCCGGGCGCTCACCCACCAGGCGACCCACGCCGACCGCGAGAACGTCGACGACGAGCCTCACGCCCACGACGCGCCGGAGAAACACGTCGCCGTCTGTACGAACCAGACCTGTGCGGCCGACGGCGCGCCCGCCGTGTTGGAACGCCTGCGGCAGGCCGCCCGCGACTCCGATGCCTGCGACGCGCGCATCACGCGGTCGTCCTGTCTCGGCCGGTGTGGCGACGGGCCGATGGTCGCCGTCTATCCCGACGGCGTCTGGTACGGGGGCGTCGGCGACGGCGACGCCGAACGCATCGTTTCCGACCACCTCGACCGCGACCGAATCGTTTCCGAACTCGTCGATCAAACACTATGACCTGTCACGAACTCGAAGCACTCCGACTCGGACTGATGAACGTCCTCGGTACCGAGGACCGAAGCGCGCGCGAACACGCCGAAGCCGAACTCGACGGGAGTCTGGACGGCCCCATCGAGGGGCTGGCCGAGGCCGACACGCTCGCCGATATCGAACGCCACCTCGACGCCGCGCTGGTCGACCTGGAGGAGCGCATCGCCAGCACCGACGAGACCGACCCCGCCTACGACTACCTCCGGGGGCGACTGGTCGCCGTGCGCGACGCCGAGCGCGCGGTACACCGCCTCACTGGCCAGGGCGAGGACGTCCTCGCGGGCCTCGGCGACGCCCACGACCTGCTCCACGAGGCGTTCCCGGTGGATGAGTAGGGGCGAGCGCGTCGACCTCGGTTCGGTCGACCCCGCCGGTTCCCGACACCTCGGCCGGCGGTCGGCAGTCGCCGTCACGGCCGGCCTGTTCGTCGTCGGACGGGCCGACGGCACCCTGCTTTGTGTGGGCGCCTCGGCGCTCCGCGAACGCTGGCGCGTCGCGTGCGACCGACCCGCGACGAGCATCGTCGCCGCGGTACCGTTCGCGGGCGACATCCTCGTCGGCGAGCGAAGCCCCCGCGGCGAGGTTCGGCGTCACGACGCCGCCACCGGTGACGTTCGGTGGCGGGTGACGACCGCCGAGACGGTCGGCCGCCCGGCCCGCGAGGGGCGCCTCTTTCGCCCCTTCGTCACCGACCTCGTGGTCGCCGACGGGCGGGCGTACGTCGCCGCTCGGCGGTACGACCGCGACGCCGGCGACCGGTCGTTCGAGAGCGTCGTCGCCGCCGTCGACACCGACGGGACGGTCGCGTGGCGCTACCGAACCGACGCCTCGCCGGTCGCCCTCGACGCCGACGCCGACCGGGTCGCCGTCGCGTACAACCGCTGTCCGGGCGCTCACGACGACGGCGTCGTCGTCCTCGACGCGGCGACGGGACGCGAGCGTCTGCGGTGGCACCTGCCCGCGACCGACGCGGATCGGGCGCGCACCGGCGACCGTCGCGCCGGCGACGTGTCGCTCCTCCCGGACGGACTCGCCGTCGCCAGCCACGCCGACTCGCGGGGCTACCGTCTCGCAGTCCCGGAATCGGGCGACGCCACGGTGTGCTGGCAGGTCGACCTGGCGACGCCGACGACCCTCGACGGCGGGACGATCTACGCCTATCCGATCCACGTCCACGCGACGCCCGCCGGAGTCGCCTTCGTCACCGGCAACACGTACGCCGCCGAGGGGCGCGACGTTCCGGCACGTCACGACCGCGCGACGGCCGCGGTCGGCTACACGCCGGCCGGCGAGCCGCGGTGGTCGGTCGACCTCGGCGGGTTCGTACCCGGGCTCGCGGCGGCCGGTCGGCGACTCCTCGTCCCGGTGGGTCAGGGGTTTCGCACCCGCGATCCGTCGGGTCACGGGGTTCGCGTCGTCGACCTCCTCACCGGCCCGACGCGCCGGTTCGACACCGAGGGCGTCGCCGTGGCCGTGGCGAGTGACGGGGAACACGTCGCCGCCGTCGAGGAACCCGTTCGGTACCGTGACGACACCCGTGGCGCGTACCGCCTGCACGCGGTCGGAACCCCTAACTGATCGACGGCCGTCCCCGCCTTCATGTCACTCGTCGACACGACGCTTCAGGAGCGGTTGAACCGCCGTATCGAAGGGCTACGCGACGCCCGCGAGATCAAACACGGCTATCCGAGCGTCGAGACGGAGACCATCCGAAACTACCACGCGAGAGCGCACGCGGACGGCTTCGTCTTCGATGCCGACGAACCCGTCTCGAAGGTCGGGGGCACGGGGACGGCCCCGCGCCCACTGCGATATTTCCTCGCCGGATTCGCTTTCTGTCTCCAGGCGCAGTACGTCCGTAACGCGATTCGCATGGGGATCGGACTTGACGAACTCTCGGTCGACGTGGCCGGGGAAATCGATCGCCGCGGTGGTCTCGGCTTCCGCGACGACCCCGCCGACTTCGAGGGGATCGACTACACGACGACCCTCCGCACCGACGCCGCCGAGAGCGACGTGCGGAACCTGGTCGAGACGGCCGAGTCCCGCTGTTACGTCCACGGCACGCTCTCGGAGGCGGTGTCGCTCGACGGCACGACGGTCGTCAACGGATCGCCGCTGTGAGTCAGTCTGCGGTGACCGCCGCCCGGGTCTGCCGGCGTGCCGACCGCTCGCGGCGGCGGAGCCAGGCGTGGGTGCCACCGAGTACTGCCCAGAGGCCGACCTGTCCGAGAACGACGACGCCCCGGAACGCGGCCGAAAGCGCCGAGGTGGTGCCGGCAGGGCTGCCCGGGGCGAGCGCGGCCACGAGCGGTAGCGCGGCCAGCGGGACGGCCCCGACGACGACACCCGCCGTCCGGCCGTGGCGTTCGTGCGCCGCGGCCTGTGCGGCGCCGGCCAGCAGACACGCCACGAGGCCGGCGACCATCATGCCAGCGTAGACGGTCAGGCGCGTCCGTGTCGGCAGCGCCGCCTCGACGCCGGGCGAGACGGGCGGGAGGGCCAACCACGGCGCGCCCGAGACGGTGACGAATCCGGCGGCCGCGAGGACGTAACTCCGCACCCCGTCGCCGCCCGGAATCGCCGGTTCGAAGAGGAAGAAGGCGACGCCGAAGCCGGCGCCCGCGAGCAGTCCCCAGAGCACGCTCCCGCCGACGCTCGTTACGGTGGCGACGAGCGACGACGCGGGCGTCGCGGCGCCGTGAGCGTGACCACCGTGGGCCACAGCGTCGGCGTGGGCGATGAAGGGTGTGGCGACGAACGCTACGAACAGGCCGAAGGCGGCCCCCGCGACGAGGCCCGCCTTCAGCCCGCGTGCCAGATACGCCGTGAACATCAGTGACAGGTGACCCCTGCCGCGTGCCGGAAGTCGTGGAGCGATTCGTGAACCATCGGATCTTGCACGAACAGCAGGACGAACCCCAGGGCGGCCACGAGGCCGATTCCCGCGGCGAGCCGTGCGGGCGTCAGTTCGATGCGTGCGCGTTCGATCCGGCCGTGGACGGAGTCGTTGGCGGTCGCCATCTTAAAACACAGTTGCCAAAGAGCAAGTAGATTTGTAAAACTTTCGTACGGGCGCAACTCAGCTTTGTTCCGCGGCGCCGGCGGCGTCGTCGACGACGGTGGCCGACAGCGCCGCGAGCGGGACGCGGCGGCCAACCGTCCGGTCGACGATTTCGGGGACGAGCCCCGATCGGTCGTCCGATCCGGCGTCGACGACGACGACGCGCGTGTCGAGGTCGGCCAGCCGATCCGCGGCCCGCCGGGTCGCCGCGACCGGGCTGCCGTCCGCGACGTTCGCGCGCCCGTCGGTGACCACCACCACGACGCTCGCGGCGGGGTCGGCCCGTTCGATCACGTCGCCCGCCGCCCGCAGACCCGCCGGGAGCGGCGTCCGGTCGCCCGTCGGGAGGTCTTTCAGGTGTCGCGCCGCGAGCGTGACGCTGTCGGTCGGCGGGAGCAACACGTCGGCGCTCTCGCCCGCGAAGGCGACGAAGCCGACCCGGTCGCGTTGCTGGTAGGTGTCCTCCAGCAGTTCGAGGACGGTGCCCTTGGCCGCGCGCATGGCGCGACGCATCGACGCGCTCGCGTCCACCGCGAACACCACGAGCGTCGACGCCTCGGCCGACCGCACCGACCGGCGCAAGTCCCGCGACTCGACGGCGTCGCTCCCCCGCGCGACCGCCGCCCGCACCGACGCCGCCGCGTCCACCTGGTCGCCCGTACTCGCCCGCCGCGTTCGCACCCGTGGCCCGGTGCCGTCGGTGCTCGCTGCCGCCCGTGCGCTCCCGTTCGTCTCTCCGACCGTGGCGTCCGTCTCGGGCAACGACGGCGCGCGGGCCGTCCCCACGTCCGCCCGACGCTCACCGGGAACGAGCGGCGTGCCGCCGTCGCGTCCCTCCTCGTCGCCACGTCCGGCCTCGTCGATGTCGTCGCCACGTCCGGCCTCGTCGGCCGTCCCACTCGCCGGGTCGCCGTCGGCCGTCGCGTCCGGCGTGTCCCCGCCGTCGCCGTCGCTCCGTTCCCCGCCGTCGGATCGGTTCTCACTGCCGCTTCCACTTTCGCCGTCGTGTTCGGCCTCACGCTCGTCATCGGCGTCGTGTTCGGCCTCACGCTCGTCATCGGCGTCGTGTTCGGCCTCACGCTCGTCATCGGCGTCCTCGGCGTCGTCGTCGTGCCCGTCCTCGAAATGGTCGTCGACGACGTCCTCGGGGTTGGGAGCGTCGTCGAACGGCCGGGAACGGAGGCGGTGGGGAAGCGCGAGTTCCGCCGCCTGACGCACGTCGGATTCGATCACGGTCGGTCGGCCGTCGAGGGCGGCGAACGTCCGTGCCGCTCGCGCCGCCGCGATGTCGCCGCGGTGCCCCTCGACGCCCGCGTCCCGGCAGAGCTCGGCGATGTCCCGAGTGAGGTCGGGGGTGAGCGTCACGTCGGGCAGACGCTCGCGCGCGGTCGCCAGCCGGTCGGCGGGGTCAGTCGCCGCCGTCTCGCGCTCCCCGTCGTTGCGGCCGAGCGCCCGGTCGATGATCGCCACCCGGTCGTCGAGGTCGTCACACCCCGTTACCGTCGCCTGGAGCGCGAACCGGTCTCGGAGCTGTGGCCGCAGTTCCCCCTCTTCGGGGTTCATCGTCCCGATCAGCGTGAACTCGGCCGGGTGTGTGACGCTCACGCCGTCGCGCTCGACCCGGTTGACGCCGCTCGCGGCCGCGTCGAGCAACACGTCCACGAGATGGTCGTCGAGCAGGTTCACCTCGTCCACGTAGAGGATGCCGCGGTTGGCGCGCGCGAGGAGACCCGGATCGAACTCGTAGTCGCCGTCGAGGGCGTCGGCGACCGAGAGCGTTCCGACCACCCGCTCTCGGGTCGCCCCGAGGGGAAGCGTCACGAGCGGCACCGGTCGCTCGGTCACCGGCGGATCGATCCGCTCCCGACAGGCCGCACACTGCCGGGTCGGGTCGTCCGGCGGACAGCCGTAGGGACAGTCGGCCACGACCTCCTGTCGGGGGAGCAGCGTCGCCAGGGCACGCACCGCCGTCGACTTGGCCGTTCCCTTCTCCCCCCGGATCAGCAGGCCGTCGAGCGCGCCGTTCGCCCCGACCGCGAGTAAAGCCCGCTTGAGCCCCGTCTGCCCGACGATATCGCCGAAACTGGCGGACTCGCCGCCCGTCCCCAAAGGACTTTTGTCCCTGACGTTTTCAATCACGGTTGCGATAACTCAATAGAGGTTTAACAACGTTATGCCCACCATCGGCTTCTACACCGCGACGGAGAACGAACTCGGGGCGGTTCAACGCGCCGCCGGCGAGGTCGACGCCGACCTGGTCGCCCGGTCGGAGAGCGACCTCGACGACGAGGCGGCGGTCGAGGGCTTCCTCGACGCGGTCGAGGACGCGACGGCGGTCGTCCTGTGGCTCCACGGCTCCGAGGAAAGCATGCCCGGCTACGACCGCGTCGTCGACCGTCTCGATGCGACCGGCGTCCCACTCGTCGTCAAGTCGACCGGCGACGCGTACGCCATCGAGGACACGACCGTCCCCGCGGCCGACCGCGACTGCGTGTACGAGTATCTGGATCGCGGCGGCGCCACCAACGTCGCCAACTGTCTGCGCTTTCTCGCCGACACGTACGCCACCGTGGAGTGCCCCCACGACGACCCCGTCGCCCTCCCCACCGAGGGGGTCTACCACCCGGATCATCCCGGTGCGAGCTACGACGACCTCGTGGCGACGTTCGATCCCGAGACGCCCACGGTGGCGGTCTGGTTCTACGAATCCCACTGGACACACGAGAACACCCGCTACGTCGATGCGCAGGTGCGGGCTATCGAGTCACAGGGCGCCGACGCGCTCCCGGTCTTCTGTAACCCCGCGACGGACACCGACGAACAGGAGGACGCCGAGTGGGTGACCGACACCTGGCTCCTCGACGGGGCGGGCGACCCTGTCGTCGACGCCGTCCTGTCCTCGTTCATGTTCTCGCTGTCGATGGAGGAGCGCGGGCGGGAAGCGAGCGACGAGGGCGACGACGCGACGGACGTGTTCCTCGACCGACTCGGTGTGCCCGTTCTCCAGACGGTGACGACGATGCGCTCGCGGTCGCGCTACGACCGGAGCGACACCGGCGTCATGGGGTTCGAACTCGCCCTCTCGGTGGCGCTCCCGGAGTTCGACGGCAACGTCATCACCCATCCCATCAGCGGCAAGGAGCGCACCGCGGACGACGCGGGCATCGGCACCGCGCCCAAACAGCATTTCCCCATCGCGGATCGGGTCGACCACGCCGCCCGCCTCGCGGTCAACTGGGCGCGCCTCCGTCACGTTCCCAACGACGAGAAGAACGTCGCCGTCGTCCTCCACAACTACCCGCCGAGCGACGACGGCATCGGCACCGCCTTCGGCCTCGACACGCCCGAGAGTACGATCAACCTCCTCGACGAACTCGACGCGCGGGGGTACAGCCTCGGCGAATCCACACCGGACGACGGCGCGACGCTCATCGACCGCCTGACCGCTCAGCTCACCCTCGACGACCGCTGGGTCGCCCCCGAGGACGTTCGGGAGTTGAGTGTCGACACGGTCGCGCCCGACCAGTACCGCGAGTGGTTCGACGACGTGGACGAGGGCCTCCGCGGAAACGTCGTCGAGGAGTGGGGCGACCCGCCCGACCGCCCCTTCGCCATCCCCGGCGTCGCGTTCGGAAACGTGCTCGTCACCGTCCAGCCACCCCGCGGATTCGGGATGGATCCATCGAAGGTGTATCACGACTCCGCCCTCCAGCCACCCCACGACTACGTGGCCTTCTACGCGTGGCTTCGGAACGCCTTCGACGCCGATGCGGTCGTCCACCTCGGCACCCACGGCTCGCTGGAGTGGCTCCCCGGCAAGACTGTCGGTCTCGACGGCGCGAGCGCCCCCGACGGCCTGGTCGACGACCTGCCGAACGTCTACCCCTACATCGTCAACAACCCTGGCGAGGGAACGCAGGCCAAGCGCCGCTCCTACGCCGCCGTCGTCGACTATCTCACGCCAGTCATGTCGAACGCGGGGGCGTACGACGACCTGGCCGAACTGGAGGAACTCGCGGATCGCTACCGCGAGGCCGGGATGGCGGACGCTCGCGCCGACGACGGTGACGCGCTCGAACGCGAGATCAGGGAACTCGTCGACGACCTCGATCTCGCCCTCGAACTCGGTATCGACGGGGAGATAGACGAGACGGTCGCCGTGCGCGGCCCCGACGAGGCGGGGTCGACCCTCGCCGACGGCGCGGTGGCGGGAGACGACCTCGACATCGACGCCCTCGTCGAGCGGATTCACGAGTACCTGACTGACGTGAAGACCACGCAGATCCGGATGGGACTCCACACCATGGGCGACCCACCCGCCGACGACCGCCTGATCGAGTATCTGGTCGCGCTCACGCGCCTCGAAAATCCGGGCGCCCCCAGCCTCCGTGAGAGCGTCGCCGGCGTCCTCGGCGTCGACTACGAGCGCATGCTCGACGAACCGGGCACGTACGACGACGCCCTGGGCATGACCTACGCGGCGGCCGCCGACGAAGTGTACGAACGGAGCCGTGACCTCGTGGAGACGCTCGCCGCCCACGACTTCGACGTGCCCGCCTCCGAACGCGACGCCGGGTCGACCGACGAGGTGAACATGAACCTGCTCGTGGTGGACATCGACCCCCTGGGCGACGCGCGGGCGCAGTCCGGCGCCCACGACGACCTCCGGGCGGTTCTGGAGTACATCTGTGCGGAGGCCGCCCCGCGCGTGGCCGGCGCCGAACGCGAGATTCCCCGCACGGCCGACGCCCTCGCCGGCGAGTACGTCCCCCCGGGGGGAAGCGGCGCTCCCACCCGCGGCGGCGTCGACCTGCTTCCCACGGGGCGGAACTTCTACACGCTCGACCCGCGGAAGGTGCCCGCGAAGAGCGCCTGGCGGGTCGGCCGCGAGGTGGCCGAGGGCGTCGCGGAGCGACACCGCGACGACCACGACGCGTACCCCGAGGAAATCGGCGTCGTCGCGTGGGGAACGCCGACGGTACGCACCCGCGGCGAGACGGTCGCCCAGGTGCTCGCGCTCATGGGTGTCGAACCCGAATGGACGGACGCCGGCCGCATCGACGACGTGCGCCCCGTCCCGTTGGACGACCTCGACCGCCCACGGATCGACGTGACGACCCGCGTCTCCGGGCTCTTCCGTGATGCCTTCCCGCAGGCCGCCGGCGTCATCCACGACGCCGTCGAGGCGGTGGTCGCCCTCGACGAACCACACGAGATGAACTACGTGAAAAAGCACGTCGAGGACGAACGGGCGGAACTGATCGCGGAAGGGATCGACCCGGACGACGCGGCGACGGCGGCGACCCACCGCGTGTTCACCACCCGCCCCGGCGGCTACGGCGCGGGGACGAACAAGGCCGTCGACGAGGGCAACTGGTCGGATCGCTCCGACCTCGCCGACGTGTACGTCCAGTGGGGTGGCTACGCCCTCGGCTCGCGGGGCCGGGTCGCCGAGGCCCACGATGCCTTCGAGCGCCGCCTCGGCAACGTCGACGCGACGGTGAAAATCGAGGATACGGCCGAACAGGACGAGTTCGACTCCTCGGACTGGTACGCCTTCCACGGCGGGTTCATCACCGCCGTTACCGAGGTTGCGGGTGCGGAACCCGCCTCCTACGTCGGCGACTCCTCCGATCCCGACCACGTCGACGTCTACACCAACGAGGAGAAGGTGCGCAAGGCGATGCGCGCCCGCGTCCTGAACCCGGCGTGGCTCGACAGCATGGAGGATCACGGCTACAAGGGCGCGGGCGACCTCTCGACGACGGTCGACGTGGCGCTCGGGTGGGACGCCACGACCGGCGTCGTGAGCGACCGACTGTGGGACGAGGTTGCGGAGAAATACGCCTTCGACGCCGACCGCCAGGAGTGGCTCCGGGAGGTGAACCCCTGGGCGCTCGAAAGCATCACCGACACGCTCCTGGAGGCGGTCGACCGCGGCCTCTGGGACGCCGACAACGAGACTGCCGACCGCCTGCGCGACCTGAACCTGCAGGTCGACGGCGACCTGGAGGCCCGGACGACCGACGATGTGGCCGACACACGGGAGGTGACGAGCGATGACGACTGAGGGATGCGTGCC
>JBDGTP010000016.1:18437-62331 GCA_042216725.1 Haloplanus sp.
GGTGTGGGTCGGAGAGGCGTCGTCATCGGGAGGTGACGAGCGATGACGACTGAGGGATGCGTGCCGGTGTGGGTCGGAGAGGCGTCGTCATCGGGAGGTGACGAGCGATGACGACTGAGGAGTACGCCGACCTGGGCGCCATGACCGAGAACGCGATGGAGATCGCGGAGACGAGCATGGATCGCGTCCACGAACTCGTCCCCCAGGAGACGCTGGCCGACCGCATCCGGGCGAAAGCCGTCCACGCCACCGGCGACCCCGAGTTCCAGTATCTCGTGCGCTTCACCGGCGACACCGAGGACACCCCCATCCGGGCCGGCGCCCGCGCCGTCCGGGACGGGCGTTCCATCGTCACCGACATCACGATGGTGAAAGCCGGCATCACGGGTCGAGGCCACGACTGTCCGGTGCGGAAGGCCATCGGATCGGGCGCCGACCTCGCGGAACGGACGGGGCTGACCCGCACCGCGGCGTCGGTGCTCGAACTCGACCGCGAGGGCGTCTACGACGACGCCATCGCCGTCGTCGGCAACGCCCCGACGGCGGCGCTCGCGCTCGCCGACTGCATCGAGTCCGGCACACGTCCCGCCGTGGTCGTCGCCACGCCGGTCGGCTTCGTCAAGGCCGCGGAGAGTCGGAAGCGCCTGCGCGCCGTCGCCAGCGAACACGGCGTTCCGGCGGTGACGAACGTGGGGCGCCGCGGCGGGAGCGGCCTGGCCGCCGGCCTGACGAACGAACTCGTCCACGTCGCCAGCGACGCCCGTGCGGGCGAGGTCGACCTGTGACCGTGGCCGACGACCCCGATCCGGCGACCGTCGCCGCGGCCGCACCGGAGGACGTGACGGCGGATCGCCCCGTGGACGCCGTCGGCGTCGGCCCGGGCAGTCCCGAGTATCTCACGCCCCGGGCGCGGCGTGCGCTCCGCGAGGCCGACGTAGTCGTGGGGTTCGAGACGGTTGTCGACCTCGCTCGTGAGGCGGTCGCCCGCGCGGCCGACGCCGACTGGCTCACCTGCGGCTACGCCGACGAGGCCGCGACGCTGTCGACGTTCGCCGACCGCGTCGCCGACGGCGCCCGCGGCGTCGCCGTCCTGATGGGTGACCCCAACCACTCGGGCTACCAGTTCGTGGGGAAAGTGCAGGCCGCCGTCGACGCGCCCGTGCGCGTGGTGCCCGGCATCTCCTCGCTTCAGGTGGCCGCCAGCCGTGCCCGCACGCCGATGGAGGCGACGACGTTCGTCACGCTCCACAAGCGCGGCTCGCTCGACGCCGACTTCGAACGCCTGCGCGCCGATGTCGGCGACCGTCACCTACTCGTTCTGCCCCGCCCCTACGACTGGATGCCCGGCGACATCGCGGCCCATCTCCGCGACGCCGGGGCGGCACCGACGACGCCGGCGCTGGTGTTCGAGCGCCTGACCCACGACGACGAGGCAGTCACGCGGTCGACGCTCGGCGACCTGGCGACCCACGCCGGCGGGTCGAACCCCGCGGACACCCCCTTCTCCGATCTGTCGGTGCTCGCGGTTCGGCGCGAGCGCGAGTGAGCGGCGGCCGGGTGGTCACGCCCCGTCGAGGACGCGTTCCCAGAGGCCGGGGAGGTGGTCAATGCGCTCTCGGCCCGCTGCCGGGTCGACGTTCTCCTCGACGACGGTCAGCGACTCGAAGTAGTCGTCGAGAATTTCCCCGCGTTCCATCGCGAGCGGCGGCGTGCAGTAATCCTCCTCGACCCACACCGCCTCGCCAGTCTCGGGGTCGAACCGGGCGTCGTCGAGCGCGCGCGTCATCGCCCGGCCGAACGGCTCCATCTCCCGAACGTCGCCGCTGTCCAGTCGCTCCCGTAACTCGGCCAGCCGCTCCCGGGCCGGCCGAGCGCGAACGCGTCGGTACGCCATGGACGGCGATACGCACTGCGGAGGAATAAGCGTCGCCGGGGTTGCTCAGTCGGCCGGCCCCTCGCCGTCGGTGGCGACTGGGGTGCGCGACCGGGTGAGCGTCGACTCGAACGTCGCCGGCATTCCGTCGGTCGCCAGGACGCGCTGTCGCGCCACTTCGGCTTCGAGCGCGTCGGTCACGCCGGGATGCGTACCCAGCGGGTCGGCGTACTCGATGCCGCCACGATCCAGTTCGAGTTTCGACGGGATCTCCCGCTCGGTCGCGGCGCTGCGCGAGACGAACAGGGGGACGGCCACCACTCGCTCCCCGCTCACGTTGTACCGCACGCACTCGACGGCCGGATTCTGGAGCAGGAAACACGTCCGGACTTCGCCGTAGTCGGTCCGCTCGCGGAGCCGGGACGCGTGATACGCCAGCGCCTGCCGGTGATGGGGGTGTGAACTACTCCCGAACCCGACCAGGACGAGCGACGCCGATGCCGACGCGGGCACCCGCTCCGCCGCCCGTTCCGCCGCGACGCGGGTGACTGCCGGGCTCCGCCCGACCGGTTCGCAGTAGTGTACCGTCCCCGGGACGGCCGAGAGCGCCGCAGGGAGGTCGTCCGTCGTCTCGTACCGGTGGGCGAGACACATCGGGAGGGCGTACACCCGGTCGGCCGACAGCGCGGCGAACTCCTCGCGCAACTCGCGAAGCGGCTCCCGGTCGTACGTCGCCGTCCGAACCGCCTCGGCAACCCCCCGCGTTCGTAGCCGCCGCGCGTGCGTCTCGAGCACGTCCTCGGTGTTCTCCGCTCGCCGCCCGACGAGCAGAACTGTGTCGTGTGTCATCTGTTGGATGCGCCGAATAACTAAAGTTTTATTTAGTTAATCCAATTCGGCTTGTCTATGGGTTACGAGCGATCTGTAAATACTTTTGGATGGGTGGTCGCGGCACCGACAGACGGACGTGGCCGCCGTCCCCAGGACGACGCGTGATGGCACGATTCGGCGCCGGGCGGCGGCACCACGGCGACTCCGGGAGGGCGGGATGAACGGCGTCGTCCTCGCGGGGACGCGGTCGGGCGTCGGCAAGACCGTCGCGACGCTCGCCACGATCCGCGCCCTGGCGGATTCGGGACTGGCGGTGCAACCGGCGAAAGCCGGTCCCGACTTCATCGATCCGAGCCACCACGCGGCCGTCGCGGGCCGCCCCTCGCGCACCCTCGACGTGTGGATGGCTGGCGTCGACGGCGTCCGCCGGAACTACTACCGCGGCGAGGCCGACTACTGCGTCGTCGAAGGGGTGATGGGGCTGTACGACGGCGACGCCTCCAGCACCGCTGCCGTCGCCGAAGCCCTCGACCTGCCGGTCGTCCTCGTCGTCGACGCCACGGCGGGCATGGAGAGCGTCGCTGCCACCGCCCTCGGGTTCGAGCGGTACGCCGCCGCCGCGGCCCGCGACATCGACGTGGTTGGCGTCCTCGCCCAACGCGCCCACGGCGGCCGCCACGCCGACGGCATCCGCGACGCCCTCCCCGACGGCCTCGACTACTTCGGACGCATCCCGCCGACGGACGACCTCGCGATTCCCGACCGCCACCTCGGCCTCCATCTGGGGGACGAGGCACCCCTCGACGACGACGCCCTCGCCGCCGCCGCCGAGGCGATTCGGGTCGACCGCCTCCGCGACGTGGCGCGCGCTCCACCCCGTCCCGATCCGGTCACCCCCGCTCCCGCGACCGACGCGCGTATCGCCGTCGCCCGCGACGACGCCTTCCGGTTCTGTTATCCCGCGGCGCTCGACCGGTTCCGCGAGCGCGCCGCCGTGACGACGTTTGCTCCCACCGCGGGCGACGACCTGCCCGACTGCGACGGCGTCTACCTCCCCGGCGGCTACCCCGAACTCCACGGGGACGCACTCGCCGACAGCCCCGCGCTCGCGACGCTCGCCGACCGGGCGGCCGCGGGGCTTCCCGTGTTCGGCGAGTGTGGCGGCCTGATGGCGCTCTCGCGCTCGCTGACGACCGCGGACGGCGAGACCCACCGGATGGCCGGCGTCCTCCCCGCTGACGTGCGGATGCACGACCGCTACCAGGCGCTCGATCACGTCGAACTCCGCGCCCGGGACGACACCCTCACCGCGTCGGCGGGCGGCCGCCTGCGCGGCCACGAGTTCCACTACTCCAGCGCCGACGTCGACGCCGACGCCCGCTTCGCGTTCGAGGTGACGCGGGGCGACGGCATCGACGACGGCCGCGACGGCCTCACCGCCCACCGGACGCTCGGTACCTACGCCCACGTCCATCCCGCGAGCGGGGCGTTCGACGCCTTCCTCGACCGCCTCTAGCTCCGATACCGCCGCACCTGAAACTGGGTGTAGTCGTCGCTGTAGGCGACCGCCAGCGCCCCGATCCACCAGTTCCACCGCTCGGCGAGCGACGATCCCGCGGGCGCGTCGGCCAGTTCCGAGACGACGACGTCAGCAGTGAGCGGCGTCCCACGGTCGGCGGCGAGGCGACCCGAATCGGCCAGGTCACGCGCCGCCCGGACGACGGCCCGGCGTTCGCCCGCGTCGGCGTCGAACGCCCGGTCGAGTTCGTCGGCGAGACGGTCGCGTTCCACTACTCCCACCACGCGCTCCGCCGTTCGCGGTAGCTCGCGTCCCGGAACGGCGGCGGCTTCTCCGCGTCTGCCTCCGCGCCGAAGGCGTGAGCCAGCCAGTAGCCCACGTGCCACCCGACCGCGTCGGTGTCGATGTCGACGAGCGTGATTTCGACCTGGGTGTACGCCTCGATGGCGCCGTCGCCGTCGGGGTCGGTGCCGTAGGTGTGGATACAGGATCCGCTCGACTCCCCGCACGTTCGCGTCGCGCCGAACCGGATCTGCACCGCCGCGTCCGGAGCGTCCGTGCGCTCGAAGGTGACGTTGTCCGGCATCCCCGGCGCGCCGTCCTGGTAGTAGGTCAGCGCGTGGTCGACCTGGCTCCGGGCACCGGCCGCGTCCGAGGCGTTCGTCGTGTCCACGCTGACCGTGAAGGCGGCATCGTTCCACGGGAACGCTCGGTCGGTCGCGTTCGGCTGTGGTTCGGTGTAGAGCACCGACCGCGCCTGCATCACCGTCCGCGGCGGGTCGTCGTGGGTCTGTCCGAGCGTGTGCCCGAGTTCGTGTTTCGTCACGAGAATCGTGGAGTTGTCCGAGAGGCCGGTTTTCACCCACACCGTCTCCGGTCGGTCGATCATCCGGGAGTCGGTGAGCAGGGGCGCACACCCGACCACGTCGGTCACGTTGCCACAGTCGGGGATGCGGTCGGTGAACGTGACGACGAGGTCCGGATTCGCGGCGTCGGGGCGTACCTCGTACCGTATCGGAAAGCCCAGATACTGCTCGTCGGCGTTCTCCCAGCACGTCGCCGCCTCGCGAACGAGCGGGGCGAACGCGCGGTCACGGTTCCCTTCGTTTCTGATCGCGACGACGACCGGATCGGTGCCCCAGGGGTTCGCCTCCGGCGCGGTCGTCCCCGAGGGCGTCGCCGTTGCCGTCGCCGTCGTCGAGGCGTCGGTCGGCGACCCTCCCGCGCCGGCGGTCGGCGACGCCGGCGTATCCGTCGGTGTGGACGTAGGCGTCGCCGGCACGAAGGGCGTCGTGCAACCGGCAAGTACCAACAGGAGAGTGAGCGCGAGCGTCCGGGCGGCCATACGCCACCTGCGGGGCGGGCGATGAAAAACCGTTTGCCCGCTATTCGTCGTCCGGTCGGACGTTCGCCAGCCGCATCGCGTTGCCCGTCACCGCGAGGCTCATCCCCATGTCGCCGATCACGACGGCGTGGATGACGCTCACGAGGCCGAGAGGGGCGCCCGCCGCGAGGACGGCCTTCACGCCCAGCGACGACCAGACGTTCGTCTTGATGACGCCGTTGGCCCGACGGGCGAGTGCCACGAGATAGGGCAGGCGGGTCAGGTCGTCGCCCATCAGCGCCACGTCGGCCGTCTCGATGGCGGTGTCGGTGCCCGCCGCGCCCATGGCGATACCGACCGTCGCCGCCGCCAGAGCGGGCGCGTCGTTCACCCCGTCGCCCACCATCGCCACGCCGCCGGTTCGGCGGTTCCAGGGCAGAACGGCGTCGTCCGCCGCGGCCGCCGATTCCGACTCCGCGGTCAGTTCCCGCACTGCGTCCACTTTCTCCTCCGGCAGGAGGTCGGCCCGCACCTCGTCGATGCCGACCTGCGACGCGATGGCGTGGGCCGTCCGCTCGTTGTCGCCGGTCAACATGACGATCCGTTCGATTCCCAGGTCGTGCAGGCGGCCGATGGCTCGTTCGGCCGCCGGACGCACCGTATCCGCGACGGCGATGATCCCCTCCAGTTCGTCCTCGGTTCCGACGAGGACGACAGTCTTGCCCTCGGCCTGGAGGCGCGGCACCACATCGTTCACCAGGTCGAGATACGCGCCGTGATCGCAGGTGACGGGTTCGATATCCTCGGCGACGGTCATTCCGCCGTCGGTCGCGACGTGGGTGTGTTCGAGGTCGAAGCCCAGCTCCTCGAACAGCGCCGGCTTGCCCGCGTAGTGGGTGACACCGTCGAGGTCGGCCCGGACGCCCGCGCCGGTGATCGACTGGAAGTCCGTCACCTCGCGGTCGGTGATCTCCCGCCCCTCGGCGTTCGCCACGATGGCCGTCGCGATGGGGTGTTCGCTCCGACGTTCGAGCGACGCCGCACACCGCAGCACGTCGTCCTCGCTCGCGCCGTTCAGCGCCACTACGTCGGTGACACCGAGTTCGCCCGTCGTGATCGTCCCCGTCTTGTCGAGGGCGAGGGCGTCCACCTCGCCCATCGCCTCCAGGCGGTCGCCGCCCTTGATGAGGACGCCGTTGCGTGCCGCGCTCGTGATCCCCGAGACGACGCTGACGGGCGTGCTGATGACGAACGCACAGGGGCAGGCGACGACGAGGAGGGTCAGACCGCGCGTGAACCAGGTTTCGAAGGATGCCCCCAGGAGGAGGGGTGGCCCGACGGTCGTCGCGACTGCCAGCACGACCACTGTCGGCGTGTAGTACGACGCGAACCGGTCGATGAACCGCTCGCGCTCGGACTTGTCGCGTTCGGCGTCCTCCACGAGTTCGATCACCGTCGCCAGCGTCGACTCCGCGGCCGGCGCCGTCGTCTCCACCTCCAGATACCCTTCCTCGACGATGCTCCCGGCGTACACCTCGTCGCCTTCCGTCGCGTCGACGGGGACGCTCTCGCCCGTGATCGGCGACTCGTCCACCGCGCTCGTTCCCTCGCGGACGACGCCGTCGACGGGGATGCGTTCGCCCGGCCGCACGATCACCACCTCACCGACGGCCACCTCCTCGACGGGTACCGTCACTTCCTCGCCGTCGGCGGCGTCTCCCTCCCGTCGTACCGTCGCCGTGTCCGGCGAAAGCTCCATCAGCTCCGACATCGAGGCTCGGGCGCGATCCATCGAGTACCGTTCCAGCAGCTCCGAGACGGAGAACAGCACCGCGAGCGTCGCCGCCTCGAAGGGGAGGTCGACCGCGACAGCGCCGATCACGCCCGCGCTCATCAGAAAGTCGATGTCGAGGCTCCGCGTCCGCGCCGAATACCACCCGTTGCGCAGGATGGCCTGCCCCGCGACGGCCGCCGCGAGGACGTACAGCGCCCAGTCGAGCGTGATCGTCCGACCCAGCGCCGCCGCCAGCGTGGGGTTTGGGACGCCCAGAAACTCGACGACGACGCCCGCGAGAAGCAAGACCGCACCGACGCCGGTCTTCAGCGCCCGCCGACTCCGCCACACCGACGACTCCTCACGGTCGCCTTCGATCACCTCGTAGCCCGCGTTCTCGACGGTCGCCACCACGTCGCCCCGACTCGCCCGCTCGGGATCGTACGTCACCTCGACCCGCCCCGACGCGGGACGGGTGTCGTAGTCGAGGACACCCGCGGTCGACGCCAGCGCCGATTCGACCTTGCCGGCACACGACGAACAGTCCATCGACGGCACGGCGAACGTCTCCGACGCGGTGTCGGCCACGTCGTAGCCCGCCGCCTCGACGCGTTCCAGGATCGCCGATGGCGTCGTCGCCGACGGCTCGTAGGTCACGACCAGCGTCCCACTCGCCGGCCGCGGATCGACCGCCACGACGCCCGAGAGCGTCCGGACGCTTCGCTCGACCTTGCCGGCACACGACGGGCAGTCCATCGACGGCACCGACGCTCGGACGGTCGCCCTCTCGTCGACCGCGGCCGTGTCGTCGCTGGGCGCACCGTCCTGCCCCGACTCGGTCGCGTGTTCGTGGCCGCCGTGATCGCTGTCACAGCCACACTCGTCGCTCATCGGATGCGCCTAGTCGCCGCTCGACTATTAATTCTCCTGCCATCAGAGCCGGCTATTTACCTCAATCTTTATTAAGAAACCGGAGAAGTGTTAATAACACGGGGCGAGCGTGCTCGTCCGCTCGGCACGACGCTCGGTTTCGACGTGCTTTTTATCGGCGACCGTCTGAATCCGGCCATGGCAGACTTCAAGGTCGTCGTTTCCGATCCCGATTCGGGTCGAACCACGCAGGTCGAGGTCGACGAACAGGACGCAAACCGGTTTCTCGGGCGCGAACTCGGTGACGAAGTGGACGGCGGCGCCGTCGGACTCGACGGCACCACGCTCGAACTGACCGGTGGCTCGGACAACGCCGGCCGGCCCCTCCGCGCGGATGTCGCCGGCCCGTCGCTCAAGGAGGTTCTCCTCGAGGGTGGCGTCGGCTTCGCTCCCTCCCGTGACGGCGAGCGAAAGCGCGTGACTGTGCGCGGCCGCGAGATCAGCGACCAAGTCGCCCAGATCAACGCGAAGGTCGTCGCGGGCGACGCCGACTTCGACGCCCTCGAAGAAGCGTAGTCGTGACCGACCGCGTCGCCAGCGACGGGGATGCGGTGACGACGTACCGCGCCCGACTCGCCCGGAGCGGCGGCACCCGCCGTCCCTGTCTCCGTCTCCCCGACGAGGTCGAACTCGATGCTGGGACGATCATCCGACTCGTCCTCGACGGCGACGAGTATCACGCCCCGGTCGAGTCGGACAGTGAGGGACGCCTGCTCCGCGGCGCCTACGACAACCGCCGCCTCGCCCGCACCGACCGAGAGGGGGCGAACCGCCTGGTCGAGTGGGCGCGCGCGGCCGACCGGGAGGTCGGCCAGAGCGTCGAGTTCGACGCGGTGACGCCGGGCTACCTCTACGGCGTTCGCGTCCCCGGCCGGCGCACGGTGTATTCGGTCACTCGTCAGCCCGATTCGTCGCTCTCCTCGATTGCGGAGAACCTGGACGGCGACCGCTGATCACGGCTGGAGGGCGGCGCCGCCACACAGCAACGCGATACCGAGGCTCGACAGCGCGAGCACCCACGACGGCTGTTCGCCCATGGTCATGTCCGAACACTCGCCAGTCCGGCCTCGAAGCAATCGCCCTTTACCGCTCGACGGCCACGGGACGGTATGACCGACACCGAACTCGACGCGTTTCTGGCGGGTGACCGCCTCGACCACGTCGCGCTCTTTCTGACCGACGACTATCTCGACGACGAGGGTGCACTCGCCGCCCGCGGCACCGACGTCGCGGGCGGCGTCGTCCTGGTCGTCCCCGGCGAGAAGGGTCGACAGCTCTTCTCGGCCGGCACCGGTATGGACGCCATGGCCTTCGCCAAGGAGGCGATGGCCACCGACGGCGATATCGACCGCGACCTGACCGGCGGCACCTGCCCCGACTGCGGCGCGGGCGCGGCGTTCGTCCTCGCGTTCGCCGAGGCACAGAACGAGGAGGTGGGCGGCATCTACGCCGAGGGCGACGTGATCCACGCCTACGCCGCCTGCCCCGACGGCACCGCGTTCTCGGATCGCTGGATCGTCGGAAGCGACGACGCGTAATCTCAGGCCGAACCGTCGTCGCTCTCCGCGCTGTCGTCGCTCTCCGCGCCGTCGTCGGCGAGTCGCTCGAACGCCGCGAGGATCACTTGTCGGGTCGCGTACCCCTCGGTCGTCCAGTGGTGCGCGTAGTCGAGCATATCGTCGTAGATATCGGGCTTACAGCCGGCCGCGCGGGGATGCCCACCGCCGTTTACCTGCCCCGCCACCTCGTGACACCGCTCGAAGCCCTCGCTCCCGCGGATGCTGGCGCTCCCCGCCGGTTTGACGATCACGGCGGCGTCGGCCCCCCGTTCGCGGAGCGCCTCGGCCACCTCGTTTTGCGAACACCGGCCGTAGGTGACGCCGACGGTCCACGGCCCGACCGACCGCATCGACGCCCGGTCGACCGCCGCCTCGATCAGGCGCTCTTTCTCGACGCGGCGATGATCGAGGTAGTCCACGACGGGTTCCGGGAGCGCGGGGCCGTACTGCCCCACGACCGTCACGTACTCCTCGGCGCTCGCCCAGTGGGCGTAGTCGGCCAGGTCGTCGCTCCGGGGGTCTTCCTTGATCCAGAGGTCGTGATCCCGGGTGACCGCCGCGAGGTCGACGAGGTGGTCGGAGAAGTCGTAGTCGAGCGACCGGAGCGCCACGTCGGTCGTACACTCCGCGTCGGACTCGCCGACGACGAGGTCGACGCCCGCGGTACGGACGGCGTCGGCCACCGCGTCGTCCCACTGGTGGTGGTCGAACCACCGAACCGTGTCGGCGCGCGTGGCCACCGCCTCGACGACTTCGACGACCGACGCGTCGTCCGGACAGAGGTCACAGACGTACACGTCGACGCCGGGGTCGGCGTACTCCGCAACGCGTTCGAGGGCGGCGTCGAGGGAGTGGGGGCTCGCGGTGACGAGGCCGACCGGTGACTCCTCGCGCTCCTCGGTCTCGTCCGTCTCGTCGTCCATCCCCGGCGCGACACGCGCCGCCAGGGACTCCTCGAAGGGGGCCACGTCGAGGGCGGCGTCGTAGCGTTCGCGGAGGAGGGCGACACAGCCGAGGCCGTCGGCGTCGCCGTCGGCGACGACCACCACTTCCGCGCCCTCGATGGTCTCGCGGGCGCGACGGTCGGCGTACTGCTCGTCGAGCGAGTCGGGGTAGAAAAAGCCCGCACCGGGGAGACGCGACTTTCGCGAAAGCGAGAGTCCGTCGTCGTCGATCAGGTCGTCGTCCATACCGGTCGGATGGGTGCTGGCCCGAAGTATCTCGTGGTTCGCGGGCTAGGCCGCCTGGTCGCCGCGTTCGCGCTCCCCGAGTTGGCGCACCG
This sequence comes from Haloplanus sp., assembly GCA_042216725.1. GTDB lineage: Archaea > Halobacteriota > Halobacteria > Halobacteriales > Haloferacaceae > Haloplanus. The sequence continues at coordinate 29,530 of JBDGTP010000016.1, forward strand.
TCAACACCGGCACGGGGCAGGTGCGGACGACCCGCTCCGCGACACTCCCGATGAGAAATCGGTTCTCGCCGTGTCGACCGCGGGTGCCCATCGCCACCATGTCGGCGTCGTGGTCGGTCGCGTACTCCCGGATTTCGGTCGCGGGGCGCCCCTCGCGCACGGCAGTCGTCACGGGCCGGTCGGCCGCGGTGGCCACCTCCTCGAGCGCCGTCTCCGCGGACTCGTCGAGGGCGGCGCGCATCTCCTCTCGCACCTGCTCCGGCGAAGCTTCGACCTCTCCCTCGTCGATCACGTAGAGGGCGTGTACCGCCGCGTCGAATCGGTCGGCGAGGTCGAGGGCGACGTGGACGGCCCGGCGAACGCTCTCCGACCCGTCAGTCGCGATGACGATGGTGTCGAACTCGGGCTCGGACATGCGCTCCGGTTCGGCCGGTCGTGGCATAAACCCGGTGTCCGAGGGGCGAGTCGGAGCGCGGCGAGGAGCCGTCGCCAGGGGAGCGTTTTTGGCCGTGGCCCGCGCACGCTCGCCCATGACCGATCCACTCTCGCCGTCGCTCGTCCTCGTTCCCGTAGACGGGAGCGAGGAGTCGCTTACGGCCGTCGAGTACGCCGTCACTATCGCCGAGGAGTACGGGGCGGCGGTACACGCGCTCTACGTCGTCAGTGAGAATCTCGCCCGCGCCATCGACACCGGCGCCGTCGACGACGCGACGCTCGCGGCCGACACCGAAGCGTTCCTCGAAGCCGTCACGGACGTCGTCGGCGACGCCGACGTCCCCCTCTCGACGTCGATGGCCTACGGCTTCTCGACCCGCCAACTGTCCCGCCACCCGGGCAGCGTCGTCCTCGACACCGCCGAAGAGATCGACGCCGACTTCGTCGTCGTCCCGCGGGAACCCGTCTCGGGCGACCCCGACGAGGTGCTCGCCAAGGCCGCCGAGTACGTCCTCCTGTACGCGAGTCAGCCCGTGTTGTCGGTCTGACCGGCCAGCTGGATGGCCATCTCGTGTTCGAAGCTCTCGGCGTCGCTGGTGCGAAAGCCGACTTTCTCATAGAGGTTGATCGCCGGTTCGTTCCACCGCTCGACCGTGAGCCACACCCGTTCGACGCCCTCCTCCTGCCCCGCGCCGAGCAGTGTTTCGAGCAGTCGGGTTCCGATCCCCGCGCCCTGATACGCCTGTAAGACGAAGATGGCGAGTTCGGCGGTGCCTTCGGGTTCGTCGGGGACGAGCGTCGCGTGGCCGACCGGGTCGCCGTCGTGTTCGGCGATGACGTTCACCGTCGCCGGCGCGGTGATCGTATCCAGCCAGTCGTTGATCCGTTCCGTGTTGGTCGGGGGGATACCCTGTGCGCGGTCGGCGGGGTCGAACGCCTCGTACATCTCGACCAGGGCTTCGCGATCCTCGGGATCGTATCGCCGGACGGTCACTGTCCGCCCCTCGCGATCCTCGAACGTCGTCGGTGGCGTGGGGAACGGCCCCGCCGGTTCCGACGGGTAGTGTCTGTCGTCGGTCATCGGATGAGCGTCACCGAAACGTGGGAGTTCAACAGGACGAACTCCGCGATGCTCCCGAGTTTGATCTTCCCCATCGGGCTCGTCTCTCCTCCGCCGAGAACGATCCGGTCGAACCCCTCGCGCTCGGCGAGTTCGACCAACTGGCTTCCGGGGTCGCCGTCGAGGTGGCGTATCGATGCCGTCGCCGTCGTCTCGTCGAGGACGTCCTGTACCCGCCGTTCGATCTCCGCGGGGGTCGCCTCCGTTGCCGGGTTCCGGAGGATCGCGACCGTCAGATCGTCGCCCGTCTCGGCGACCCGCTCGACCACCCGCTCCAAGGCGCGCAGCGAGTCGTCGCTTCCGCCGATGCCCAGCAGTAGCCTCATGCTCCGCCACTCGGGGGCGCGAGGGAAAAAGGTACACGGCCCCGCCGTCCGACGCCCGGCAGACGCCGACGGAACCCTTTTGCGCCGCCGCGCGGAACGCCGGCGTATGAGCGACGACTCGACGGCGGCCGGTGGCAGTCGGCCCGGGTCCGACGACAGCGAGGCCCAGAGCGCCTCGACCGACGAGGGATCGGAGACCCCTCGGACGGCCGGCAGGGCCGGCGACGACGTTCCCCCGGACGTACGCAAATACGAGCGGTTCAAGAAGATGGACGGCGCCCAGTACGACCGTGTCAACTCCTTTCTCCGTGACCGCACGTACATCACGGCCCGCGAGTGGGCCATCGCCCGCCTCTGTGTCGACTTCCGCACCGAGACCGGCGTCGAGATGACCAAAATCGGCGAGAACCTGCCCGCACTCGTCCCCTTCATGACCGACACCTACTCGCCGCAGGCGGTCAATCAGGCGCGCGCTTCCTTCGAGGAGAAAGTCCAGAAGGCTGGCGCCACCTTCCTCTACGGCGCCATGTCCGGATTCTTCACCGCCGAGGAACTCGACGAGATGATGTACGAGGTGACCGAAATCGCGAAGTTCCTGCTGGAAGTCGAGGGCGTCGACCTCTCGGTCGCCGAGGAACTCGACGCCGAGGATCGCATCTCCGAGGTCATGCGCGAGGTGCGCGAGTCCAGCGAGGAACTCCGGGACGACCTGGACTAATCGCGCACGTTCTCGCCGTCGGCCGCCCCGAAGGTGTCCATCGCGCCGTCGTAGACGCGGTCTCCCCGCACGAGCGTCCACTCCGGAAAGACGCCCTGCCGCCCCGCAAACGGCGTCCAGCCAGATTTCGAGTGGGTCGCACGCCCCCGGATCTCCCGGGTTCGGTCGAGGTCGTACAGCGCCAGATCGGCGTCCATCCCCGCCTCGATCCGCCCCTTCCGGTCGAGGCCGAACCTCGCCGCGGGGGACGCTGCCGTCAGGTCACGGACGCGTTCGACGCTCAGCGACCCGTCGAGCGCCTCCGCCAACAGGAGGGGCACCATCGTCTCGACACCGGGGACGCCGCTCGGAGCGTCCCACAGCGTCGTCTCCTTCTCCGCCCGGGTGTGGGGGGCGTGGTCGGTGGCGATGGCGTCGACCGCGCCGTCGACGACGCGGTCGTAGAGGGCGGCCCGACGCTCCTCGCTCCGGAGCGGCGGGTTCATCCGCCCGAACGTGCCCAACTCCGGGAGGTCGTCACGCGAGAGCAGGAGGTGGTGTGGCGTCACCTCGCAGGTCACGAAGTCGGGCGCGTCGTCGACGATGTCGACCGCCTCCGGCGTACTGGTGTGGGCGATGTGGAGGCGCGCGCCGGCGTCGACGCCGATGTCGACTGCACGCTCGACCGCCGCGATTTCGGCCTCCGCGGTTCGGTAGGCGCTCCACGCGTCGGCGTCGGCGTCCCGCCCCGTCCCCTCACTCGCCCGTTCGCGGGCACTCTCGTCGAACAGGGTGGCGTCCTCGGCGTGGACGGTCACCACCACGTCGTTGGCGGCCGCTCGGTCGACGGCCGCCTCGAAGAGGTCGGCGTCGATCCCCATGTCGCCGGTCGAGTCGGCGAGAAACACCTCTCCGAGCGCGAAGATCGGCCGGTCGAACAGCGCCTCGGGGGTCCACTCGGCAGTGACACCGCCGTTGATGCCGTAGTCGATCAGCGAGTCCCGAGCGACGAGTTCCTTCTGGTCGTAGGCCGCCCCGGTCGTCGTCGGCGGGTCGGTGTTCGGCTGATCGACGACGGTCGTGACGCCGCCGGCGGCGGCGCTTCGCGATCCGGTTCGCCACGTCTCCTTGTGGGCGTCGCCGGGTTCCCGGAAGTGGACGTGGACGTCGACGGCCCCCGGGAGCAAGAGCCGTTCCCGGGCGTCGACTACCTGACCGCCGGCGTCGAGATTGGTGCCGACGGCGGCGATGCGCTCCCCCTCGATCCGAACGTCACGCACGCGACCGTCGGCCAGTCGAGCGTTCCTGACGAGCATACCCTCACCTGTGGCCTTCGGTATCGTAAGTGTCCCGCTCAGATCCCCGTCCGACACACGGTTCGCTCGGCGTCGCCGACCAGTGCCCGTTCGACCGCCCGGGCGACGCGGTCGGGGTTCGATGGCCCGCCCGCCGCCGCGACGCTCCCGACGCTCCCCGGGTCGAACGGCTGATCGAGGGCGTCGTACACCGCATCGAGGACGGCCACGAGTTCGGCACGGTCGGCGACGACGACGCACCCGGCCACGAGGGCGGCGTCCGAACGCACCCGCTGGGCGATGCCCACGACCTTGCCACCCGCTCGAAGCGAGTGACGGCCCGGACAGAACGACCCGGGGGGTTCGCCCGGCGTCGTGCCGACGCCGAGTCGTGCTAGCGCCCGACGGACGCGGGCGGCCGTGGCCCGATAACGGTCGTCGAGACCCGACCGCACGTCGCCGACGGGGACGGTGTGGGCGAAGGCGACGGTCGTCTCGGTGTAGGCGACCGCACGCCCGCCGACCCGGCGTTCGACCGTCTCGAACCCCCGGTCGCGCGCGGCGGCGACCGCGCGGTCGTACCCCGGTTCTGCGGCGTCGCGACGGCCGAACGCGACCTGTCGGCCCGGCGTCCACACCCGCACTGCGGGCTCGCCCGTCTCCGCCGTCAGCGCCAGCATCGCGCCGGTTCGGTCGCGGTCGGCGTCGCCCGCCGCCGGTTCCCTGAGGACGCGCATGGCCGACCGGAGGTGCCGGACGAACCTATATCCACGGCTCGGGACGGTCGGGTCGCCTCACGCGACCGAATCCAGCAGCCCCCGGATGTATCCAATCGCGAACAGGCGCCCCTTCGTGTGGTAGCCGGGATTCGAGTTGTCCTCGCCGGCCATCGTCGGCACGTGATCTGGACGCATCGGCACTGCGTCGTCGACGGCTTCCTCGTACGCGCTCATCGCCGCGTGCATGTCCGTCGGTCCGTTGTCGTGCCACGTTTCGACGAAGCGGTCGGCGTCACCCTCGACGTCGCGGAAGTGGACGAAGTTGATCCGGTCGCCGAACCGCCGGATCGTCGACGGGATGTCGACGCCCATCGCCGCGAAGTTGCCCTGGCAGAACGTGAGCCCGTTGTACTCGCTGTCGACGGCGCTCAGGATCCGCTCGTACTGGTCGACGCTGTTCGCGACGCGGGGCACCCCGCGGATGGAGTCACGCGGCGGGTCGTCGGGGTGCAGGCCGAGTCGGACGCCGGCCTCCTCCGCGACGGGGACAACCCTCTCGAGGAAATACGTGAGCGCCTCGAACACCTCCTCTCGGCTGCGTTCGGCGGCCGGCACCGTCGACCCACCACGCATCCTCGCGTCGTCGTATCCGGTCACGGTCGACCCGCCGCGGGCCTCGACGTGCGCTTCGGTGCGTGCCCACCGGACGCCGGCCATCCAGTCGTAGCAGACGACTGAGATGCCGAGGGCCCCGCAGTGCCGGAGGAACCGTTCGAAGTCGGCGATGTCCTCGTCGCGACCGTCCAATCCGAGTCGGATACGGTCGGTCAGCGGGACGCTGCCTTCGAGGACGGTGAACTCGAGCCCGTCGGCGTCGAGCCAGTTGCGGAGCCGCCGAAGGTCGTCGTACGACCACGTGGTCTTGTCGTCACCGATCTCCAGCGGGTGGATCACGGCGTCCGTCACTCCCATCTGCTTGGCTAGCTCCCACCGCTCGTCCGGTTCCGGTGGGAGGATCAACGCCGGTCGAACCATGCCGCTACGACGACACCCCCGTACGTAATTCGGTCGCCTCGGAACCCCCGGGTCACGACGACCACCGTGGCGGCCGCTCGGGCCGAGCGTATAAGCCCTCCCAGCCGAACCTCCGGTATGGTCACGGTTCCCGCGTCGACGCTGTCGCGCTTCCGGCGGTTCTCCCTCTACAACTCGCCGTACGCCGCCCACGATCAGGGGTGTGCCATCGACCTCTATCCCGAGACGAACGTCGGCGTCTCCCCCGTCGCCGGTACGGTCGTCGACACCCGAACCGTGCGTGCGCCGTCGCGCCCCTACGCAGCCGAGACGGATCACTTGATCCTGATAGACACCGGCGACCACGTCGCGCGGATACTCCACGTCGATCCAGCAGTCACCCCCGGCGACGCCGTCGCCGTCGGCGACGCCCTCGGCGAGATGGTGCGCTCCGGCTTTTTCGCCCCCTGGGTCGACAATCACGTCCACCTCGGCTTTCGTGACGCCGGTGCGAACCCCTACCGCGCCGCCGGATCGCTTCCGGTCGACGTGGCCGTCGATATCCGCCCGCTCCCCTGGGACGGCACCGGCGTCGTTCGCGAAACTGGCGAGACGCACGTCGTCCTCGACGAGCCCCGGCATCCCGACCCGGGAACGTGGGCGGGACTCGCCGGCGCGCCAGGGGTCGTCCTCGACGGTGGCTGTCCCCACTACGACGGCGGCGGCGCACTCCCGAGTCACGACGGCCGGATGTCGGTTGCGGGTACGCGCGTCGGCGCCGCGGGGGGCCGCGACGTGGCGTGGGACGCCGTCTCGCTCCGGGCGAACGGCCACCCGATCACCGGCCTGTCGCTGTTTGTCGCCCGCGACGCCGCCTTCGGAGCGAAACTCGTCTGCCCGGATCACGGGTTCGTCCCCGGCGACCGGATCACGGTGTCCGTGCGGCGGGCGTAACCCGGTCAGTCCGGTGGCAATCGCACACGCCCACCGGAGACTTTTGTTGCCGCTTCACCAACGAGCGGTACGATGAGCGACGAGTCCGATGCGCTCGATAGACCCGCCGACCGGGAGTCGCCGGTCGGGGAACCCGTCGTCCGTGCCGATCCGGCGGTGACCGGCGAGCGTGCGGACGAAGCGGTCGACTTCGACCCCGACGACCCCGAGAGCGTTCAACTGGCCGCCGAGACGGTTCGCTCGTTCGCCGAAAACACCGTCGGCTCCGAGGATCACGTCTACATGCTCCGCGGGGCGGCGGCGTGTGCCGCGCTGGTTCGTGGCGTTGGCTCCTACAAGACGGCCGCCGAGCGCGCCGGCGGCGACGTGTCCGTCGCCTTCATCCGCAAGTGGGCGCGGGTGCACGACCTGCCACAGGCGATCCGTCGGCACGTCGCTCGCGGCACCATCGCCTCCACTGCGGCCAAACACATCGCTCGCGTGGCCGGCGACGACCGCTACGCGCTGGCGTGGGCGGCGCTCGAACACGACCTGACCGTCCGAGAGATCCGCCGTCTCGCCAGCGAGGTGAGCGACGGTACGGCCGTCGAGACATCCCTCGCCGAGCGCGACCTGACGTTCGGTCGGATGGCCGTGACCCTCCCGCCCGCGCAGTACATCGAACTCCGGCGACGGGCGTCCATCGAGAACCGCGACCCCGACGACCTGCTGGCGGACGCCCTGGACGACTTCCTGGACGCGTGAGTCCCGGCCGTCGCTGGAAACGCTTATACGTCAGCCACCGATACGGCCAACCAGGGCCGGTAGCTCAGTCAGGCAGAGCGTCTGGCTTTTAACCAGACGGTCGGGGGTTCAACTCCCTCCCGGCCCGTGCAACGAGACGGTGAGCGGAGCGAACCGTCGAGTGAACCGGCAGGAAGGAGTCGAACCAGTGAGCGGAACGACCGTGGTTCGACTTCACGGGCCTGCTTTCGCCCTACAGCGGCCCCACGTCCGGGAACCGCACCACCGCCGCGCCGGCGAAGGGGTCGCCGTCGGCGATGGGCCCCGCCTCGGAACCGCCCGGGCCGTGCCACAGCGTCGGCGTCCGAAGCCCGGCACTCCCCCGTAGGCGTGGTTCGCCGTAACTAATCGGCAATTTTCGAGCGCAGTCGTCCGGTCTCGGCGCACAATCGAGTGATTAAGTTACCAACGTCGGGGGACGACGAACGGCGGCCGTGGATTGTCGCGATCCCTCCGGGAACGGGACGCCCCGTCACCCCAGGACGACGAGACTCGCCTCCGCGTGCCGGTCGCCGTTGACGATCACGTCCACTACGTGGCGCCCGCCACGCGGGTTCCGGGTCACGCCGTACTCGACGAACAGAGCCCCGTCGGTCGGCGGATCGGCGAAGCTCACGACGAGGCGGCCGTCGTCGTCCTCGCGCGCCTCGACGCCGCCGACCGCCCGGCCGTCGTCGGTTCGCACCCGCGTCCCGTGGGTCGTCTCGACCGCCGCGTCGAGCGACCCGTAGTCGACCCGGACGGATCTCACCGGTTCCTCGACTTCCATGACGAGCGTGTGGGCGATGGTGTCCGTCGCGTCGCCCGGTGTCGACGGATCCGCGAGCAGTGCCGCCGACGGATCGGGCTTGCCTTCGCCCTCGCCGGGCCGTGGCCTCGACCCGAGAGGCGTCCAGCAGGCCACGTCGACGGTGTCGGGGTGCGATGCCGACCACCGCGCGCCCCGCCGCACCGCGCCGTCGAGCGTCCGCTCGCGAACCCGCGGCGGCGGGCGGACGAGGCGTTCGAGCGTCGACCGGGGCGTGGACTCTGGGCGTGCCACGTCATCCGCCTCGTGACGCTCCCCCGTCAGTAATCGGGACGTAAGGCGCTCTAATCGGCGATTAATCCTCCAGCCGTTCGCCCTGATAGCTCCCGTCGTAGGTGTCGTCGTGGTTCGCCTCCGCGAGGACGAACTGTGCGACCCGGGCGCCGGGTTCGATTTCGATCTCCCGGTGGACGACCAGGAGGCCCTCGCCACGGCCCTCGTAGCCGGCGTCCCAGACGGCAGTGTGGAGCATACAAGCGTTGCGCAGGAGCGACGACCGGGGGTAGACGAACCCGACGTGACCCTCGGGGACGTGAATCGTCTCGCCGTAGCGGAGGACGTAGCCATCCGGGGGGAGGACGTACGCGTCGGCGTCGTCGTCGGGCGCGCGTTCCTCGCGCGCGCCGATCCGTTTGCCGTCGCGACCGATCCGACCGCGCTCCTGTGTCTCGAGGATGGCTTCGGCGGTCAGATCGACGCCGTTGGGCTGTACCTGGACGGGATCGACCGGCGTGACGTGGTCGGCCACGACCGATCCGGCGCGGAACATACCGGCGATGTGGCGACGGCAGACAAAACCGTGCCGATGCCGCGTGGACACCCCGGTACGTGCCCAGGACGGCGTAAAACTTGCGGTAGAAGCTTCCCACGGGGGATTTAGCGATTTCGAAAGGCGCGGGATTTATATCCGTCGGAGCGCGATGACCGGACGTTATGGGACAGACGCTCACGGAAAAGATCCTCGACGAACACCTCGTCGAGGGGGATCTCGAACCCGGTGAGGAGATCGGGATCGAGATCGACCAGGTTCTCACACAGGACACGACCGGTACGATGGTGTGGCTGCAGTTCGAGGCGCTCGAACTCGACGAAGTTCAGACGGAACTCGCCGCTCAGTACTGTGACCACCAGACCTACCAGTTCGACTTCAAGAACACCGACGACCACCGGTTCCTCCGGTCGGCCGCCGGCACCTACGGCGCGTACTTCTCCCGCCCGGGCAACGGCATCTGCCACAACGTCCACAAGGAGAACTTCGCCGCGCCCGGCAAGACGATGCTCGGTTCGGACTCCCACACGCCGACGCCCGGCGGCCTGGGCGAACTCGCCATCGGCGCGGGCGGCCTCGACGTGGCCGTCGCCATGGGTGGCGGCCCCTACTTCGTCGAGATGCCCGAAGTCGTCAACGTCCGTCTGGAGGGCGAACTCCCCGACTGGGCCTCCGCGAAGGACGTCATCCTCGAACTGCTCCGCCGGCTGTCGGTGAAAGGCGGCGTCGGCAAGGTGTTCGAATACACCGGCCCCGGCGTCGAGAGCCTCTCCGTTCCCGAGCGCACTACTATCACGAACATGGGGACGGAACTCGGCGCGACCACCTCCATTTTCCCCACCGACGAGCGCACGAAGGAGTATCTGGAACGCCAGGGTCGGGGCGATCAGTTCGTCGACCTTGCGCCGGACGAGGACGCCGAGTACGCCGACGAAGTCGTCGTCGACCTCTCGGATCTGGAACCGCTGATCTCGTGTCCGTCGATGCCCGACAACGTCGTGCCCGTCCGTGAGGTGGCGGGCACGGACGTCGAACAGGTCATCGTCGGCTCCTGTACCAACGGCGGTTACGAGGACATCCTCCCCGCCGCGAAGATGGTCGAGGGTCGCGAGATCAAGAAGGATCTGGAGATGATCGTCGCGCCCGGTTCGAAACAGGCCGGCGAACTCCTGGCGCGTGAGGGCTGGACCGCCGAGATGATGGCGGCCGGAGTCAACGTCTCCGAGGCGACCTGTGGCCCCTGTATCGGTATCGGCCACGTTCCTGCCTCCGACTCCGTCTCGCTGCGGACGTTCAACCGCAACTTCGAGGGGCGGTCGGGCATCGAGAACGACTCCGTCTACCTCTGTTCGCCACAGGTGGCCGCCGCGGCCGCGCTCAAGGGCGAAATCGTCGATCCACGCGACCTGGCCGAGGAACTCGGCGACCTGGAACCGCCGGGCGTCGAACTCCCCGACCAGTACGACGGATCGAAAGCCGACATCATCGCCCCCGACGAGGCCGTCGACGACGAACTCATCAAGGGGCCGAACATCGGCGACGTGCCGCTCAAAGACCCGCTCGGGGCCGACATCGGCGGTGAGACGCTCCTCAAGATGGGCGACAACATCACCACCGACCACATCATCCCCGCCACGTCGGATATCCTCAAGTTCCGCTCGAACATCGACAAACTCTCCGAGTTCACCCTCTCCCGCGTCGACGAGACGTTCGCGGAACGCGCCAAGGCGACCGACCACAGCATCCTCGTCGCCGGCGAGAACTACGGGCAGGGCTCCTCGCGCGAACACGCCGCGATGTGTCCGATGTATCTCGGCGTCGAGGCCGTCCTCGCGCAGTCCTTCGCTCGCATCCACAAGGCGAACCTCTACAACTTCGGTCTCCTGCCGCTGACTATCGACCAGGAGACGTACGACCGCATCGAACAGGGCGACGACATCGAAGTCGTCGACGACGTCGCCGAGGCCGTCCAGTCCGGCGCCGAGGAGTTCACGATCCGTGTCAACGACGACTGGGAGGCGACGGCCGCCTTCGACGCCTCCGAGCGCGAACGCGAAATCCTCGCGGCCGGCGGCAAGCTTACCCTCACGAAACAGCAGTACGAAGAGGGATCGAGCGGCGCGACGCCCGCCGACGACTGACGACCGCCGCCCGCTTTTTTCGCCGCGTGCCGACCCGCCAGCCACGTGGCCGCCCGAGAGCTTTTGCTTCCCTCGGCCGTAGCACCCCCGTGGCCGTTCCCACGCTCCCCGCCGACGTGACCATCCGTGGGGCCGAACAGGCCGACCTGCAGTCGGTGGTGCGGATCGAACGCGTCTCCTTCGGTCAGCCGTGGCCGTACACCGCCTTCGAACGCTTTCTCGGCGAGGCTGGCTTCCTCGTCGCCACCCGCTCTACGGGCGGTCGACCGACGGCCGACGCCAGTGCGGCGTCGACGCCGGCCGAGCCGGACGGCGACGTCGTCGGCTACGTCGTCGGCGACGTGACGCCCAACTTCGGGCGCGATCTGGGTCACGTCAAGGATCTCGCAGTCGACCCCTCGTCCCGTCGCCGCGGAATCGGGCGTTCGTTGCTCGACCAGTCGCTCGTCGCGCTCACGGTCGACGGCGCGGAACTGGTGAAACTGGAGGTGCGCGAGAGCAACGACGCTGCCCAGGCGCTCTACCGCGACGTTGGCTTCGAGACGGCACGACGCATCCCCCGGTACTACCGCGACGGCGAGGACGCCCTCGTGATGGTGCTCGACGTCGCGGAGTGGCAGGCACGGCGGTAGCACGAAACGTTTCCCGTCGGAGCCCGTACCCCGCCCCATGGGATACGCCTGTCCGGTGTGCGAGACGCCCCAGCGCGACGCCGACCATCTCGCGAACCACCTCGCCTTCACCGCCATGCTCCACGGCGGCCCCCACGAGCAGTGGCTGGACGACACCGTCCCCGGGTGGGTCGAGGACGGCGCCGCGGAACTGGCGCCCGTCGTCGCCGACCACGCCGACGAGGTGACCTACGACGAGGTGTTCGAGGAGTCGATTCCGGAGGGGAACCACGCCCACGATCACGCGTCCCCGACCGGGTCGTCCGCCGCGGCCGGTGATCTGGACGCCGACGCCCAGCGCGCACTCGCGGAGGCCCGCGAGATGACGCGGGCGATGCTCGGCGACGCCGCGGGTGACGGCGACGCCGCGGGCGACGGCGACGCGGATAGCGACGCCGCGGACGACGGCGACGAAAAGGCGTAAATCCGCGCCGCCGGGACAGGAGCGTATGGACGTAGAACGGGAGGGGGTGTTCGACCCCGAGACGCTCGCGGAGGCGCGCGAGGCCTACGAGTCGCTGGGATCGGCGGCACGAACGGTCGTTCGCGAGACGGCAGTGGCGATGGAGTTCGACCAGACGGAGTACCACGACCGTGTGACGAGCGACGTGGTCGAGACGGCCCGCGACGCGCTCTTTGCCTCCTTGCTCGTCGTGCGGATCGCCGACTACGAGGCGTTCGAGGCGTGGCGCGCCGACGCGGACGTGGCGGTGACGGTCGCCGGCAGCCCGGACGTCGAGCGGGTCGTCTGGCACGTCGCCCCCTTCGCCGACGCCGCCGTCGCGGCCACCTTTCAGGAGGAACGCGAGGCGGCGGTCGCCACCCTTCGCCGACAGGCGTTCGGTCGGCTCTATCGCGACCGGCTGTGAGGGGCGCGTTTTTCATGTCTCCCCGAGCGACGGAGACGTATGCAGCGGACGACGCGAGCGACCCTCGTCGGTATCGTCGGCTTCCTCGGGGCGGTCGTCCTCTTCGCATTGACGATCTATCCCTTCCAGTACGGGGTGGTGGAGAGCCTCGTGCTGGCCGGTGCGTTCGTCCTCGTGGTTCTCTTCGAAACCGTGTTGGACGATACGTCGTTCTGAGATCCGGTCGGGCGCACGGTCGACACTCCACCGGTCGGGTCGCACGAGCCGCTGTCGGCGGGCGGTTTCGACACGGCAGGATCGGCGTCACGCTCGCAGGGAGTGGGAATCGTCTGGTGATTTTTGTATCGACGCGGGTCGACGTTGAATCATGGCCAGTTCGGACGGGGCGGGATCCGACCCACATCGTCGGTTGCAGACGCTCTTCGACACCTCTCCCGACGCGATCATCCTTCACGACACCGAGGGAACGATCATCGACGTCAACAACCGAACGGTCGACAGTCTGGGCTTTACTCGCGAGGAACTCCGCTCGATGAACGTCGCCGATATCGAGGTGGCATACAGCCGCGAGGAGTTACAGGCGCTCTGGCGAGGGATGGATACCGACGAGCAGGAGACGGTCGAGGGGACACACCGGCGAGAAGACGGCTCGACGTTTCCCGTCGAGGTCTCCATCCGCAGGATCGACCTCGACGGCGAAGAGTGCTTTCTCACTCTGAGTCGGGACATCACCGAGCGCAAGGAACGCGAACGTAGGCTCAAGCGACAGACGGCCTTTCTCGAACACTCGGCATCGATCGTGGCCGCCCTCGACGAGACGGGGACGATCGAATACCAGAGCCCGGCGACCGAGCGTGTCCTCGGCTACGATTCCGACGAGTTGGTAGGTGAGACGGCGTTCGATTACGTCCACCCCGACGACCGCGAGCGAGTTCTCCGAACCTTCGAGAACGGGATCGCGAATCCGGATCCGGAACGGGTCGTCGAGTATCGGTTCCGGAACGCCGACGGGGAGTGGCGCTGGCTCCGGTCGATCGGCACCAACTGCCTCGACGATTCCTCTCTCGGCTGTATCATCGTCAACAGCACCGATATCACGGAGCGCAAGGAGCGCGAGCAGGAACTCGAACGCTACGAACGTCTCGTCGAGAACCTCCCGATCGGCGTCTATCGGTGTACGGCCGGCGCGGACGGGGAGTTTCGGCTCCTGAACGATGCGATGGTCGAGATGTTCGACGCCGACTCGAAAGCGCAGCTCCGGGAGCATACGGTCAGCGACCTCTATCGTGATCCGTCCACTCGCGAGGCGTTCAGCGAACGACTCGCCAACGAGGAGATCCTGAAGGAGGCGGAGATCGAACTCGAAACCCTCGATGGAGCGGAACTGTGGGGCTCCGTCACCGCCATCGCCAGGGAGGTCGAGGGCGATACGGTGTTCGACGGCGCGATCCAGGACATCACCGAACGCAAGGAGTTCGAACAGCGGCTGTCGGCCCTCCACGGGGCTACCCGGGAGTTCGTCGATGCGGCGTCGAAAACCGAGGTCGCGGAAACCGCCATCGAGACGGCGAACGAACTGCTCGGGTTCTCGCTGCCTTCGGTCTGGTTCCCCACGGAGGACGGCACCGAACTCGCCCTGGTCGCGAACTCCCAGGAACACCAGGCCCTTCTCGAAGAGGCCGGAACCCCCGAGCCAGTCCACCCGCGTGGCGACTGGTTCTGGGACGTCTTCGAGTCGGGCGAGACGGTGGTTCGCAATCCGATTCCGCGCGACGACCTCGCGGCGGATGTCCCGTTGCAGTCGGTGATCCTCCTCCCACTCGGCGAGCACGGCGTCCTCACGTGTGCGGCCGAGGGGGCAGTCGACTTCACCGACCGGGAAATCAGTATCACGGAACTGCTGGCCCGGAACGTGCAGGTCGCCCTGGATCAACTCGATCAACAGGAAGCCCTGAAACGGCAAACGGAGTTCACCGACGACCTGCTGGACGCGCTCGACGACATCGTCTACGTCCTGGACTCGACGGGCGGGCTGCGCCGGTGGAACGAGGCGTTCGAAGCCGTGACTAGATACACCGGCGAGGAACTCGACTCGATGCATATCGGCGACTTCTTCGCTCCGGACGACGCCGAAACGGTGATCCAAGCGGTCGACGAGGCGTTCGAGAGCGGGGACACGCGCGTGGAGTTGGAGCTGGTAACCAAACGCGGTGAGTCGATCCCGTACGAGTTCATCGCAAACACCTTCGACGACCCGAACGGGGAGCCCGTACTGGCCGGTATCGGGCGTGACCGAACCGTTCACGTCGAGTACGAGCAGCGATTGAAAGAACAGCGCGACAACCTCGAGATCTTGAACCAGGTGGTGCGCCACGACATCCGCAACGACCTCCAGATGGTGTCGGCGTACGCCGAACTCATCGACGAACACACCGATACCGAGCAGGAGTACGTCGAAACCGTGATCGAAAGCGCCGAACACGCGGTCGAACTCACGAAGACCGCCCGGGAGATGGCCGAGGTGATGCTGACACCCGAGAACGAACACCGGGACGTTTGCCTGCGACACGTGCTCGAAAAGGAGATCGACGACGTCCGCACGGCTCACCCCGAGGCTGCAATCTCGGTCGACGGATCGATTCCGAACGTGACGGTGATCGCCAACGATATGCTCGGCTCGGTGTTCCGCAACCTGCTCAAAAACGCCATCCAGCACAACGACAAGGAGGTTCCAAACGTGATCGTCTCCGCCCGAATCCGTGACGACGAGGTCGTCGTCCAGGTTGCGGACAACGGGCCGGGCGTCCCGGACGAGCGGAAAGACGCGATCTTCGGACAGGGTGAGAGTGGACTGGAGAGCGCGGGCACGGGGCTCGGGCTGTATCTCGTCCGGATGCTCATCGACGCCTACGGTGGCGATGTGTGGGTCGAAGACAACGACCCCGAGGGAGCGGTGTTCGTCGTGGCACTGCAGACGGCCACACGCGACGAGACCACCGACCGATAGGCGTCGACGGGGCGGCTCGGAGCTGACCGGGTTCGAGGGCGGCGAAACGGGTTTCCCCGACCCGCTCCAACTTCGCCTGTGCGACCGATCACACGCCGCGCGCTCGTGGGGTTCGCCGCGGTCTGTCTCGGCTTGCTCGCGCTCGGCGCCCTCCCATCGACCCTCGGGCGCGGCGACCCGGACTACCTGACGGCGACGCCGACGGACGCCGACGGCGCGTCGGTGAACGCTACCGGCCTCTCGGAACGCCGCTACCCCTCCCTCACCGCGGCCATCGACTCGGGACGGTCGGCGCCCTACCGCACGGGGTCGGTCGGCCTGACGGAGCCGTTTACTCACTCGCCGTTCGACGAACGGACGGGACTGGTCGCCCGGAATCCGGACGCCCGCCGCGACGGGGGCATCCTCGTCGCGC
Organism: Haloplanus sp.; assembly: GCA_042216725.1. Taxonomy (GTDB): domain Archaea; phylum Halobacteriota; class Halobacteria; order Halobacteriales; family Haloferacaceae; genus Haloplanus. The sequence goes on from JBDGTP010000016.1 coordinate 45,553, forward strand.
ACGGCGACGACCGGTCTCTGGTGGCGGTGGTGCGAGCGTGACCGACCACGACGCGGCCGCGGATCACGACTGGCCGGTGATCGAATCCGTCACCGAGTACGAGACGGGCTGGTACACCGGCGGCTACGACCTGGTCGAACAGCCCGACGGTTCGACCAAGCGCTACTACTGGGCACGGCTCCCGCCCGCCGTCGTCGTGGTGGCCGTCGTCGACGATCAGATGTTGTTCGTCGAGCAGTATCGGCCGACGATCCGCGAGACACATCTCGAACTCCCCGCAGGCATCGTCGAGGACGGCGAGTCGTTCACGACCGCGGCGGCGCGCGAACTCCGCGAGGAGACGGGATTCGATCCGGACTCGACCGCGTTGCTCCAGGAGTTCTGGGCGGCGACGGGCGTGTTGCGCCACCGCCGCGGCATCGTCTTCGCCGAGGGGCTGTCGCCCGCCGACCGCAACCTCGATACGAACGAATTTCTCACGCCCCACCCCGTCCCCGTCGAGGACGCCCTCGACGTGGCCCGCCGCCAGCCAACCAACGATGCCACCCTCGAGGGCGTCCTGTTGGCTCGCGCGGAGGGTGTCCTGTAGCCGCCGCCGATGCGGCACTGACGCGGCGTAGACGCCCGATCCGGGCGGAGCGTCGACCGTTCCCTGGTCGAAGTCCTCCGGGGGTAGCGCGGCGACGCTCCCGTGGCGGCCGTCGTTCCCGTCATTGCCCGCACAGCGCCGGTGGGAAACGGTTATGTGACGGAATCCGCAAGCCTCGGTAGGTAATCACTATGGGACGCACGCTCACGGAGAAAATTCTCGAAGACCACCTCGTCGACGGCGACATCGAAACCGGCGAGGAGATTGGTATCGACGTCGACCAGACCATCGCCCACGACCTGACGGGAACGATGGCGTGGCTCCAGTTCGAGGCGCTCGGCCTCGACGAAGTCCAGGTCGAGGTGGCCGGCCAGCACTGCGACCACCAGACCTACCAGCCCGACTTCAAGGTGTCAGACGACCACCGGTTCCTCCGGTCGGCGGCGGGCACCTACGGCGCGTACTTTGCACGCCCGGGCACCGGCATCCTCCACCAGGTGCACAAGGAGAACTTCACCGCGCCGGGGAAGACCCTGATCGGCGCGGACTCCCACACGCCAACCGCGGGAGGGCTGGGCTGTCTCGGCATCGGCACCGGCGGCCTCGACGTCGCCACCGCGATGGGCGGGGCGCCCTACTACCTCGACGTACCCGAAGTCGTCAACGTCCGTCTGGAGGGCGAACTCCCCGAGTGGTCGACCGCGAAGGACGTGATTCTCGAACTCCTGCGGCGCCTCTCGGTCAAGGCGGGCGTCGGCAAGGTGTTCGAGTACACTGGTCCCGGCGTCGAGAGCCTGTCGGCACACGAACGTACCGTCATCACGAACATGGGAACGGAACTCGGCGCGACCACCTCCATTTTCCCCACCGACGAGCGCACGAAGGAGTTTTTCGACCGCCTGGGTCGACCCGAGGACTACGTCGAGTTACAACCCGACGACGACGCCGAGTACGACGACGAATTCGTGGTCGACCTTTCGGAGATCGAACCGCTGATCTCGTGTCCGTCGATGCCCGACAACGTCGTCCCCGTCCGTGAGGTGGCCGGCACCGCAGTCGATCAGGTCATCGTCGGCTCCTGTACCAACGGCGCCTACGAGGACATCCTGCCGGTCGCGAAGATGCTCGACGGTCGCGAGGTGGCCAAGCGCACCGAGATGATCGTCGCGCCCGGGTCGAAGCAGGCGTCCGAGCTGCTGGCGCGCAACGGCTTCACGGCCGAGTTGATGGCGGCCGGCGTCAACGTCTCCGAGGCGACGTGTGGTGCCTGTATCGGCGCCGGTCACGTCCCCGCCTCCGACTCCGTGAGCGTGCGCACCTTCAACCGAAACTTCGAGGGCCGGTCGGGGATGGAGGACGACGCCGTCTACCTCTGCTCGCCGGAGGTGGCCGCTGCCACGGCGCTCGCGGGCGAAATCACCGATCCGCGCGACCTGGCCGAGGAACTCGACGGCCTGGAGGCGCCGGGCTTCGAGATGCCCGACTCGTATATCGGCGCCAGCGAGTCGGACATCATCATGCCCGACGAGGCCGTCGACGACGAACTCGTCAAGGGGCCGAACATCGACGAGGTGCCGCTCAAGGAACCGCTCGGGAGCGACCTCGCCGGGCCGGCCCTGCTGAAGATGCCCGACAACATCACGACCGACCACATCATCCCGGCGACTCAGGAGGTGTCGGTCTACCGCTCGAACGTGCCGAAGCTCTCGGAGTTCACGCTCAAGCGGGTCGACGAGACGTTCGCGGAACGCGCCGACGCCGCCGACGGCGGCTTCCTCGTCGCGGGCGAGAACTACGGCCAGGGCTCCTCGCGCGAACACGCCGCGCTCTGTCCGATGTATCTCGGCATTCACGGCGTCCTCGCGCAGTCCTTCGCCCGCATTCACAAGTCCAACCTCGTCAACTTCGGTCTCCTGCCGCTGACCATCGACCAGGAGACGTACGACCGCATCGACCAGGGCGACGATATCGAACTCGTGGACGACGCGGCCACGGCGGTGGCAGGCGGCCAGGAGACGTTCACCATCCGCGTCGCCGACGACTGGGAGGCGACTGCCCACCTCGACGCCAACGAGCGCGAGCGCGAACTGCTCGCGGCCGGCGGCAAACTCCCACACACCCGACAGCAGTTCGGCGGCGACGAGGTGGCGGTGGAAGAAGGGACGTAACCTCGCTCCCGACCGACCAGTACTTTCAACTTCCTGTCGGTCGGTGGGAGGGGCATGAGTGGTGTCCCGACACGCACGCTGCCAAGCGGCGACGAACTGCCACAACTCGGTCTCGGCACGTGGAACATTCAGGGCGAGACGGTCAAAGAGGCCGTTCGGACGGCCCTCGACGACGGCTACACCCACATCGACACCGCCGAGGGCTACCACAACGAGGCCGAACTCGGCGAGGTGCTCGCGGCGTACGACCGCGACGACTTCTTTCTCACCTCGAAGGTGCTCCCCAGCAACCTCGCGTACGACTCGCTGATCGAGTCCTGCGAGGCCTCGCTCGACCGACTCGGGGTCGACTATCTCGACCTGTATCTCGTCCACTGGCCGAACCCCGCAGTTTCGCTTCGGGAGTCACTGAACGCGATGGCGACGCTCCACGACCGGGGCCTGGTTCGGAACGTCGGCGTCTCGAACTTCAGCGCGTATCAGCTCAGCTGTGCCCAGCACATCGCCGACGTGCCGATTGCCGTCAACCAGATCGAATTCCACCCCTGGTTCCAGCGGCCGGAACTCGTCGACTACTGCCACGAGACGGGCGTGACCGTCGAGGCGGCCGCGCCCCTCGCCCGGACGGAGATTTTCGACGACGCGGTCGTCCAGGAACTGGCGGAGGCGTACGACAAGTCGGCGCCACAGATCGTCCTGAAGTGGGCCATCGAGCGCGGGATCACGGTGCTTCCGAAATCCTCCGCGCCCGAGCACGTCCGGCAGAACGCCGCCCTGTTCGACTGGGAGATGGACGAGGCCGACCTGGCGCGACTCGACGACCGCGATCGGAACCACCCCGTCTACGACACGCCGACGCGCGACTGGACCGACGACGTGTACGGCATCGCGGAGTGACGGCGGCGACGCTCGCGCTCCCGCATCCCCGGCGGCGAGGCGTCGCCTACGCCAGTAGCTCGTCGTCGCACTCGGCGCAGACGGCGAGGTCGTTGACCGAGCGCGTGGCGCGGTTCTCGCCACAGAGTTCACAGCGTTCGACCGGCGGTTGGGCGGGAACGCCGTCGACGGTCGCTGCGGCAACGTTCCCGTCGGCGTCGCCGCTCGCCCGCTCCTGCCCCTCCGCCATCGTCTCGTGGGGGAGGCTCGGTCCCCGGAATCGCGTGACGTAGACGACGATGGCGAGGAGCGCGAGCGACCCGACGAGGAAGCCGAGTTCGAAGGCCATCGGTCACGCTACGTACTCGACGTTGGTTAGACTTTCCCACGGTCACGGCTCCGCGAGACCCCACGCGATCCGATCCCACGCCCGTTCGTAGGCGTAGTACGTCCCCGTCTTGGTGACGTTGGCGACGAGGCCGACACTCACAGCGTCGCCGAGGTTGCCGACGACGGCCCACGCGACGGCGACGGTGATCACTACCATCAGCAGGCGATAGCAGAGCGTCTTCACGAGTGCCCGGGAACGCGCCTGTCGGGGCCGACCAGCGACGCTCGAAGCCATGTGGGTGAGTACCACGACGGGTCACATAAGTGTAATTGATAGAAGTAACTTTTCGAGCAAAATATAACCGAATACGGTTATTTCGTCGCTGAAACAGCGACGCGGCGATCAGTCCTCGAGGTCGGGGCGCGAGAGTTCCGTGTACTTGGCGGTGATGAACTCCAGCAGGACGGGGGTGCCCTCCTTGGTCTTCTCGACACCGCGTTCGATGGCGGCGGCGACTTCGCTGGGGTCTTCGACGCGTTCGCCGTAGCCGCCCATCGACTCCGCGAAGTCGGCGTAGTGGCCGGAGAACGGCGTGTCGTAGCTCGCCATCTCGAAGTTGTTCAGCACGATTTCGAGGACGGGGATGTCCTCACGGACAGCCGTCTCGAAGTCCATGCCGACCATGCCGATGGCGCCGTCGCCCATGACGTGGACGCAAGTCTTCTCGGGCTTGGAGAGTTTCGCGCCCATCATCAGGCCGAGACCGTAGCCGAGCTGCGTCGTCTTGCCCCAGCCGAGGTAGGAGAGCGGCTCGGTCACGTTGAAGAAGGGGGCCATGAAGTCACGCGCGTTGCCGGCGTCGGCCGTGGCGATGATCTCGTCTTTGTCGAGCGTCTGATCGAGTTCGTGGACGACCCGGTAGGGATTGATCGGCGTCTCGTCGGAAGTGAGGTCGTCGTTCCAGTCGTCGAGCCACGCCTCTTCGATCTCCGCGATTTCGGCCGTCACGTCGTCGTAACGGCCGAAGTCGTCGTCGTCGATCCGCCCTTCGATCTCGTCGATGAGGGCTTCCAGCGTGAGTTTGGCGTCGCCGATCACCGCGAGGTCGGACTTGTAGTCTTTGTCGACGTCGCCGGGATCGTTCGTCGAGTGGATCAGGGTGTTGTCCTCGGTGGGCGGCGTGATGCCGTACGCCGTCTTGGTGAAGCTACACCCGATACCAAAGAGCACGTCGGCCTCGTGAATGAAGTGATTGAGCTGTCGGGGCTCGCTCTTCGATCCGGCGCCCAGCGAGAGCGGGTGATCCTCCGGGAAGGCGCTCTTGCCGTTGAGCGTGGTCGCGACCGGCGCTTCGAGCAGTTCGGCGAGCTCCTTCAGCGGCTCCCAGGCCTTCGCGTAGTGGACGCCCTGGCCGGCGTTGATGACCGGAAGGTCGGCCTCGAGAAGTGCGTCGGCGGCGTCGGAGACGGCCTCCGGATCGGGCGCCGTCCGCGTCGACGACGTGGGGTCGTAGTCGATGTCGCCGACTTCCTCCCGGAACACCTCCTTCGGAATCTCGACGAGACCGGGGCGCTGGCGGCCGTTGCGCGCCGCCTGGAACGCCCGACGGATCGTCTCTTCGACGGCGTCGGGATCGGTCAACTGCTCCGTCGTCTTGGTGACGTGCTGATAGTTGAGCAGGGAGCTGAACTTGGGATCGGTGTTCGTCTTCGCCCGGGTGTAGCCCGCCGGAAGCGCGACGATGGGCGCCGACTCCGCGTACGCCTGGGCGATGCCGCCCACGGAGTTCTCCGTCCCGGGCCCGTGCTGACACGCGAATGCTTCGACTTGATCGCCCGACGTAACACGGGCGATGCCGTCGAGCATATGCGCGCCCGTGCGTTCCTGCCGGACGACAATAGACCGAATGCCCGCCTCCTCGGCGGCGTTGTCGTCGAACAGGGGATTGCTCGGGAATCCAATCAGATGTTCGACACCTTCCTCTGCCAAGATTTCCGCGATGGCATCTGTTACGTTCATCCTATGCCCAATGCATTACCCCCGGGGTTGTAAAGTTAATTTTTATTAAAGATAAGGACAGATACCTTATCGCAAGTCGTCATCTGTCGAAATATTGAGGACAGACGGCTAATCACCAGTCGTCATCTGACGAAAAGTTGAATACCCCGAGTCCGGATTTCGGACACATGTCCGAGAGACCGCAGCTCGAACGACTCTGTGTGCACGAGTCGGTGTCGACCAAGATCCCGGTAGAGGCGTTCGCCGACGCCTTCTCCGAACTCGACGTGCCGGTGGAAATCGTCGGCGACGACGAGACGTTCGACGAGACGGACGCGGTGGCCTCGTTCCGGCCCCGTGATGCGTTCCTCGACGCTGGCTGGGTACACTGTATCCGCGCCGGCTACGACGAGTTCGACACCGACGCCTACGAGGCCGCCGGCGTCCCCCTCACCAACAGCACGGGTATCCACGACACGACCGTCGGCGAAATCGCCGTCGGCTACATGGTGTCGCTCGCGCGGATGCTTCACATCTACCGCGACCACCAGAACGACAACGACTGGTTCGAACCCGACTACGAACGCCCGTTCACCGTCGAGAACGAACGGCTCTGCGTGGTCGGTCTCGGCACGCTGGGTCAGGGTATCGCTCAGCGCGCCGACGCCCTCGGCATGGACGTGGTCGGCGTCCGGCGCTCCGACGAACCCGTCCCCGGCGTCTCGGAGATCTACCACCCCGACGACCTCCACGAGGCTATCGCGGACGCGCGCTTCGTCGCCGTCGCCGTCCCGCACACGCCCGAGACCGAGGGGATGTTCTCGGCCGAGGAGTTCGACCTGATGCGCGACGACGCCTACCTCATCAACGTCGCCCGCGGCCCCATCGTCGACGAGGACGACCTGATCGACGCCCTCGAGGCCGGCACGATTGCGGGCGCCGGCCTCGACGTGTTCGAGACCGAACCCCTCCCCGAGGACAACCCGCTCTGGGACTTCGAGGAGGTCATCATCTCGCCGCACCGCGGCTCCGCGACGAACCGCTACCACCTCGACATCGCCGACCTGGTGATGGAGATTTTCCACCAGTACCAGGCCGGCGAGGAACTGCGGAACCGCGTCGCCTAAAGGCCCACCAGGTCGTCGAGTTCGACTTCTTTCACGCGCCCCCCGCAGGCAGCACACTCGTCGACGTGTTTCGGGCCGGCACCGCCTTCCATGTGTACGAGTCCACAGTCGCCACACACCTCGAACTCCGCCTGAAGCATACGCCCCAGTTCTGTCGGGGAACGGATATGTGTTGGGGCCGGGCGGAGACACAACCTCCAATACGCGGCCGCCGCTACGACGGTCGATGGGTCGTCGACCGCTCGACTCGCTGGCCGGCGCGCTGGAACGCGCCGGGATCATCGACCGCCGGCGCTTCCGCGAGACGCTGGATCTGGCGTGGCCCCGGATCGTCACCGGCGTCGCCATCATGTCCAAGAGCACGGTCGATCTGGCGATGGTCGGGTGGGACGTGGGCGCCGCGGCCGTCGCCGGTCTCGCCTTCGCCAACGCCTACTGGCAGGTGGGGAAGTTCCTCGGCATCGGCCTCGCGGGCGGGACGGTCACGCTCGTCTCGCAGGCCTACGGCGCCGAAGCCAACGACCGGGCGAGCGCCACCGTGGCAGTGAGTCTCGTCGTCGCGCTCGTCATCGCCGCCCCGCTGGCTGCCGGCTACGCCGTCTTCGCCCCCGCACTGGTGGCCGTCCTCGGCTCCGCGGCCGAACCGCTCGGCCACGCCGCCCGCTATCTCGCTCTCGTCGCGCCCGCCCTCTGCTTCGAGTTTCCGAACTTGATCGCCAGCCGCACCTACGCGGGCGTCGGCGACACGGTGACGCCCATGCTGGTTCGGGCCGGGGGTGCCCTCCTGAACATCGCCCTCTCGGCGCTCCTGATCTTCGGCTACGGCCTCGGCGTCGCCGGTGCCGCCATCGGCACCACGCTCTCGACGGCCATCGTCGCCGTCGTCTTCGCGTGGGGGCTCGCCGGCCGCTCGTATTTCGGCCGCGGCGCGTGCCCCGTCGCCGTCACCCGTGCGACGCTCCGGTTCGACGGGTTCGCCCGCCTCACCCGGCGACTGCTCCGGGTCGCCGCGCCGCTGATGGCCCGTCGCACCGCCGAGATGCTCGTCGCCTTCCCCCTGGTCGCCATCGCCGCCCGCTTCGGGCCGGCGGTGGTCGCCGCCTACGAGGTCGCGCGGCGCGTCCGAACCCTGATCGATAGCTTCTCCTGGGGCTTTTCCATCGCGGCGAGCACGCTCGTCGGCCAGCGTCTCGGCGCGGGCGACGACGCCGACGCGGAGGCCTACGGGCTGGCGATCATCCGCCTCTCTGCGGTGGTGTACGTCGTCGCCGCGGCGACCGTCCTCGCGCTGTCGACGCCGATTGCACGGCTGTTCGTCGACGGCGCGGTCGTTGGCGTGACCGCCTCGTTCGTCGGCGCCGCGGCCGTCAGTGTCGTCTTTCTCGGCGTCGACGGCTCCGCGACCGGCACGCTCCGCGGTGCGGGCGACACCCGCTACCCCTTCGTGACCTCCCTGGTCGGCCGGTACGGCTGTGCGCTCCCCGTCGCTGGCCTCGGTCTCGTCACGCCCCTCGGCGCGAGCGCGTTGCTCGGTGCGCTCGTCGTCGAGACGGTCGTTCCCGCCGGGCTGAACGTCGCTCGTGTTCGCTCGAACCGCTGGAAGGCCATCGGCCGAGGACTCGAAGCCACGGCGGGGGGCTGAGAAAGTGCGAGCGGTATCGCAGCGTCTCGCCGTCTCGGTCTCTCCTCGCCCGGTTACTCCGCCGTGTCGTACGCGGCCTCGAAGAACGCCCGCTCCAGTTCGACCGTCCGCCGGAAGAGGGCGTCGAGGCGGCGCTGTCGACGCGGCGAGGCGGCCGCTCCCTCGCGGTCGAGTTCGGATCGAAGCCACGCCACGAACGCCACGAAGTCGTCGTTCGCGTGCAGGTCGATCCACTCCGCGAGGTAGAACCGGTCTGGCAGGGGCGATTCGACCGCCGTCGCCCACGTTTCGTACACCCACTCGGCGGGCACGAGGACGGCCAGCGTCTCGGCGTACCCGCCCTGACGAGCCGCGCGTTCGAGCAGGTCGACGAAAGCGCGCGTCGTCGCCGTGGGTTCGGCACGGGGGTCGTCGTCGGCCTCCGGCCGACTCTCCCTGGAGCGTGGCTCCACGCCCAGCGCGTCGAACGACCGCTCGAAGTAGTCGTTCTCCTCGTCGGTGAGCGTGCCCAGGAAGTCCGCGAGTCGGCCTTTCGCGCCCATCGACGGCGCCTGGCCGAGAGCGTAGCCGAAGGTGCCGGTCAGCGTCTCGACGAAAGCGTAGTCCTGCTCCAGATACCGACGGAAGACGGCGTCGTCGAGGGTGTCGTCGCCGAGTTCGCGCACGAATCGGCCGTCGACCGCCGCGCTCCAGTCCGGTTCGGAACGGTCGCGGAGCCAGTCGGTCAGGCGGGCGTCGGCCCGGTCGGCGGCGTACGCGTCGAAGGTGTCGGGTGGCGAGGGCATACGCCCCTCTCCACCGTCGACCGGGATAGGCCTTGGCCCGTGGGGTTTTGGTGCTCCGGTCGAAGGGGGCGTATGACCGAAATCGGTGTCGTGGGTGCGGGCGCGGCGGCGGCCGCCCTGACGTACGTCGTCGACGACGCGGTACCGGACGCCTCGATCACGGTGATAGAGAAGTCGGGCGGCGTGTGCGGCCGGGCGGCGACCCGGCGCCACGGGGACGTGACCTACGACTACGGCGCGAACTACCTCAAGGACGACGACGACCGGGTTCTCGACCTCGTCCACGAGTTCGACGACGGCCTCGTCGAGGTGGACGGCGACGTGTACGCCTTCGACCGCACCGGCGCGGTGAGAGAGGGGCGAAACGCCGACGATCACAAGTGGACGTACCGCACGGGGCTGACCCGCCTCGCCAAACACCTATTCGGTGCCACCGACGCGACCGTCCACCGACGGACGCGGATCGAGGGGGTCGCCCGGGCGGGCGATTCGTGGCACCTCACCGACGCCGAGGGGGAACGCTGGGGGCCGTTCGACGTCCTCGTCTGCAATCCGCCGGCGCCACAGACGGCGGCGCTCCTCGCCGACGCCGACTGGGACGCCGACGCCCGAACCGACCTCGTCGCCGCCGCCCGCGCTGTCGAGTATCGCACGGTCTGGACGGCCGTCCTGGGCTACCCCTTCGAACTCGACTGCCCGTACTACGCCCTGGTCAACACCGACAAGGAACACCCCGTGGGCTGGATCGGCCGCGAGGAGTGCAAGCCCGGCCACGTCCCCGACGGCGAGTCGGTGCTGGTGGTACAGGCCAACGACGGGTGGTCGGTCGACCGCTACGACGACCCCGCCGAGGCGAACGTGGCCGCTCTCGCCGACCACGCGGCGTCGATCATCGGCGACGACCGCCTGACCGACCCCGCGTGGACCGACCATCAGGGCTGGCGGTACGCCCTCCCGGAGTCGGGGCTTCGCCGCGATGCCCTCGACGCCGCCGCGGCCGCCGGCCTCTACCCCGTCGGCGACTGGGTCGCCGGCGAGGCACGCCTCCACGCCGCCCTCCGCAACGGCCTCGACACCGGCGAACGACTGGCGACCGCGCTGTGACGGCGCCTCGTCACCGAGCACTCCTCGGATCCTTCGTCCAACCGGCCGCCCTTCGTCGCGACGGCCGACGTGTCCGACCGTGGCGCGGCCGGGCGGCGGATCGCTACTCGAACGGCGATACGTCGGCACGAATCGTCTAGCCGCGGATCGCATCGTGCCACCCGTTCGACCGGCGAGGTGTCGAACGCGCCTCCGACACGACCGTCCGTTCGACGAATTCTAGACGGAGTTCGGACGAACCTTGAGAAATGCCTTCCCCCGTGGCTCGCTTCCATCCGGCTATGGATCGACACGCAAGACGGGGAGCACGTCCCGACTGGCCCCGGCAGAACGAGGTGTGCCGCCCGTGATTCCGGCGCCGTGGCGACGCCGCTGTCTCCACGTGGCCGTCGCTTTCGCTGGCGGCGTCGCGGCCGTCGCCGGTTCGTACACCGTCGTCGGTGGCTCGCCCGCGTTCGTGGCGGCACCCATCGCGAACCGCACCGTCACCCTCGCTCCCGGCGTCCTCGTCACGCTCGCCATCACGCTCCTCGGTGATCTGGGGAGCAAACTGGCGTACGCGACCGGGCTGGGCGCCACGGCGGCCGTCCTCGGCGCCGTCGTCGCGGGCGCCCGAACCGCCGCCGCACGGCTGGATCGCCCCCTGGCCGCACCGTTCGGCGTCGGCGTCGCCGTCGGCCTCGTCGCCGCCGCCCTCTCGGGGTCGGCCGCCTCCGCTATCGGCGCCGCCGTCGGCGCGGCACTGGTGTCGACCGTCGTCGACCTCGCCGCGGGCGAGGGGACGGCCCCGACCGACGACACCCGACGGGCGGTGCTCTCGGGTGTCGCGGCGCTCGCCGTCGGCGCTCTCGCCCTCGGCGGGCGGTGGGTACTCGCGACGGACACTGACGACGGCACGACGGAGCCGATTCCCGACGACGCGGCGGCGATGCTCGCGGACGCCCGGGCGCAGTCGCTCGATGTCGAAGGGCTCGAACCACTGGTGAGCGACCACTTCTACACGGTCGACATCGCGAACGTCGATCCGGCTCCCGCCCGCGAGGACTGGTCGGTGCGGATTCACGGCGCCGTCGCCGAGGAGGCGTCGTTCACCGTCGACGACATCGCCGCCAGGGAACACGACCACCGGTTCGCGACGCTCCGGTGTGTGGGCGAACCGCTCAACGGCCGGAAACTCGACACCGCGCTCTGGACGGGCGTCCCCATCGCGGATCTGCTCGCCGCCGCCGAGCCACAGGGTGAGTACGTCATGCTCCGCGCCGCCGACGGCTACTACGAGGAGTTCCCCATGGACGCCCTCGAATCGGGATTCCTGGCCGTCGGGATGAACGGCCGCTCTCTCCCCCGCGCTCACGGCTCGCCGGCGCGGGCGCTGATCCCGGGCCACTGGGGCGAGATCAACGTCAAGTGGCTCACGGAGATCGAGGTGCTCGACGAACCCGCGACGGGGTACTGGGAGGAACGCGGCTGGCACGGCACCGGCCCGGTGAACACGGTGGCGAAACTCTGGGCGACCAACCGCCTCGACGACGGCCGGGTCGAGGTGGCCGGCCCCGCCTACGCCGGCACCCGGGGCATCCAGGCCGTCGAGGTGTCGACCGACGGCGGGACGACGTGGGCCGAGGCCGACCTCTCCGAGCCCCTGCCCGGCGACGACGTGTGGCGCCAGTGGGTCTACCGCTACGACCCCGACGGGAGCCACGAGGTGGTCGTCCGCGCCATCGACGGCACCGGAACGCTCCAACCCCAGGACGAGAAGCGGGCGTTCCCCAGCGGCCCGAGCGGGTGGGTGTCGAAGACCGTCGACCCCGGGGCGCTGTGAGCGGGGCGAAGCGTTTTGCCCGCGCCGACCCCTCTCACCACTGCCGCCGATGGAGAAGGCACTCTGGTACTTGCTCGCCGGAACGCGCGGCGGGACGAATCGCGCGCGGATCATCCGCCTGCTCGACGAGCGTCCGCGCAACGCCAACCAACTGCACGAGGAACTCGGCCTCGACTACAACTCCGTTCGTCACCACCTCGATATGCTCGAAGACCACGACGTGATCGAAAGCGGCGACCAGGAGTACGGTCGGCTCTACTTCCTCACCGACCGGTTCGACCGGCACCGCGACCAGTTCGAGGAAATCACGGAACACGTCTAACATGGCTCCAATGACACCCACGCTCACGGTAGCGAGCGCCCTCTCCGGGCTGAACATCGCGCTCCTGGCCGCCCTGCTTGTGGTGTGGTGGCGCAACTACCGACAGTTCGGCACGCCTCTCACGCTCGGCCTGGTCGCCTTCGCGCTCGTTCTCGCCGTCGAGAACGTCGTCGCAATCGGCTTTTTCTTCAGTTCGGATATGCTGTACGCCGCCGATCCGAGCGCCCAGACGGCGGTGCTGGCGATGCGTGCCCTCCAGTTCGTCGCGCTCGCCTTCCTGACGTACGTGACGATGCGGTAGGGTCGCGGTTCACTCGGCCGGCGCGAGCGACTCGTACGACGCGGCCTCGTCGCCGGGTGACAGCGCGACGAGTTCTAGTCGCTCCACGGCTTTGACCGAGCGCGTGCCGCCGACGCACGGCGCGACGAACCGCGGGCGGGCGGACGCCGCCAGTCGACCGTCGGTTCGCTCGACGGCGAGGACGCCGTCGAGGGCGTCGGTGAGCGGCACACAGACCACGTGGTCGTCGGGGCCATGTACCCGGAGATGCGTCGCCTCGTCACCGCCCGGTGCCCGTTCCAGCAGCCACGCGACGGGGACGCCGCGCCACTCGTCGGTCCAGCGCGTCCCGGTCGAGCACTGGAGCGACGCGGTCACGGCTCGCTCTGGCGCGTCGCTGGGGACTTCGATCACGCGTTCGCCGTCGCCGACGAGCGTCACGCGCCACCCGTCGGTGTCGCCCTCGTTCACGGACGATCCCTCCATCGAACGTGACTGATACCCATGCGTGATCGGCTCCGGGAACACGCAAAAAGGCTGCGTGCAGTTCCAGACCGTGGGAAATCGTCGCCGTTCTGCAGGTGCGTCCAGCCGACTATCGCGTTGGCTCGACGGTCAGATCGCTCGCGATCCAGCCGTCGGTGTTGTCGGACTCGATGAAGACCGTTCGACCGGGACAGCTCTCACAGACCGACACCGTGGGAGTCTCGGGCGGATTCGGCGCCCTCTCGTCGTTCGTTTGCGACCGCGTACCAGTGGGCATCGACGATGTTTAGGGGTACCTAAAATAAAAAGCGTGCGGTTCCGGCACGCACGTCGAGGCGCCGGTGACGGTGGACGCCCGCCCGGACGATTTCCCCGAGGCCTATGTGCCCGGGGGTGGTGTCGTCCGATATGTACCGTGACGTACTCGGTTGGCTCGGGGCGCTTCTCGGCGTCACGATACTCGCACCGATCTTCCTGTATCTGGTCACCGGCGCGGCCGTCGGCTTTCTCGTCGCCTGCGGTGGCGGCGGACCGGAGGGAACGGTCGTCGTCGGTGCCTCCGGTGGCGATACCCTGGAACTCTCGTGTGCCGCCTTCCGAACGCTGGTGAAGACGGCGGTGACAGTCGGCGGCGGTGCCGCGGCGACAGTCGGCGTCGCCCTCGTCGCCGTCGCCGACATCCTCCGTACCTCCTATCGGTAGCGGGACGCTTTTGAGTCAGGAATCCGTCACGTGCGCGTGGGGTGATGGCAGATGCCCCTCGTACCGCACGTCCCGGCCGACGAACCGACACGTGACCGTTCAGTACCGGACTTCGACGAAATCGTCGAACGGATCGTGTACGGCGACGCGGCGTCGGTACGTCGCTAGTGGCGGCCACCGCCACGGTGTGACGTCGAAGTCGTCACTCCCCGTTTCGAGGTGCGACCCGGTGTCGGCCGCTGTCAGGCGTGCGGCGGCGACACCGGATGTATTTCCCAGCAGTCCGGACACTCCGCGTAATCGCGGTCGTGGTGGCCGACGATCCGACCACGTGGGATCGTCGTACCGCAGTTCGGACACGTTGGCATAGGGGGGGGTGGGGAGCGTGTGACGCCGTCCCCACAGTGGCGTCGGACGCCAACCCAGTTAGTTAATCCGGCACGGTGTCATAGAACCAGTCTCATGGCTATCGACGGATTCAGCGTTACTAGCTCCGAGCCTGCTGTTTGCGCCTCCATAGAGATCAGGGTCGCTACGCCGAACCACGCTAACTGAGCAAGAACAGTCACTATACGGAAATAAAACACCTATCTTTGAACGTTTCTAAGCCCCGTGAACTTGGTGCACGCGTTTCTACGACTGTAACTCTCTGAAAAGATAATAAGAGTGACTGTACCATGCGAAGGCTTCTATGACAGGCTCTAATCCGGGCTTAATCGTCGCTGGGCGGTCTCGCCGCGACGGCGCGCGTCGCCCGCTTCCGTCTCAGAGCAGGACGCCACCGAGCAGAAGCAACGCGGCGGCCGCGAGTGCCGCCCCCGTGAAAATGGGGGTCGCCGACCGCGCGGGCGCCCGCACTTTGCGGTCGTCGAGGCCGTCGATCAGACGCCCCGCCCCGACCTCGACCAGCCCGGTCAAGACGAGCCACAACACCACCATCGCGACGACGAGGTAGCCCCGAGTCGATCCGAGAAGCGTCTCGGCGGTGTACCGGGTGCCCGCGAGGTGACCGCCGGTGAGAAACAGCGCCAGCGAGGCGACACGCGACCACGTCCGGAAGCGGCCGATCAGCCCTCGGAGGGGCGTGGCGTCGAGGTTACCGTCGCGAGCAACGGGTAACAACCCCCGCGCGACGAACAGCACGCTTCCCGCCCACAGTCCGGCGAACAGCAGGTGGATCGCGTTGACCGCCGTGTCGATAGTCGCCATGGTCGTGGCTCGAACTACGGCGACTTCAATCCGCTGAAGTCGCCGGCCGGCACCGAATCGAAACCGATTAAACGCCCGCACTCTCACCTCTTGGTGAGCCGAGGTAGCCTAGCCCGGCCAAGGCGGTTGATTCGAGATCAACTGTCCGTCAGGACTCGTGAGTTCAAATCTCACCCTCGGCGCTTTTCGTCACCGAATGCACCCACGTCGTGTCCGAGCGCCGGCTACGTGTCGAACGTCCACTCGGTAGCCACCTCCGGTGCGTCGACGAGCGTCTGGTAGACCACGCAGTACCGCTCGGTCGCCGCCTGGATCGACGCCGCCGTCTCCGGATCGAGCTCACCCGATAGCGTCACGTCGAGGCGGATGTCCTGGAAGCCGACGGGTACGTCCGCGACCCCCATCGTCCCCCGGAGGTCGAGGTCACCCTCGACGGCGACCGACACCTCGGCGTCGACGCCGAAGTTCTCGATCACCGCCTGTGCGGTCAGTTGCGAACAGGCCGCCAGCGCGCCGAGGAGGAGGTCGCCCGAACAGGCCGCGGTGCCCGATCCGCCGGCTCCCTCGTGGAGTTCCGCCTCGTAGATGGCTTCGCCGACTTCGACGCTACACGCCGCCGTATCCGCCGTCTCGCCCGTCGCCGTGAGCGTGATCCGGGCGGCCTCGGGGTCGGCCTCGTACGTCTCCTTCAGCGGTTTCTGTGCCTCGCGGAGGTCGCTGTCTGTCATACTATGCCGTGGGTGAGTGTCGCGAAAAAACGTTCCGGGGCTCGGCGGTCGCGAGACACGACCGATGGCTCAGCCCTCGTGGATGGCCTCGCCCCGGTTGAGGCGCTCGGCGATCCGGAACGTCTGTTCGCCCGCCCGGCGCGTCGGCGTGTGCGCGGCGAGATACCGGGCCGTGGCGACGAGGTGGACGCGTCCCTGTCGTGGGTCGTCGGCCGCGGCGAATCGGTTGACCGCCGCCTCGACGTTCTGTCTCGGGTGGAAGCCGGCGTCCTCGCGCAACAGGACTTCCCCGAGCGCGGTCGTTAGCCGAGCGGCGTCGCCACCGCTCGCGAGGTATTCGGCGGTGAGGCGGCCCGCTCGCCCCACCGTCTCGTCGGCTTCGACTTCGAACGTCTCCAGCAGGTCATCGAGTGTCGCGTCGGGGTCACGGTCACCGTCCGGGTCGGGCAGCGGTATCGGCGGCGTGTTGAGAAACCGGTCGAGATAGACGCTCACGGCGCCGTCGAGGACGGCGCAGTAGATGGCGGGGTCGTCGGTGCGGCGGGCGAGGCCACAGACCGCGTTGGCGTACGTGTAGGTGTGATGGACGGTGTTCCAGTCGCGGAACTCG
>JBDGTP010000064.1:0-58671 GCA_042216725.1 Haloplanus sp.
GCGTCGGCCCGTCGAACCAGTCCATGTTGCCGGACTTCTCGGCGACGTTGTCGCCTTCGAAGGCCGAAATCGGGATGAAGGAGGCGTCCTCCGTGCTGAAACGCACCTGTTTGAGGAGCTGCTTGACCTCCTCGGTGACCTCCTTGTAAGTGTCCTCGCTGTAGTCGACGATGTCCATCTTGTTGACGCCGACGATCAGCTCGTTGATCCCGAGCGTGCGCGCCAGGAAGACGTGCTCTCGGGTCTGGGGCGCGACGCCGTCGTCGGCCGCGACGACGAGCACCGCGTTGTCGGCCTGGGAGGCCCCCGTGATCATGTTCTTCACGAAGTCACGGTGACCCGGACAGTCGACGATGGTGAAGTAGTACTCGTCCGTGTCGAACTCCTGGTGGGCGATGTCGATGGTGACCCCGCGCTCACGCTCCTCGGCGAGGTTGTCCATGACGTAGGCGAACTCGAAGCCGCCCTTGCCCTTCTCTTCGGCTTCCTCGCGGTACTGCTCGATTACGTGCTCCGGTACGGATCCTGTCTCGAACAGGAGTCGCCCGACGAGCGTGCTCTTGCCGTGGTCGACGTGGCCGATGATGGCCAGATTCTGGTGCGGTTTGTCACTCATGGTGGAATCACGCGCTAAGGCGCTTGGTGACGACTATTTTGCCCGAATCACCTAAAACCATTTCGATACACGTCACAGAAGCTCCCGGCGCTGTCTTGCGGTTTGTGAGCCCATACCGCACGACGGCGGAGCGGATCGGGTCGGCATCGGGAGGCCGAAAGGAAGCCGCGTCGCGTCAGTCGAGCCGGCCCACGTCCGAGAGGATCGCCGTCGCCGTCTCCGGACCACCGGCCCCGCGGCCACTGAGATGGAGTTGCCCGGCGTGCTCCGTGTCGAACTGGACGATGTTGCGCGTGCCCGTGACCGCAAGCGCGTCGTGTTGGGGGACGAGACGCGGGCCGACCCGGACGCCGTCGGCCGTCGCCTCGCCGATCAGTCGAACCGTCCGGCCGTCCTCGGCCGCTAGGTCGAGCGCGCTCGCCGGGATGTCCCGAATCCCTTCGACGGTCGCGTCGTCGAGCCGGTAGACCTGGTCGCCCTGACTGAGCACGTTCGCCAGGATGACGAACTTCAGCGCCGCGTCCGTTCCCTCCACGTCGAAGGCAGGGTCGGCCTCGGCGACGCCCAGATCCTGCGCCTCCGCGAGGACGTGTTCGTAGCCCAGGCCCTCGGCCGCCATCCGGGAGAGGATGAAGTTGGCCGTCCCGTTGAGCACGCCGCGGGCTGCCGAGATCTGCTTCGGGCCGAAGTCGTCGATGGTCGAGAGGATAGGGATGGCGCCGCCGACGGCGGCCTCGAACTGCACCGTCCCCTCGCTCGCCGCTTCGAGCGCCATCAGGTCGGCGTACCGCTCCGCGACCGGCCCCTTGTTCGCAAGCACGGCGTGGCGGTCACGTTCGAGCGCCGCCTCGACGTGTGAGAAGCCAGGTTCGGCGTCGCCGAGCGTCGTCGGCGTCGCCTCGACGAGTACGTCGTAGTCGGCGGTGAGCGCGTCGTCGGGGTCGCCCGGCCCGACCACACCCTCGCGTTCCTTGCGGTCGAACGTCGCCTCCGCGTCCAGGCCGTCGGGGTCGACGGCCGACGACCGGGAGTCGGCCACCGCCGTCACGACGTGGCCGTATTCGGACGCGAGTTCGACGACTGACCGGCCGACGGCACCGACGCCGATCACCGCGAGATCGAGGCTCATTCGGCCACCTCCATGAGCGGTTCGATCACGTTGAGTCCCTTCTCGTCGGCGATGTCGCGAACGTGGGCGAACACCTCGTCGGTGCGCCCGGTTCGGGTCGCTAGCCGCAGACGGGCGCTCGACGCCCCGCCACGCCCCTCGGGCGCCGAGAGCGACAGATCCGCGAGCGTCGCGTCCGTACTCGATTCGATGCGCCGGAGCGTATCCGAGAGGTCGGTGTCGACGATGTCGCCGACGAGCAGGAGCGTCAGCTCCTCGCCGTAGCGTTCGGCGCCCGCCTGAATGACGTTGACACCCTCTTCACGAAGCGCGTCGACGATGGTCTCGAACCGGTCGGGCGGGCACTCCACGTCCACCTCGACGGGGATATGTCCCCGCGGGGTGAGGTTGCCGCGCTCGTGGAATATCGAGAGCAGGTTGCCGCCGTTCTCCGCGATGGGGCGGAGCGCCGACAGCAGTTCGCCCGGCTTGTCCACGAGTTCCAGCCGGATCGTGTGCGTCTGTGGGCGCTCACCGCCATCAGTGCGCTCCTCGTCGGATACGTCGTCGGTGGTGACTGCCTCGTCCGTATCGGACATTCAGGCCGTCACCCCCGCGGCACGACCCGTCGACGCAATAATTGTAATCGGCGACGGGAATGGGCCGCGGGGTAGCTCCGTGCCGACACGTCGACTGCCGGTAGTCGTGCCGCTAGGCATACTGTACACTGTGCCAAGGGGGTATAAGATTGCATCGGTCGACTCCCGTCACGACCGTGGCGTCGACGCCGACTCAGACCGCCGCTTCCGCCGACGCGGCGGCGTCGGTCGTCGCGTCGACGGGTGGATCGGCCCGCTGGTGTACCAGGCCGACGACCGCCCACTCGCAGTCGGTGTCGAACGTCAGGTGACCGCCAGCCGACTCCGCGACCGACCGCGCGACCCACAGGCCGAGGCCACTTCCGTGTTTGAGTTGGGTGATCGCCGAGTCGCCCACGACGACGTCCCGGTCGTCCTCGGGAACGCCGGCGCCATCGTCGGCGACGCGAATCAGAACCTCACTGCCGTCGGCCTCGGCGGTGACACGCACCTGCGACCCCCCGTGTTCGACCGCGTTCTCGATCAGTTCCGAGAGCGCCGTCTCGGCGTTCTCGTCCGCCCACATCCACAGGTCGTCGGACACGTCGACAGAGATGGTTCCGTCGTGGCGCTCGCGAACGCCCGCGACGGCGTCGGCGACCGCCTCGCTGACGTGGATCCGGGCGTTCGGCGCGGATCGGCGCTCCAGCGCGTCGACCATCGCCTTGGTCTTGTTCGCGAGTTCGCCGACTGCTCGCGAGCGCCGGGAGAGACTCGCTGCGACGTCGGCGAGCGACGGATCGTCGAGTTCGGTCGCCAGCCGATCCGACTGGCCGATGAGTACCGTGGCGTCGTTCCGGAGGTTGTGCCGGAGAACCCGGCTCAAGACGGCGAACTTCTCGCGCTCACGGGCCAACTGCTCGGCCCGCACCCGCCGGGCGTCGTGGACGCCGATGATGACGTGGGCGGCGGCACTGATCGCGAGAACGTTCCCCGCCGCGAGGGCATCCGCCGCGCTCACGGTGCCGAGCGTCCCGCGGTAGACGCCGTGGAGCAAAAGGACGGCACCGAGGACGACCAGACCGAGGACGTTCCAGGCGGCGATCCGCACCGCGTTTGGCGTCGAGAAGTCGCTCCGATACAACAGCACGCCCGCGGCGAGTAGTCCCAGACAGACGACGCTCCCCAGGATCGACAGCCCCGCGCCGACCGCCGGGCCGTCCCCCACGAGAAACGGGGCGAGGTTGGGAACGAGGAGGGCACCGCCGGTCAGGCTGACGACCGCACACGCCCCCAGACGCGCGAATCGCTCCCGCCGATGGCCACCGCCAGGCCCCGTTTCGAACAGCCGAACGAGCGCCCGATCGATCCGGGCGAGGATTCCCGTCATGACGAAACGGTGGGATGGCCGAGGGATGAAACTGCCCCTCGAAATATCGCAGATGAAAGAGTGGAGCCGCGGCGTTAGATGTAGTCGATAGACGGCGGCAGTTCGAGCTTCATCCCCTTGCGCTCGCGGATCTCCTCGATCCGCTCGCGCTGGAGGTTGTCGGCGAGGACGCGGAAGCCCGCGTTCTCGGTGTTCCACGAGGCACGACCCTCGGTGGCGCTTCGGATGTCCGAGGAGAAGCCGATCATCTCCTCGACGGGCGCGATGCCCTCGATCACCATGAGGTCACCCTCCTCGAACATGTCGTCGACGCGGCCACGACGGCCCTGGATCTCGCCCGAGGCCGCACCCATGTGTTCCGGGGGAACGTCGATGCGGACGTTCTGGATGGGTTCGAGCAGACGAATCTCGCCGTCGATCAGCGCACGGTGGACGGCCTCCCGAACGGCGGGAATGACCTGTGCGGGACCGCGGTGGATGGTGTCTTCGTGGAGCTTCGCGTCGTGGAGGCGAATGAGCGCGCCGGAGACGGGTTCGGCCGCCAGCGGGCCGTCGTCCAGCGCCTCTTCGAGCCCCTCGACGACGAGTTCCATCGTCTCGTTGAGATGCTGGATACCCTTCGTGTCGTCGATGAGGATGTTCGTCCCGTGGATCTGTTCGACGTTCTGAGACGTGTCCTTGTCCATGCCGGCCTCCTGGAGCGCCTCGCGGCGCTCCAGTTCGGGCATATCCATCGAGACGTTGCCGAGCTGGATCTCCTCGACGATGTCGTCGCTCAGGGGTTCGACCGTGATGTAGAACTTGTTGTGGCGGTTCGGCGAGACGCCCTCGACCTCCTGAGAGGCCTCCTGTGGGGCCTCGCGGTAGACGACGATGGGTTCGCCGGTGTTGATCGGGATGCCCTGGTTGCGCTCGATGCGCTGACCGATGACTTCGAGGTGGAGTTCCCCCTGTCCGGAGATGAGGTGTTCGCCC
This sequence comes from Haloplanus sp., assembly GCA_042216725.1. Taxonomy (GTDB): domain Archaea; phylum Halobacteriota; class Halobacteria; order Halobacteriales; family Haloferacaceae; genus Haloplanus. The sequence goes on from JBDGTP010000064.1 coordinate 4,668, forward strand.
GTCTCCTCGTTGATCTCGACCTGAATCGTGGGGTCTTCCTTGGCGACCTGCTGGAGCGTCTCGATCAGCTTCGGCAGGTCGTCCATGTTCCGTGCCTCGACGCTCTTCGTGATGACCGGCTCCGAGATGTGTTCGATGGACTCGAACGGCGTCATCTCGACGCTCGATACGGTCGAGCCGGCGATGGCGTCCTTGAGGCCGGTGACGGCGGCGATGTTCCCCGCGGGGACGTGTTCGACCTCCTCGCGTTCACCGCCCATGTAGATGCCGACACTCTGGATGCGGTTCTTCCCGGCCGTCCCCGAGACGTACAGCTCCTGACCCTTCTCGAGAGTGCCGGAGAAGACACGCCCGGCGGCGATTTCGCCGGCGTGGGGGTCGATCCCGATGTCCGTAACCATCAGGACGACGTCGCCGTCCTCGTCGACCAGTCGCATCGACTCGGCGATGTCGGAGGTGTCGTCACCGCGCCAGATGCGCGGAATCCGTCGCGGCTGGGCCTCGAGCGGATTGGGGAAGTGCTCACACACCATGTCGAGCACGACGTCCGAGAGGGGCGTCCGTTCGTGGAGCTCCTGGCGCTTGTCCGCGCGTTCGAGTTCGATGATGTCGCCGAAGTCCATGCCCGTCCGCTGCATCGAGGGCATGGAGACGCCCCACTTGTAGAGCGCCGATCCGAACCCGACGGTGCCGTCCTCGACGGAGACAGTCCAGTCGTCGTCGATGTCCTCCATCTCCTCGGTCATCCCGCGGATGAGTTCGTTCACGTCGCGGATGACCGACAGAAGCCGCTCTTGCATCTCCTGTGGCCCTTCCTGGAGTTCGGAGATCAGGCGGTCGACCTTGTTGATGAAGAGGGTCGGCTTGACGCCCTCGCGGAGCGCCTGCCGAAGCACCGTCTCCGTCTGGGGCATCGCGCCCTCGACGGCGTCGACGACCACGAGCGCGCCGTCGACGGCGCGCATCGCCCGCGTCACGTCGCCACCGAAGTCGACGTGGCCCGGGGTGTCGATCAGGTTGATGAGGTGGTTCGTCCCCTCGTACTCGTGGGTCATCGAAACGTTCGCAGCGTCGATGGTGATACCACGTTCCTGCTCGTCTTCCTCGGTGTCCATCGCGAGCTGTTCGCCCGCGGTGTCCTGCGAGATCATGCCCGCACCGGCGAGCAGGTTGTCAGTCAGCGTCGTCTTACCGTGGTCGACGTGAGCGGCGATGGCGATGTTCCGGATATTCTCCGGGCGATCCATCAGCCGCTCACATTCTTGTACGATCTTCTTTCGTCGGCCCATTACTCGCCCTTACCGCCAGGAGGGTCAAAAGGGTAGTGTTTTGCTGAAGACGTACTGCCCGATTTCCGGCCGCTGGTAGTGTATGTCACCGGATACCACGAAAGCATCCGTCGCCCGATGGCGACGTGGAGCGGCCACCCGGCGAACCACAATCGTCTTAGGCACCTGACCCGTGGTAATGACCAGCATGGACGTACGCGTACAGGGCGGCGTGCCACCGAACCCCTTTCTCGGCGCCGCCGATCTACTCGCGACCGAACATGACCTCGACCGCCCGGTACACGTCGAGGTTCGAGACGACCCCGACGAACGAACCTGGACGGCCCACTACGACGACCATCACGTTCTCAACATCTCGCGGCAGGCCGCGACGAGTGCGATGGCGCGCGAACTCGCCCTCCACGAACTCGCGCATATGGCGCGTTACGAGCAAGGCCACGCCTCCCACACCCAGTCGACGGACGAGGCGCTCTTTCTCGCCCTCTCCGGGCGGGACGTCGAGCGCCGCAAACTCGCTCACTGCTATCAGATCGCCAACCACATGCGCGACATCTACGCCGACGACATCACCCTCACGGTGGCGCCCGCGGCGAAACTCGTCCAGTTCCTCGAATCCAAGTTGGCGGCCGCCGTCGCCGACGCCCCCGGCCCCGCGGGAACGCGCCCCGCCGGTGCGGGGGCCCCACACGAGGGCGCCGACCCCGACATCACCGCCGTCAACGCCGCCTTCGCCCTCGGCCTCGTGGAGCGACACGGCCTCATCGACCCCGATCACCGGCTGTACGACCTGGCGCGGGCCGCGGCGGCCGACGCGCCAGCCGTCGGCATGGAGACGTTCAAGCGCCGGTTCCGCACGCTCGCCGACGATCCGACCGAGAGCGACTTTCGGCGTGACCTCGTGTCGGTGACGCGAGCGTACGCGCTCGGCGGGAGCGGCCGCGCCGCTGACTAGCGTATTCGCGCCGACGTGCGGCCAGCGTATTCGCGCCGACGTGCGGCCAGCGTATTCGCGCCGACGTGCGGCCAGCGTATTCGCGCCGACCCCGCGTCCCGAGCGCGACTACCGGCCCGCCATCGCCGACTCGAACACTCCGATCACGTCCTCACGATCCATCGTCCGTGGGTTCCGCTCGATGTTGTGTTCGGAGTGTTCGAACGCGATGTCGGCGAAGTCCTCGAAGTCCGCCCGGTCGAACTCGCCGAACGCGTCGATACTCGTCGGCACGTCAACGTCCTCCAGGAGGTCGAAGACGGCTTCGACGCTCCGCGCCGCGAATGCGCGTTCGGACTCGCCGGGGCGTCGTTCGGCCCCCAGCAGTCCCGCCAGATCGGCGAACCGCTCTACTTCGGCGGGGACGTTGTACCGCATCACGTGCGGGAGGAGGACGCCGTTGGCCAGGCCGTGACCCAGACCGGCTTCCATCCCGAGCGGGTAGGTGAGCGCGTGTACCGCTCCCAGTCCGGAGTTGACGAACGCCTGGCCCGCGAGCGTGGCCGCGAGGCTCATCCGGGCACGGGCCGCGTCGTTCGCCGGCCCCTGCGTGACGGCGGGACGCAGGTTCGCCGCGACGAGGTCGACCGCACGGCGTGCCAGCGCGTCCGTGTACGGCGTCCGCAGAAGGGTGACGTAGCTCTCGATGGCGTGTGTGAGTGCGTCGAGCCCCGTCGCCGCCGCGACGCCGGGCGGCATCGTCTCCGTCAGATCGGGATCGACCGCCGCCAGGTCGGCGAAGAGATGCGGCGAGAAGGCCACCTTCTTCGCGCCGCCGGCCCGTTCGTCCGCGAACACGCCGATGTGGGTAACTTCGCTTCCCGTCCCCGCCGTGGTCGGCACCAGCGCCAGCGGCCCGGTCGGCCCCGGCACCTGATCCATGCCGAGCAGATCGCGCACGTCGCCGCCGTTCGCGGCGAGCGCCGCCGCGAGTTTGGCCGTATCCATCGAACTCCCGCCGCCGACGCCGACGACCAGGTCGTGGTCGACCACGCGCTCGGCGGCCGCTTCGACCATCGACAGCTTCGGTTCGGGCGCGACGCCGTCGTAGACCGCCACGTCGACCCCCGCGGCGGCGAGGCGGGCGCACGGGGCGTCGATGACGCCACTCGCAGCCAGATTCTCGTCGGTGACGAGGAGCGCCGAATCGGCGCCACGATCCGCGGCGAACGATTCGAGGGCCGCGATAGCGCCGGCGCCGTACTCGACGTGGCCGGGACTCCGGATCGTATGAGCAGTCGCGAGCGAACCGATATCGTCCATGCCGGCCCCGTCGAACGGGGACGACGTAGCTCTTCGGGAGAAGACTACCGCGCGGCTGCGGCGACCCGCTCGGCTTCCTCTTTCTGGTTGATCGAGTAGGTGCCCACGTCGTAGTCGGCGGCGCCCATAAGCTGATTCGCCAGCGACTCGGCGGCGCTGGTGGGCGTCTTGTACGACCCGCGGTAGGTGCCCTCGGCGATGAATTTCAGCGCCTGGTCGACGCGCCGCTGGGGCGCCACGTCGACGGCCTGCGGGACGGAGATGCCGCCGTACTTCAGGCGGACGGTCTCCTCGCGCGGTGCCGCGTTCTCGACGGCGGTGACGAGCACCTGCACCGGGTTTTCCTCGGTCTGCTCGTGGACGATTTCGAAGGCGTCACGGACGATCCGCATCGCCTGCTGTTTCTTCCCGGTGTTCTCCTCGGTCTGCATCAAGCGGTTGATCAGCCGCTCGACGACCGAGATTTCGCTCTTCTGGAACTGCTTGGAGGCGTGGCGCCCCATCGTGTGAGCGATGGGCGTCACGTTGATGTACCGCTGTGTACTCGGATCGGAGTACGCGATGTCGTCGGTCTCCCAGACGCCGAAGAGGAGCGCATCGGTCTCCTGGTCGTCACTGCCGGCAGGGGCGTCGGGTTCGGGGGTGTCGCTCTCGGACATTATCGGACGGGTTTCTCCGCGTTCCCGCGCACGAGTTCGATGAGCGAGACGCCGTTGACCTTCTCGACCTTGTAGTTCACACCGGAGAGGTCGCCCATGGCGCGACCCTTCGCGCCACCGATGCCGGCGATGGTGACCTCGTCGTGTTCGTCGATGTAGGAGATGGCCCCGTCACCGGGACAGAACGCCGTCACCTGCTTGCCGTTCTTGATGAGCTGCACCCGGACGCATTTCCGGATCGCGGAGTTGGGCTGTTTCGCCTCGATACCGACCTTCTCGAGGACGATGCCCCGTGCCTGGGGAGCGCCCTCGAGCGGGTCCGACTTCTTCCGGAGGCCGCGCTCGCGTCGCGCGTACTCCGAGTCAGACCACCGCCGCGTTTGGCGGTCTTTCTTGAGTTTGCGGGCCGCGTACTTGCCGTTCGCCATAGTGCCATCCCGTTCCCGGCGGAGCTACTTAAGCCTCCCTTTTCCCGGTCGGAGAGACGGCCGCAGCGTGCCCGAGCGGTGTGCGAGAAGGAATCTGAGGCCGTTTCGTGATCCGTCGGACGGCCGCTACGAACCGCTGAGGTCGTCGCCGGCGTCGAGACGGCGTGAGCCAGTCACGGGCGCTGTGTCACTGCCGTCACGTGAGTTGCACGTCGTCGAGGTCGTAATGCCGGCTCGCGAGACGCCGGGCCGTCCGGATGTTTCGCCCGTCGCGGCCGATGGCGGCGCCGCGGTCGGCGTCGGGCACCTCCGCGTAGGCGATCCGGTCACCCTGCTCGCTGATCGTGACGTGCTGTACCGCTGCAGGCGCGAGCGCGTTGGCGACGAACGCCTCCGGCGTGTCCGCGTCCTCGACGAGTTCGACCGTCCGGCCCAGCGTCTCCTCGACGGCCCGTACCCGCCGGCCGTCGGGGCCGACCGCCTGGCCCATCTCGCCGGCCGCGACCAGGAACACGACGCGATCCTCGTCCTCGTCCTCGAAGACCAGGCAGTCCCGGGCGGTGGCGCCCGTCTCGTCCTCGAAGCAGGCGATGTAGCGGCGGTCGCGATCCGACAGGGTAACCCGCATTTAGTCGTCCGAGGGCTGACCCATGTCGGGGCTGAACGACCCCATCCGGAGGTCGACGTCGCCGGTGCCGATGGCGACCGGCTTGCCGACGATGACGTTCTCGATGACGCCGTCGAGGCGGTCACGCTCGCCGTGGATCGCCGCGTCGAGCAGGTGGTTCACCGTCACCTCGAACGCGGCGCGGGCGAGCACCGATTCCTTCGAGCCCGAGATGCCGTGGCGGCCGATGGACTCGATGGTGCCTCGGTTCGTCATGATATCCGCGACCAGCATCAGGTGACGGACGTTCACGTCGTCGAGACCCTGCTCTTCGAGCGTGTCCATCGTCTCGTTGATGATGGCCTCGCGGGCCGCCTCGACGCCCAGGTTGCGGTAGATCTCGTGGATGTTGTTGCACGTGGTGCGGGAGGCGTCGACGCCCTCGATTTCGATCACGTCGCCGAAGGCCGACCCCTCGGTGTAGAGGACGAACTCCTCTTCCTCCTCGTCGGTCGTTTCCTTCCGGATGACGACCCGCGACACTTCCTCGATCCCTTTGAACACCACGTCGCGGAGTTCCTCGACCAACTGGAGGAGTTCGCGGTAGCTCGGCTCCGAGGGGCCGAACTCGATGAGCGTCCCCGACCGCCGGGTCTGAACGCCGAGCGCGTCCTCGATAGTCTCGGCAATCTCCGCCGCAATCTCGCCCACGTCGCCGACGGTCGGCCACCGCTCCAGCAGGGTCTCCTCGTTCAGGTCGACCTGGACGAGCATGTCGGCGACGTTCGTCGACACGTCGCCCAGGGAGAGGATCTTCGTCGACTCGATCGACCACACCACCTCGTGGGCGCGCTCGCGGTCGGTGGCGTACTCGTCGTCGAGATACACCGTCATCATCGGCGTGTCGGGCGTCTTCCGGGCGTCCACCAGTTCGATGAGGCGGGGCAGACCCTGAGTCACGTCGATCTCCGCGACCCCCGCGTAGTGGAACGTGTTCATCGTCATCTGCGTCCCGGGTTCGCCGATGGACTGCGCCGACACCGTGCCGACGGGGTCGAGCGGGTCGACCCGCGTGTCCAGATACCGCGACTCGGTCGCCTCGGCAATCTCGGTGGCCTGCTCCACCGAGACCGGTCCGCGTTCCTCGACGGTCTCGTAGATGCGATCTTTCAGCCGTCGCGGCAGTTCCGTGTCCTCGACGACCGCCTCGATGTCGTCGGTGACGTGTTCGTACTCAGTCATCGGATTCCACCTCCATGCCCTGGGCCTTGTTCAGACCCGGCCCCGCGTACTCCGAGAGGTTCGTCGGCGGTTCCTTCCGACCGAGGAAGCGCTCCTTCTCGGCGTCGGAGTCGAACTCCGCCTCGATGACGCGGTCGGCGATCCCCTCGACGTCGATGGGGTCGTCGTCGGTCGAGGACACCTTCACCGGGCTGGTGCCGTCCTCGCCGAACTCGAACTGGACGATGGTGTCGGAGGTGTCGCGGACGGTGCCGTCGTACTGCGACTCCAGTTCCGACAGTGCGTTGATGAGGCGGCGCTGGAGGTAGCCGGATTTCGAGGTACGAACGGCGGTGTCGACCAGCCCCTCGCGGCCACCCATCGCGTGGAAGAAGAACTCCCGTGGCGTGAGGCCGCCACGGTAGGAGTTCTCGACGAAGCCGTGGGCTTCCGCGGAGAGGTCGTTCGGCTCGTAGTGGCTCAGGGTGCGATCCTCGTAGCCGCGGTTGATCCGCTCGCCACGAACCGCCTGCTGGCCGACACAGCCGGCCATCTGGGTCAGGTTGAGCATCGACCCACGGGCGCCGGAGCGGGCCATGATGACCGCCGGGTTGTCCTCGTCGAAGTGGTCTTCGGCGATTTCACCCGCGCTGTCGCGGGCCTTGCCCAGCGTCTGCATGATCTTCATCTCCAGCGTCTCGTCGATGGTTCGACCCGGCAGGGATTCGAGTTCACCCGCTTCGTAGGTGTCGATGAGGTTGTCGATGCGCTCGTAGGCGTTGTCGATGGCCTCGTCGACCATCTCGTTGGCCGCCGGTGGGATGGACTCGTCGTCGATGCCGAGCGAGAAGCCAAAGTGCATGATCGCCCGCATCGCCAGCGCGGCCACCTCGTTGACGAACACGCGGGCTCGCGTCTCGGAGTACACCTTCGTCAGCGTATCGACGATTTCGCCGCCGAACGCGCCGACCGCGTCCTCGTCGATAGTGCCCGAGACGAGCTGGCCGTCCTCGATCAGAACGGTGTCGCCGGCCGACGACGTGAACTCCAGGTTGAGGTCGTCGGGCAGGAGTTCCGAGAAGACGGTACGACCCGTCCAGTAGGGTTCGCCGTCCTCTTCGCCGTCCGGGTCGGGGAGTTCGTCGACGCTCGTTGCCCGCAGCAAGTCGAGTGCCTGCGTCTCCGTGAACTGCGGATTCTCGTGGGTGAGCAGATAGGTTCCGCTGATGTGATCCTGGATGGCCCCGATGATGTTCTCGCCGAACCGGGGGCTGAGGATCTGTTCCTGGACGCGCATCAGGACGCGTGCCTCCGCGCGCGCCTCCTCGTTCTGGAGGGCGTGCATGTTCATCTCGTCACCGTCGAAGTCGGCGTTGTACGGCGGGCAGACGGTGGTGTTCAGCCGGAACGTCTTGTACGGCATCACGACCACCTCGTGGGCCATGATCGACATCCGGTGGAGCGACGGCTGCCGGTTGAAGATCACGATGTCGCCGTCGACGAGGTGGCGGTTGACCTCCCAGCCCTCCTCGACTTTGGTGGCGAGTTCCTCGCAGTTCTTCTCGGTCACCTTCAGCCGTCGGCCGTCCGGTCGACGGACGTAGTTCGCGCCGGGGTGGGCCTCGGGCCCGTTGGCGACGTACTGTCGCGCCTGATCGACGTTCCGTTCGGTGACGTTCAGCGTCTGGGTCATCTCGCTGGCGACCCGTTCCGGGACGCCCACTTCGTTCAGCGACAGGGTGGGATCGGGGCTGATGACCGTCCGGGCCGAGAAGTTGACGCGCTTCCCGGACAGGGAGCCACGGAAGCGGCCCTCCTTGCCCTTGAGACGCTGGGAGAGGGTCTTCAGCGGCCGTCCGGAGCGATGACGCGCCGGCGGTGTGCCCGAAATCTCGTTGTCGATGAAGGTGGTGACGTGGTACTGGAGCAGCTCCCAGAGGTCTTCGATGATGAGTTGGGGCGCGCCGGCCTCGCGGTTCTCCATGAACCGCTGGTTGATACGGATGATGTCGACCAGCTTGTGGGTCAGGTCGTCCTCGCTCCGCTGGCCGTTGTCGAGCGTGATCGACGGCCGGGCCGTCACCGGCGGCACCGGCAGGACGGTCAGGATCATCCACTCCGGCCGCGAACGGCTGGGGTCGATGCCCAGCACTTCGATATCCTCGTTGGGGATGTCCTCGAACCAGTCGCGGATGTCCGAGGGCATCAGCTTGTTCATGTCCTCCTCGGTCAGATCCACGTCGAGGACTTTCTCCAGTTTCTTGCGCGTGTCGCTCTTCGGGCGGAACTCGCCCGCCATGATGTCGTTGATGCGCTCCAGGTCGACGCCGACCGCTTCGGCGAGTTCCTGAGGGCCCGTCCCCTCGTCGTCCTCGTCGGGGTCGGGCTGCATCGCCTCCGCGATGCGCTCCGAGTAGTCCCCGGCGAGCACGTCCTGCACCTCGTAGTAGGTGGTCGGCTTCTCGTGTTTGATGTCGTGCATCACGCCGTCGCAGTCCGGGAACGGGCAGTAGCTCTGCTTGCGCGCCTGCCGAACCGCGGACTTCAGCACGTCGTTGGGGTCTTCGCCGAGTTCCTCCGCGCGCACTAAGCTCTCCTGGTACTCCTCGCGTTCCTCCTCGGTGAGCGCGAGACGCCCGCACTCCCGACACGTCGAGCGCAGGAGCCGCCGGATGAGCTTCGTGAATCCGACGTGGATGACGGGTGCCGCGAGTTCGATGTGGCCGAAGTGTCCGTTACACGAGCCGGAGTGCTGGCCGCAGGTGCGACACTCCAGCCCAGGGTCGATGACGCCCAGACGGGGATCCATCAACCCCATGTCGATTGGGTAGCCATCGTCGTCGTAGGTGTCCGCGGTGATCACCTTCGTCGCGGACATGTCGCGATACGTCTCCGGGTCCATCAACCCGAACTGAATGCCGCCGATCTCCTTTGGTGTCTGCATTGACATTGGTTATACTGCGTCCTCGAGTTCCAGCCGCGGTCGGATGCCGAGCGCGATCATCTCGTCGAGCAGGAGCTTGAACGCGTAGCTCACCTCGATCTCGTGGATGTCGTCCTCGTCGCCGGTGACGGGGTCGTACACCCGACGTTGGTCGACGTCCTCGACCGCGACCATGCCCGTTTCGGCGCTGATGTAGACGCTCTCGCGGTCGGAGGAGTCGAGCAGGCGCTCCTTGAGCGCCATCGCCGCCCCGTGACCGATCAGCACCTCACGTTCCATCTCGCCCACGCGCAGGCCACCCTCGCGGGCGCGTCCCTCGGTGGGCTGACGGGTGAGCACCTGCACCGGCCCCCGGGAGCGGGCGTGCAGTTTGTTGCTCACCATGTGGTAGAGCTTGTGATAGAAGATGGTGCCGACGAAGATTTCGGCCTCGATCTTCTCGCCGGTCACCCCGGAGTACATCACTTCCTTGCCGGAGGATTCGAAGCCGTGGTCTTCGAGCGCCCCCCGGAGTTCCTCCTCGTCCTCGCCCTGGAAGGCCGTGCCGTCGACGCGGCGGCCTTCGAGCGAGCCGACCTTGCCACCCAGCATCTCCAGCACGTGACCGACCGTCATCCGCGACGGGAGCGCGTGCGGGTTGAGCACCAGATCCGGGACGACACCCTCCTGGGTGAACGGCATGTCCTCCTGGGGCGCCAGGTGGCCGACGACGCCCTTCTGGCCGTGGCGGGACGCGAACTTGTCGCCGAGTTCGGGAATCCGCTCGTCGCGCACGCTCACCTTCGAGAGCTTCGAGCCGTCCTCGCCCTCCATCAGCGTGACCGTGTCGACGACGCCGTCCTCGCCGCTCCGCATCGTGACGCTCGTCTCACGGCGCTTCTGGGGGCTGAGCCCGCCCATGTCGTCCGGCTCCTCCAGGAACCGCGGCGGGCTGGTCTTGCCCAGTAGCACCGAGTTCTCGTCGACTTTCGTCTCGGGGTTGACGAGGCCGTCCTCGTCGAGGTGGGTGTAAGCATCCTCGCCGCGGGCGCCGCGCACGTCCTGGCTCGGTACCTCGAAGCGATCCTCCTGACCACCCGGATAGCGGCGCTCCTCGCCCTCGTAGGTGCGGAAGAAGTGGGAACGAGCGAGCGCGCGGTCGACCGAGCCCTTGTTCATGACGAGTGCGTCCTCGATGTTGAACCCCTCGTAGGACATGACGGCGACGACGAAGTTCTGTGCCGCCGGGCGCTCGTCGAATCCGATCTGCTCGGTGGTCTGAGTCTTGACCATCGCCAGCTGAGGGTAATGCATCAGGTGCTGGCGCGTGTCCGGCCGAATCCGGTAGTTCGCGGCCGGCAGCCCGAGCGACTGCTTCATCATCCCCGCGCCCATCGTAATCCGGGGCGAGGCGTTGTGTTCGGGATAGGGAATCATCCCGGCACCGATGCCGAAGATGAGTTGCGGGTCGATCTCCAGGTGGGTATGCTTCTCCGAGAGTTCGTCCTCGTCGACGGCGACGTAGATGTCCTCCTCCTCCTCGGCGTCGATGAACTCGATGTAGCCGCGGTCGACGAGCTGTTCGAAGCTGAGTTCGCCGTTCTCCACCGCTTCGATCTCCTCGTCGGAGAGGAGGGGTTCGCCGTCCTCGACGACGATCAGCGGTCGGCGGGCCCGACCAGCGTCCGCGTTGATGATGACCTCGCGGGTGCGATCCTTGACGGAGACGTTGACCATGTCACTGACGTCGCCGCGCCGGCGGGCTTCGCGGATCTGTTCTGCGAGCTGTTCGGGGTCGGGGTGGGTACCGACCAGACTGCCGTTGACGTATACTTTCGCCTCGCGTGCCTGAGCCATGTTAATCCGCCATCGAGTCGACGCCTTCGATTCCGGGGATGCCTTCGACCCCCATCGACGCCAGTTCGCGCTTGAGTTCCTGTTCGTCCTCGACGGTCTGGGAGAGCTCCATCGCCTGCGCGAAGTTCTTCACCAGACCGCAGTTCGGCCCCTCCGGCGTCTCGGAGGGACAGATGCGTCCCCACTGGGTCGCGTGCAGGTCACGCGCCTCGAAGTGCGGCTGGGAGCGCGAGAGCGGGCTCCGCAGCCGGCGCAGGTGCGAGAGCACACCCATGTAGTCCGTGCGGTCGACCAACTGGGAGACGCCCGAACGACCGCCGACCCAGTTACCCGTCGCAATCGGATGTTCCAGCCGCTCGGTCAGCACGTCCGAGCGAACGACCGTGTTGACCGTCAGCTGTCGGTTGCGCATGTTCGCCCGTTCGAGCTGGTATTTCACGTCGCGGGCCAGTTTGTTCAGCGCCGTACGGAACAGGTCGCGCATCAGGTCGCCGCTTACCTTCAGACGCTTGTTCGCGTAGTGGTCTTTGTCGTCGGCCTCGCGGCGATCCAGCGCGAGTTCGAAACACGCCTCCGCCATCCGGCAGAGGTAGTACGCCTTGTTGATGCGGACCTCCTCCTCGTCGACGCCCTCCTCGTGGAGGTGGGGCAGGAGGTAGCGGTCGATGACGTAGTTGGCGCGTTTGAGCTGGTAGTTTTTCCCCTGCCCGCCGGCGACGCGTTTGCCGAGCGTCTCGATGGCCTCCTCCTCGCTCTGGACTTCGGCCATCTCCAGGTTCTCCAGCATGAACTTCACGATCTCGGGGTCGTCGCTGACGCGGTGGACGATCTCCTCGTCGGATTCGAGGCCGAGCGCCCGCACAAGCGTCACGAAGTTGACGCTGCCCGACACCGAGGGGAACGACACTTCGAGGATCCCTTCGCGGTTGCGCTCACAGAGGACGAGCGCGCGGTATCCGCGACGCTGAGAGAACGTCTTGGCGACCTGGATCTCGTCGCCGTATTTCGTGTCGTACTCCGCGAGGATCTTGTTCGGCGCGAGGTCTTCGCTCGTCATCAGCACCCGCTCGGAGCCGTTGACGATGAAGTAGCCGCCGGGGTCGACGGGGTCTTCGCCGATGTCGATCAGTTCCTCGCGGGTCAGTTCCGCGATGTTACACTTCCGGGAACCGACCATGATCGGCATCCGGCCGACCTTCGTCTCCGTGGAGTCGACGACGACTTCCTCTTCTTCCTCGCCGCCGCGGACGATGGCCATCTCCATGAACACCGGCGCGGCGTAGGTGATGTTGCGCAGACGCGCCTCCTGCGGGTAGAGAAGTTCCTCGCTCCCGTCGGCCTCCCGAACGCGGGGCGTCTCGACGCGCACGTCGCCCAGTTCGACGAAGACCGGCTCCTGACCCTCCTTGTCGCCGATGTCCGTCTCGATCCGCTCTTTCTCGTCGACGACTTCCTGCATCCCCCGATCCAGGAAGGCGTTGAACGAGCGGAAGTGGTGCTCGGCGAGCCGTTCCTGTGAGAAATACTCCCTCGAGATGGTACGTCGGCTCTGTCGGTTCATTCGACCACCAGTCGGTACACTGTCGCTTGATCCGTGGTGCGAGAGTCGCGAACGATTTCGATCACGTCACCCGGTTCGGCCTCCTCGGGAAGCGCCGGGTCGCTCACCTTGATCTTCGGCAAATTGGTCTTGCTGACGTTGTACTCCGCGAGAACCTCGTCGACCCGATCCGGGTCGTCGAGGATCGTATGCTCCGGAACCAGTTTGTGTTGGCTTACGTCTACCATGGATATTCGGGTGGAGAAGTTATCACGAGATACTACGGCGCCTTTGTAGATCCAACCATTTAACGCTTGCCAAAGAAGCGTGAAGCAACGCTATTCGACCCCGCCAACTCTGGCGGGAAACGCGGTACGCCTTGGCACACGCTCTCCCCCGACAAAATCGTTCCGGCGCGAGGCGCGATACCGCTCACCATGGCGGGCCTATATGGCAAGTCTTATTTCCCAGTCCCCGGTTGGATTAGATGCGAAAGCCCGGATGGTGTAGTGGCCCATCATACGACCCTGTCACGGTCGTGACGCGGGTTCAAATCCCGCTCCGGGCGTTCTTCCTGATACCACTCCACGAGCGACGAGTGCACCGAGGAGCGAGGCACGGTCGGAGGGATTCGATCCAGAGAGTGACTCGAAGCGGAACCGTGGTTCAGATCCCGTTTCGTATTCTGCCGGCGCCAACTACCTCACACCGTGATATCCGCGTGGAGGGGGAGGTGGGCGGGGCGTCCTGCTTCCGAACCCCGGGCGCTACTGCGTCTCGGTCAACCGCTGCACCGACTCGTCGATCTGGCGCACCTTGGTGACCTGTTGTTCGTTGGCGCGGGCGACGGCCTCGATTTCGTCGGCCGCGTCGGCCGCTTGCTCGACCAGTTCGTCGATCATACTGGCGATCTCCTCGGTCGAGGCGGCCTGGTCGTCGGTGGCGTCGGACACCTCCCGAATCCCCTGGGACGCCTCTTCGACGGCGCTCGCGATCTCTTGCAGTGTGCCGACCGTCTCCTCTACTTCGGCCACTCCACGCTGGATCTCCTCAGTGGCCGTCTCGAGACTCTCGACCGTCTCAGCGGTGTCCTCGTTGATGTCCGCAACCATCGTCTCGATCTCGCTCGCGCGATCCTGTGCCTCTTCCGCGAGGCCCTTGACCTCGTTGGCGACGACGGCGAAGCCGTCGCCGGCTTCGCCTGCCCGCGCCGCCTCGATGGAGGCGTTCAGCGCTAATAGGTTGGTCTGATCGGCGATATCGTCGATCACTTCGACGATCTCGTCGATCTCGTTGATGCGCTCTTCCAAGCGGTCGACGTCGGCCGCCACCTCCCGTGAAGATTCGTCGACCCGTTCCATGACGTTGATCGCCTCGTCGGCCGCCTCCCGCCCCTCGTCGGCGAGTTGCTCGGCTCGCGTACTCGTGGCCGCCACCTCGTCGGCAGTGGACGCAATCTCCTCGACCGTGGCAGACATATCACCGATCTCGGTCGAAATCTCGCCCATCGAGTCGGCCTGTGACTGCACGAGTTCGCGCACCGCCTCCGAGCGTTCCGCCGCCTCGTTCGCCGTCCGTTCGGTCTCCGCGACTGCGTCCTCGACCTCGACCGCAACCGACTGCTGGCGGTCGAGTTCCGCCGATAGCTCTTGGCTGTAGGAGTGGATGTACGTATCCGTCACGACCTGCATATCGAGATTGATGATCCGCAGGATCGAGAGAATATCCTGGATCGCGTCGTCGACTTCCTCTTGGATCGCCGTTTCGAGCGTGCCCGACGTAACGACGCTCCCGGCCGTGCCGTGTGCCATCCCGTCCTCGCCGTCGGTCGCCGTCCCGCCGTCGGTCGCCGTCCCGCCGTCGGTCACCGCGTCGGTGAGTCGCTCCGTCAGTGATTCGGTGAGCCGATTCCCGACCAGCGGGAGAATGAGGTCGTAGTAGACGCCGTACTGGCCGAGATACTGTTTCATCGGCATATCCAGCAGGTCGTGAATCTTGCCGATGCGGGCTCGATCCTCGAAGTACTCCGATCCGTAGTCGCCTCCGGCGAGCGTCACGAGATACGCCGACTGAGTGCGCTTGAGTTGGTCGACGGCTTTCGGCGACCGACCGATCACCTCGACAGTCTCGTCGTAGTCGGTGAGGTTGTCGTAGAAGTCGTCGGCGATTTGATCGGCGTTGGCCGCGAACGCGTCCTGATACTTCTCCAGTCGGCGAGCGTCGTCACGGTCGAATCCGATGAACTCCTTGCGCCACTCGATCTCCGTCCGATCCAGACCGATACCCTCGAGGAGATTGTCGACATCGAGCCGCTGGTTGAGTCCGCCTTGTCCGAAGTCGCTTCGCCCGTACTGCGGCTGGTCACCCATGAAGTGATGACCGACCATAACTAATTAAGACTGGCGGGATCAGCGGCAGGATCTGTGACTCTTGGCAATCGATCGGCGTATATTGATCGGTTGTCGGTAGGATTTCGTCGAATTTCTGGCGCTTGAAGATGCGGAAACACAATAAATGTTAGCGAGCTTTTTCTGAAATACTACTTAAAAATAGCGTTTGTTCAGAATTTTCCTCAAATATACCGACAATACTTGCTCGATCTGGCTCTAATATCTCGGATCACGATGAATTTTTGTCTCGTTCAGAATAGGACAATCACGCGCTAGTATACAGGATTTAACGTCGTTCAAGGAACCACCGATATCTTGACTCTTATTCTCTTATGGCCTAAGGCTGTGTAGTTCTACGCCCGGTGAACGATCCGGCGAGTCGTCACGGTGGCGGCGAACAGACGATTGCGAACGCCCAGAGGTGTAGTCGGCGCCGTCCGTACGACCTCCGAGACGGTCGGCGACTAACTCGCCGCTATCGACGAACGTGCGGACGCACAGGCGAACGAAGCAAGGATACCGCCAACCGCGCGGCGACGGGCAGGTCGCGGCCGCGCAAGCGCCGGAGGCCAGGATCGACACGCGTCCGCTCCGCGCCGTCGTCGAAGTAATGACGTTCGACCCGTCAGACCGGTTCGAACTCGTGTATCGGCCAGTCGACCTCGTACGAGAGCGCCATCTCCAGTTCGTCGTCGTCCGGTGGACGGGTGGACAGCCGAACCGGCATCCCGATCGACGTATCCGCATAGGGGACGGTGAGTCGGCCGGTCAGGCGGGCGCCGGAGTCGAGTTCGACGATAGCGACAGTGTAGGGCGCGCGGGCTTCGAGCGCCGCCGGCGGGGTGCGAACCTCCGTGTACGAGACGACCGACCCGGTTTCCGGCTGGGATTCGACGTAGAGGTCGCGGCTCCCGCAGGCGTAACACGCTGGTCGGGGCGGGATCAGGCGTTGCTGACACTCCCGACAGACGGCCGCCCACAGGTCGCCGTCGGCCAGGGCGGCGAAAAAGCCCGGAAGCGTGAACGGGCTGTCGGGGGTGATGTCGTCGGGCGTACGGGGCGCGGTCGTCGGATCGGAGTCGTCGGTCATGGTTCGGTGGTGAGGACGTGTGCGACGGTGACGGCGTCGGCGACGCCGCCCTCGTTGACGAGGAGGCCGGTCGTCGCGCCGTCGACCTGTCGTTCGGTCGTCGCGGTGTCGGTCAGTTGTTCGTACCCTTCCACGGCCTGAGCGAGACCGGTCGCGCCGATGGGGTGCCCGCGGGCTTTGAGCCCCCCGCTCGTGCTCAGGCGGGTGTCCGTCCACCCCGGCGAACGTTCCGCGGGCGGGAGCGCACTCTCGTAGCCCCGGCCGCGCGGGGCGAGACCCGCCGCCTCCGCAAGGAGTGCCTCGCTGATCGTGAAGGCGTCGTGCACCTCGGCGATGTCGATATCGTCCGGGGTCACGCCGGCTTCCTCGTAGGCCCGTGTCGTCGCCTCGTGGGCGCCCTCGACGAAAGTGAGGTCGCGCTCCGCGACGGCGATGTTGTTCGCGCCGGCGCCGACGCCGGCGATCCGAACCGTGTCGCGGTCGTCACCCGGGAGCGTCGCGGCCAGATCCTCGCTGACGACCAGTACCGCGGCGGCGCCGTCGGTGACCGGCGCGCAGTCGAACAGTTTCAGCGGCGGCGCGACGTAGTCCGAGTCGAGCACTGTCGCTACGTCCGTCTCCCGCTGGAACTGCGCCCGGGGGTTGGCGGCGGCGTTGGCGTGGTTCTTGACCGCGATTCGGGCCAGATCCTGTTCGGTTGCGTCCGTTTCGTGGAGATATCGCTGGGCGAGCAGGGCGTACTGACTGGGGGCGGTGACACCGGAACGCTGTTCGAGTGCCCGGTCGAACGCGGCCGAGAGCGCGTTCGTCGCTCCCGCGGTGCCGCCCGCGGTCATCTTCTCGACGCCACAGGCCAGCACCGCGTCTCGACGCCCGCTTCGAACGTCCTCGACCGCGTGCCGCAAGGCGAGTGCGCCGGCGGCGGCACAGCCCTCGACCCGCTCGGCGGGGACGTGGCGCAAGCCGCACCACTCCGCTAGGAGCGTCCCGTACATGATCTGGTGTTCGTACGATTCGGACTGGTTGCCGACGTACACCGCGTCGACGATGTCGGCCGGATCGGGCAACCCCGCGAACGCCTCGACCATGGCGGCGCTGAAGAGATCCCGGCCGGTGAGTTCGGTGCGGCCCAGTGGGGACATCCCCACGGCCGCGATGCGTGGGTCGGTCACGCATCGAGGATGACAGGCCATGGAATTAACTCTTCAGCCCGAGCGTTGACGATACCGTGGTGGCGGCACGCGTCGATCCGCGACTCGCTCACCCGCGGCTGCTACTGGGAAAGCCGCATCGAACTGACGCCGACGAGCGTGAGGCGGCCGAGTCGGAGACGCTACCGAAGATTTAGGCCGCCACGGGCCGACGAACACCCATGGGCGACCGCGCCTGCTACCTCGAATTCTGCCCGGACTGTGCGACGCCGGTGCCCGTCGTCGACGGTGAGTGTCCGGACTGCGGAACCAGCCTCGGCGATCCGGACTGATCGCACCCCTCGGCCCGGTCGCTCGCTCGCGGGTCGTCGCCGCCGTGGGGCGTCTCGCGGTGACGCACGCGCACGCCATGTACCGATTCGGTGATGTCGTCGACGATCAGCGCCTCGCCCGGTTCGGTCGGCAGGCGCTCGCGGAGCGTCCCCGAGAGATACGTCGGCACCGCCGCCGACAGGGCGTCCACGTCCGACGTGGCAGTCAGCCGATGGGCGAGCAACACGTCGGCCTGCGAGACGGCGACGGACGGGAGCGCGCTCGGCCGCTGGGTGGCGGCGACCAGCGAGACGCCGGGCGTTCGCCCTCGCGTCAACACCGTCTCCAGGGCCGGCGCGGCGACACCATCGAAGAAGACGTGCGCCTCGTCGAGGAGGATCCACGGCAACCGATCCGGACGGCGCTCGACGCAGGCGGTGTACAACCCCGTGGCGACGGCGTGAACCAGCACCGACGCCGCCCGGTCGTCGAGTGCCGACCCGTCGAGGACGGTCACCTCACCGGACAGCAGCGCCGTCGCGTCGATACCGTCGGCGTCGAAGACGCCCCACGAGTCGGCGAGACGGAGGTGGTTGCGGGCGGCCCGGCGAACGCCGTCGTCGACGTCGGCCGCCGCGACGTGAGCCGCCATCGCGTCGAGCGTCTCGGCATCCCGCGCCGCCTCCCAGAGGAGAGCGCCGACCGGGTCGGTCGACTGGAGGCCGAACAGCGTGGGCCACGCCGCCGGCGGCAGGGTGCCGGCGGGCACCGTCGGCGCGTTCACGACCCGCGCCGGGACGGCGTCGCCGGCCGCGAGGCCGCCGAACCCACCCATCGGGTCGACGACGACGGGCGCGATGCCCGGCGCCCGCGCCGCATCCTCCGCGAGCACCCCCAGCGTATAGGACTTACCGTACCCGCGCTTGCCGACGACGAGTGCCGCGTGCGGGCGATCAAGGTCTAATCCAACTGCCGTCCCGTCGCTCCCGTCCGCGGCGCGATAGCTGCCGAGTTCGACGACGGCCCCCGTTCCGCCGTCCCGTCCGAGTACGTACATGGATCGGGGTGGTCGCCCGTTCGTACATAAACACGCGTCCGGAGGTTCAAGTAGGGAAACGGCACCAGGCCGACCCATGTTCGACGCGTTCCGAGCGGACACCCGAGCCATCGAAGGCCTGCCGATCAGACTGGTGATCGCTCTCGTCATCGGCGTCGCCAGTCTGAGCGTGATGATGAACATGCTGACCGGCATTCAGGGGCTGTCGACGACGGAACTCGACGTGCGCCCCGATCCGGAAGTCGTCGGCCCCGGCGAGCAGTCCATCGAACTGACCGTCGTGGGTGCCGACGGATCGGCCGTCGCCGACGCGACGATACTCGTCAAGGCGGGAAGCGCAGACCTGGACGGCGTGCGGACGGCGACCACCGGCGAGGACGGGACGGCGACCGTTACCGCGTCACCCACTCTCCGCTCGAATCAGGACGAAGGAACGTTGTTGATCGAAGTGAAACCGCCCGCTGGGAGCGGCTACGTCGACCGACGGGGGAACGCCAAGGTGCTGGTGGTGCGGCGGTGAGCGGGGGCCGTCCTATCGGCGATGGTGCCCGCGTCCACCGTCGAGGCGGCTGTCCCAGTCGATCCAGTCTTGCTCCCAGCCCGTCGGCGCGAAGTAGCCCTGCTGGGCGAACTCTTGGTCTTCGCGTTCAGTGCGGTTGCGCGTGACGCCACCCGCTTGCTCGCCCTCGACGAGCAACGGGGCGAACGCCGCCGACCCGAACTCCTCGACGACCGTGTAGCCGTCGGGAGAGTCGTCGGCGTCGACCGCGACGAGCGTCTGATCCGGCGTCCCCATCGGCATCACGAGCCGGCCGTCGGCGGTGAGTTGGTCGAGCAGGGGGCGCGGCGGGCGCACTGCTGCTGCCTCGACGAGCACGCGGTCGAAGGGCGCGTACTCGGGGAGGCCGTCGGCGCCGTCGCGGCAGTCGACCAGGACGCCCTCGTAGCCCGCCTGGCCGAGGTTGCGGCGCGCGTCGAGGACGAGTTGGCGGGCGATGTCGACCGCGTGGACGCGACGCTCGCCGACGAGTTCGGCGAGGAGGGCCGCGGTGTACCCGACGCCGGCACCGACGACCAGCACGGCGTCGTCGTCGTCGATGGCGAGCGCCTCGATCAGTCGGGCGACGGTTCGGGGGGCGAGCACGTCCGTCCCGGCGTGTTCGCCGGCACGGTTGTCGTAGGGTCGATCCTCGACGAAGACGTGACGCGGCACCGTCCGCATGGCCGTCCCCAGTGACTCGTCGAGGCCGCCGAGGGCATGATCGACGCCGTCGACCATGTCCTCGCGCAACACCGCGGGTTCCATAGGTGGACGCTGGGGGCGGGCGCTTATCAAGGGTGCGTTCGTCTCCGCCGCGTCGAGCAGGCCGACGGACTCGATCAGTGCTCCTGCATCCGGACGAACCGAACGCCGCCGTGTGTTTCGCGGTCGACGCCGCCGTCGGCCCGCCGGGTCAGCCGAACGAGTTCCTGTCGCCCGCGGCCGACGGGGGCGACGATTCGCCCGCCTGGGCGCACCTGCTCGACGACAGCCTCGGGAATCGAGGCGGGCGCACAGGTGAGATACGCACCGTCGTAGGGGGCGTTCGCCGGCCACCCCGCGTGGCCGTCGCCGACGTGGACGCGCACGTCGTACCCCAAGCGGTCGAGACGCTCCCGCGCCTGGCGTGCGAGGTCGGAGACGACCTCGACGCTGGAGACGACGCCGTCCGCAACCACCTCGCTCGTCACGGCGGCGTGGTAGCCACAGCCAGTACCGACCTCCAACACGTCGTCGCCGGAGTCGGGCGCGAGCAGGTCGGTCATCGTCGCGACCATGTGCGGGGCGCTGATGGTCTGCCCGTCGCCGATGGGGAGTGGGCGGTCGTGGTACGCGTCCTCGCGACGCTCCGCGGGGACGAACTCGTGTCGCGGCACCGCCCGCATGGCCCGCTCCGTCGCCGGGCGCTCGATCCAGCCGCCGTCGATCAGGCGGTCGACGAGGGCCGAACGGGCGCGGGCGTAATCCATTCTACCACGCCGACCACGCGGCGGAGGTCACGTCGCGGCCGTACATCCGCTTGATGTCCTTCGCGAAGACGGTGTCGCCGTCGTGGCTGAGTTTCTCGAAGCGGTAGTCCGGGGCGTCGTCGCGCACCTGAATCCCCGTGATCTCGAACTCCTCGTCGCCGAAAGAGGCCGTCTCGCCGACGGTGAACTCGTGGTCACCGGGTACTGCCACCGTGATGCTCCGGGAGGCGTCTGCCCGCCCGTCGTTCGGGTGGACGGTCACGTTGACGTTGACGTTGTCGACGGCACGCGTCCAGAGGGTTCCGATGTCCTCGACACCGGCCTCGTCGACGCGGGTGTCACCGGTGAGTTCGACGGACGTGATCCGCACCTGCATGATCGCTTCGGGCGTGTCGACGACGAACTCGTCGCCGGCCGCGAGGGTCTCCTCGACCGGAACGTCGACGGTCGTCGACAGCGACTCGCCGTCCTGTGAGACGACGACGTCGACCGCCACTTCGGTGGGCGGGTCGTAGCGTTCCTTGTGGACGTGTCCACACTCGGTACAGCGGACGGTCACCTGACCGCCGGGTTTCAGCACCTCGTGCACCGTCGGGTCGCTGGTCGAACACGAGGGACAGACGAGAGCGACGCGGTCACCCGCGTCGGGGCCGGGATGGGTCATGGACGCTCGTAGCCGGTCAGGCGGTAAAAACCCGCCCTTCCGACGGTGGGCACGCGGGAGTCTCACGGGGCGGAGCGGGCAACCCCTGCGGTCACCGGGTCACGACCGGTCGGCGGTCGGGAGGTCGACGACCACCCCGTCTGCGTACACCGTCGGCTCGCGGATGATGCCGTCGAGGTGAAGCGGTGCCTCGGTGTCGCCGCCGATGCTCGCGTCGTCGCCGATGGCGACGTGGACGGTGCCCGCGGCCTTCTCGTCCAGCAACACCGAGCCGACGAGGTCGACGACGCCGACGTTCGTCCCGATGCCGAGTTCGGCGAGGTTGGCGGCGGCACGTCCCACGTCCTCCCGACCCGTCTCGACCTGGTCGCGAACGGCGTCGTCGGAGATGTGGGTCACGTAGCCGTCCTCCACCTCGAACCGGATCGGGTCGTCGAGCAAGCCGTGGGGCATCATCGTCCCGTCGACGACGTACGTGCCCGTCGCCGTCGCGGGGCTGACGAACACCTCGCCGGCCGGGAGGTTCGAGAAGTCGCCGAGTTCGTGTACCATCCCGGTGTCGGTCAGCCACTCCCGATCACCGACCTCGACCGTGAGGTCGGTTCCCGCGGGCGTCGTCACCCGGATCTCGTCGGCGTCCGCGACCTGTGCGAGCACCTCCCGGCAGTGGCGCGCGATGGCGTCGTAGTCGGCGTCGAGACCGGCGATCATCACTTCCTCGGTGATCCCGGGGAGGGTCGCAGCGCGCGCTCCGGCCTCGCTCGCGCGCTTGCGGGCACGGGTGTGGCTCAGACTCTTGGTCGTCGGCGCGAGCACCACGTCGGCGTCGGCCATCGCCGCCGCGACCGGCGCCGGGGGTTCGGTGCCGTGCTGGTCGCCCGGCGGGTACCGGAGGAGAACGGCGTCGTCGGTCACGTCGCTCGCCACGTCGTAGAGCGTCTCGCCGATGACACGGCGGTCGTCGTCGGTGACGATCACACAGGACTCGCCGGCGTCGAGCGCCATGCACTGGTGGATCGCCGTCTCGGCGGCCTCGGAGAGCGAATCGGACATACCTCGTGTCACGGCCGCATTACCGTTAGCCCTTGTGGAGCCGGCTCGAAACGATTATGCCGGTCGGTCGTCGACTGCGCGATATGACACAGGTCGGCGTCAACGGGTACGGAACCATCGGTAAACGCGTCGCGGACGCAGTCGTGGAACAACCGGATATGGAACTCGTCGGCGTCGCCAAGACGCGCCCGAACTTCGAAGCCGAGACGGCCGCGCGGAACGGCTATCCCCTCTATGCCGCCGTCCCGGAACGGGCCGACCGGTTCGCCGAGGAAAGCCTCGAACTCGCGGGCGAGGTGGACGACCTGGTGGCCGCGTCCGACGTGGTCGTCGACTGTACGCCCTCCGGCATCGGCGCCGAGAACCGCGCCCTCTACGAGGAACACGACACGCCCGCCATCTTCCAGGGCGGCGAGGACGCCGAGGTGGCCGAGGTGAGTTTCAACGCGCGCGCTAACTACACCGACGCCATCGGTGCCGACTCCGCGCGAGTGGTGTCCTGTAACACCACGGGGCTCTCCCGGATCCTCGCCCCGCTGGAGGAGGCCTACGGCGTCGAAAAGGCCCGCGTCACGCTGGTTCGCCGCGGCGGCGACCCCGGACAGACTGGTCGCGGTCCCATCGACGACATCCTCCCCGACCCAGTGACTATCCCGTCACACCACGGCCCGGACGTGAACACCATCTTCCCCGACCTCGACATCGACACGCTCGGGATGAAGGTGCCAGCGACGCTGATGCACACCCACAGCGTCAACGTGACGCTGGAGTCGTCGCCGGACGCCGACGACGTGCGCGACCTGTTCGGCGACGAGAGCCGCCTGTTCCTGATCCCGCCGGGTGCGGACATCGACGGTTCGGGCAAACTCAAGGAGTTCGCCCACGACGCCGACCGCCCTCGGGGCGACCTCTGGGAGAACTGCATCTGGGCGGAGTCGATCACGGTCGAGGGGCGCGACTGCTATCTGTTCCAGGCGATCCACCAGGAGAGCGACGTGGTACCCGAAAACATCGACGCGATCCGGGCGCTCCGCGGCGACGCCGACGCCGCCGAGAGCATGGCGACCACCGAGAAGTCGATGGGCGTCGGCCTCGACTACGGACACGAGTAGGAGCGTCGGCGTCCGGTGACGGCCGCTACTTCCCCGACAGAACGTCGACGGCGGGCAACGGCTGTCCGGTGAGCGCCCGGACGTAGGCACCGCCGGCGATGGAGACGTGTGAGAAGTATCCTTCGTCCAGTCCGTACAGTTCGATGGCCCGCGACGTGTCGCCGCCGCCGATCACGGAGAAACAGCCCGTGGTCGCGATGGTTTCGAGGACGCCCACGGTGCCGTCGGCGAAGCGTTCGTCCTCGAAGACGCCGAGTGCGCCCTTCACGAACACGGCAGCCGAGTCCTCGATGATCTCGCCGTAGCGTTCGACGGTGAGCGAGCCAACGTCGAGCAGCGGGTGTTCTTTCTCCACGTCGGCGACGGGAAACTCCCTGCGCGACTCGTCGCGTTCGCCCGCGAGGTCGAAGGGGAGGAGGATGCGGTCACCACGCTCGGAGAGCAACGCCCGGATGCGTTCCGCGTTTGCCTCCCACTGGTGGTCGTAGAGTTCCGTCCCGTCGACGTCGTACCCAACGTCGTAGCCCGCGGCGCGGAGGAACAGTTCCCCCACGATGCCGCCGAGCAGGTAGTGGTCGATAGCCTCGTCGAGGGCCGACATCACGTCGATGACGTCCGTCGCCTTCGCACCGCCGAGCACCATCGTCACCGGGCCGTCGAACTCCCGATTGGCGATACTGGTGTTGGCCTCGTACTCCGCCTCCATGACGCGCCCCGCGTAGGAAGGAAGAACGAGCGGGAAGCCGACGAGCGAGGCGTGCGCGCGGTGGGCCGCGGAGTACGCGTCGTTGACGTAGCAGTCGAACTCGGGGGCGAGCGTCCGGACGAACTCGCTATCCGCGTGTTCTTCCGGGGGTTTCTCGGGGAGTTCGTCGTCGGTCATCCGGACGTTCTCCAGCAGGAGAACCTCGCCCTCGCCGAGCGACCGGATGGCGTCGATGGCAGCCTCGCCGAACACGTCGTCGACGAACTCGACGGGCGTGCTGACGTGTTCGGCGAGGATATCCGCGTGCTGAGCGAGCGAAATGAACGAATCCCGGCCCGGTCGACCCTGGTGGGCCATCACGACGACACGGTGTCCGGCGTCTACGAGTTCCCGGACGGTGCGAGCGTGACGGTCGAACCGCCGGTTGTCCTTGACGATGCCGTCCTCGACGGGCGAGTTCAGATCCACCCGAACGAGGACGCGTTTCGCGGACCCGATGTCGTCGAGCGTCTTGAACATGTGCCTCGTCTCTCCGAAGGCGGGTCGAGTATTTCAAACGGGCGATTCCTCCCGAACAACCGTGTCAGTCACTCCCTACCGGGGACAGAAAGTTTTTGAGCGGGAGCGGCCTACGATGAATCATGAGAGGCGACGACCGCGACGACCCGTTCGGCGACATTTTCGACGAAATCGAACGGATGATGAACGAAATGACCGGGGCCAGTACCGTCGGTGACGGCTCCGGGTTCACCTCGGAGACGCACGTAAACGTCTACGAGGAGTCCGACCAGGTGCGACTCGTCGCCGACTTGCCGGGCGTCGACAAGGACGCCATCGAACTGCAGTGTGACGGCAAGACCCTCACGATCAGCGCCGCCTCCCCACACCGCGAGTACGACGAACGCATCCGCCTCCCGACCCGGGTCGACGAACACTCCGCGTCGGCGACGTTCAACAACGGCGTCCTCGAGGTCACCATCGACACGGTCGACGACTCCGCCGCCATCGACGTGGAGTAGTCACGTCGCCCCCGCGTTCTCGGCCGTCTTTTGGATCAGCGCCGCCAGTCGGTCGTAGAAGTCCGACACGTACTTGGTGGCGGCGTCGACTGTCGGCCGCGCGTTCGTCTCCGCGACGACGGCCCGGTCGTCGGTCACGAGGAGGTCGACTCCGAGGAAGGGCACGTCGAGCGTCGCCGCGGCGCGTTCGGCGAGGCGGCGATACTCGGCCGGCAGGTCGACGCCCGTCGCCTCGGCACCGCGGTGGACGTTGTGTTTCCAGCGCCCGCGCCCGCGGGTGCCGTCCGGGAGACGGCGTTCGACCGCACCGGCGTACTCGCCGTCGACGACCATCACCCGGTAGTCGCGCGCGTCCGGCAGGTACTCCTGGAGGAGAAACGTCTTATCGCCCGTGGCGCGGTAGTCGTGTATCAGATCCAGATAGTCGACGACGCCGAGCAACGAGTCGAGGTCGGTAGCCTTCGTCACGCCCGTCCCCCGCGTCGTCGCGTTGGGCTTGATGACGACCGGCCACGAGAAGTCGTCGACCGCGGCGACGACGTCGTCCTCGTCGACGGGGTTCGAGACCATCGTCGTCTTCGGAACGGGGAGGCCGGCGGCCCCGAGCGTCGCGATGACGCCGCCCTTGTTTCGCGACGTGAGAACCGCTTCGCGGCCGTTCACCCACGGAAGGTCGTGAAGCGCCGACAGCGCGGTGCCCTCGGGGGTTCGCGAGGGGAAGACGAAGCCGATGTCGAACTGCGCTGCCGGCGCGTCGTCGAGGGGGACTGCTCGCCCTTCGGCCGGGAGGTGAGCGACCTCGATTGCCCGGGCCGCCAGCGGGTCGCGGAGGCGGTCGAACGTCTCGGCCCGAGTCGCCACGGCGAGGCGGAGCGGAGAGCGAGCGCGAGGCATACCCTCGCTGAGGTGGCGGCGAAGAAAAAGCCGGGGTTCGAGTCGAGACCGACCGGGCTCCGGCGTCGGCGCGGGACGGGTTACCGCTCGCTGCGACCGGGGTTGTCCTCGTCGGTGCCGTCGGCGTCGTTGCCGTGGCCCCGGTTTTCGTCGCTCTGCGACTCGTCGGCGGGGTTGTAGACCCAGAGGTTGTCCTGCGGATACGTCCTGTTGACGCCTTCCACGGGGTCGTCGGCGTCCTCGCAGACGAGGACGCGGCCGTCGTCCATCACGAAGATGTTGTCGGGGTTGACCATCGTGTCGTCGGCCGGTTCGGTGATCGGACCGGAGACCCCGCTCTCCTGGTTGGTCTTCGCCCAGTCGGTTCGGATATCGCTCGTATCCGCGCCGGCGGTGCGAGCGCCCATCAGCGCGGGTTCGAGCCGAGTCAAGTTGTAGTCCTCGGTGATCGGCAGGCGGTAGATGACGCCGCCGTAGTAGGCCTGATCGAACTGGAGGTCGCCCTCGTCGTCGGTCATGCCCGAGTTGATCTCCGAGAGCGCGAGGTAGACGTAGTCGCCAGCGTCGGCGGACTCACGACGGTCGATACCCTCCAGTTTGCGGAACTCGGCCGTCGCACCCTTCGCGATGGCGGCCTTGCGCGTCTCGAGGAAGGCGACGCGGTCGTCGGCGGCGTTACCGTTCGCCCAGGCGTCGACATCGGCCTGGGTGAGGTAGCTGTTCCCGCCGTCCGTGTAGTCCGCCTGCGTGACAGCATCGTACTCGGCGATCCAGGACTCGATCTGCTTCTCGTCGCCGTGGGCGAGTTCGATCCACTCGATGTCGAGGGGCGTGTCGGCCGGGTCTGCGCCGACGGTATCGGTCGTGACGCGCGCGGCAGAGAGGGTGCCCGCCGAGAGATCCCCTGGCTCGTCGGCCACGAACTTATAGAGACACTTGTCGGTTCCGTCGGACGTGAGGTAGACGGTTCGGTCGTCGGGCATGACACAGGGACACTCGGGAGCGTACCGACCCATGGCAACCCGCTTGACCGGCTCGGGAGTGTCCGCCGTCGGATCGGTCACCTCGACGATGTAGCCGTACCGATAGGGGTTCGGGTACACGTCGTCGATGACGCCGCCCTGTTCGGATTTGGGGGTCGCGCCCAGGTAGTACGCCAGGTTCTCCGCGTCCTCGTAGCCGGGTTTGTTCCAGACGGCGGTCTCCGTGTGGTCGTAGTTCTCTTCGGCGCTCATCGGCGTTCCCCACGGGCTAACGCTCCCGTAGCAGTTGATCATCGTCCCGCCGATGTCCCGGAGGTCGAGATTCTGTCCGTCGACGACCTGCCAGTTCGGGCTGCCGTCCGCACCCGTCTGTCGGAGGTGCAGACGCGAGATGACGCCGGGTTCGGTCTCCCAGTTCGAGTAGAGGTAGCCGGACTCGTCGTCGAGCGGGATGTACGCGTTGAAGTCCGGGTTGTGACCGAACTCATCGACGCCGTGGACGTAGTCAAGTTCGCTCATGAGGGTGCCGTCGGGTGTCTGCGGAACCCCCAGCGACTCGCCGTCGCCGAGGTAGTCGCCCCCGCTCGCGAGGATCGAAAACTCGCCGACTGCGGTGCGAACCCGCTCCTCGTCGGCGTCGTCGGCGCCGTCGTCGGGGACGCCGAACGTCGACGGGATGGTCAGTGCGTCGAATCCGGCTGACAGGTCGTGGAGACTGGTGCCGGTGAGAGCGCCGATGCCCCCGCGGCTGTAGTCCTCGAAGCGGTTGTCCCTGCTCGGGTGCTGGAGGCTCATGAAGAGGGCGCCGGCGTCGTTCGTGACGTACGGGCCGGTCGCCTCCGCGCCGTAGGCCGTCGTCGCGAGTCGCCGGAGGCCCGACGCGCCGTCCGCGAACGCGTCCGCACCGTCTGCCCGCTGCGCGCCGGCCGTCGTCGTGCCGAGTCCGACGCCGAGTGCCGCCAGCGATACGCCGATAAACCGCCGTCTGGTGGGATCTTGCACCATGCGGTCGAAACTGCTCGGAGAGCACAGTTGACCGTTTATAATACCGAACCGGGGGACAATAGAGAGCGGCCTACCAGCCTTATCGATATAGTGCCAACAATTCACAGTTGGAGCGGCGTCGTCTCGAACGCCGAACCGGAGTCAGGTGGGGAAAACGACGGGGCGACCCGTGCGGGGCGACGAGGCGTCTCCGGATCGGCGACCGGAGAGAGAACTCGGCGGCCGGGTGGAGAGCTGGAACGGGTGGAAAACTCGGCGACAGTCGGCCCGTCGATCAGGCGACCAGCAGCTGTTCGCCCTTCTCGACGACGATTCGGCACGGCGGCGAAATCTTGTTGTACGACCGTCGGAACGCGTCCTTGACCGTGTCGGCGTCCTCGGGGTCGCAGTAACAGGTGAAGATGGTCTCGTTGGCGTTGACGCGGGCGGCGGTGCCGACCGGCTTGCCGAACGCCTGTCGCATCCCGTCGGAGACACGGTCTGCGCCCGCACCCGTCGCCTGCTTGTTCTCACGGATGACGTGGTGGGGGAACTTCCGGAGCACCATCTTGTAGTTCTCCTGGCCGACCTCCTTCAGGAGACGGCGGTTGGCGGACAGCCGCGAGGATTCGAGCGCGCCGTGACGAATCTGGCACTCCTCCTCGACCTCGAGGCTGATGTGGACGGGGTAGTCTTCGGGACCGGTCTGCAGGTTCCCCATGTTGTGCTGTGCGATCTTCGAGCCCGGGATGCCCGTGATGTATTCGCGCCGCGTGTACGGGCGCTTGTTGATCTCCCGGTACATGGAGGCAGGTTTATCTGACATGGTTACTTGCCAAGACCGAAGCCGACGCGGTGAATAAAGCCTTCGATGCCGTACGACGGCGTCAACGGCCGGTTATCCAGTACTCTTCATCCCGGCCGCGATCCCCTTGACTGTCAACCGGAGGGTGCGTTCCTCGGAGGGGGTGCGTTCGTCACGCGCCAGCAGCCGCGTCTGCAGGTAGTTCAGCGGATCGACGTAGGGGTTCCGTCGGTCGAGGCTCTCCCGAAGCCACTCCCGGCGAACCAGGTCGTCGCGGCCGGTGATCGAGAGGGCGAGGTCGACGCCGCGTTCGTACTCCTCGCGGATACGGGGGAAGAAGCGTTCGCGCACCTCCGCGTCGGCGAGTCCCGTGTACTCCTCCGCGATTTCCATATCCGTCCGGGCCATCGAGAGCGCGGCGTTGTCGAGCGTCGTCTTGAAGAAGGGCCAGCGCTCGTACATCTTCCGGAGCGTCTCCATCGATCCGCCGTCGTCGAGGTAGGCGTCGATCCCCGTCGCCAGACCGTACCATCCGGGGATGATACACCGCGACTGCGTCCACGAGAACACCCACGGGATCGCCCGGAGATCCTCGACGGTGCGTTCGCCGGAACGCGACGCCGGCCGCGACCCCAGATTGAGGTCTTCGATGACCGTGATGGGCGTCGCCGTCTCGAAGTACGGGATGAATCCCTCCGTGCCGAGCAGATCCTGATACTCCGCCCGCGCCGCTCCCGCCATCGTCTCCATCGCATCCGTCCAGGCGTCGGGCGTCGGCTTGACCGGGCCCGTCATCGACCGGTGGCGGGCGCGCATCTGCGCGTCCAGCATCCGTTCGAGGTTGCGTTCGGCGATCCGCGGATTGCCGTACTTCTCGGCGATGGCCTCGCCCTGTTCGGTGAACTTGATCTCGCCGGTGACCGTCTCGACGGGGAGTGCCAACATCGCCTCGTGCATCGGGCCACCACCCCGCGAGATGGAGCCCCCCCGACCGTGGAACAGGCGCATCTGCACGTCGAACTCGTCGGTGATGCGGGCGAGACGCCGCTGGTTCCGGTAGAGATCCCAGTTGGCCGCCAGGAAGCCGTTCTCCTTGTTCGAGTCGGAGTAGCCGAGCATGATCTCCTGGGTGTCACCGCGGCAGTCGAGCGCCGCCGCGTAGGCCTCGTTCTCGAACAGCGTGCCCATGATGCGGCGTGCGCCGTCGAGGGCGTGTTCCGTCTCCAGGAGGGGCACCACGTCGAGGCCGCTGTACTCCGGCAGGTCGACGACGCCCGCCTGATCCGCCAGGAAGAGCACTTCGAGGACGTGACTCGGCTCCTCGGTCATGCTGATACAGTACGTGTCGATGGCGTCGGTGCCGTACTCCCGTTGCCACTCTCGGAGCGCTTCGAAGCGCTTGCAGACGCGTTCGGTCGTGTCGCTCACGTCGCCCGGCGATGTGAGGTCGACCACGTCGGCGTCCTGCATGATCGCCTCGGTGAGTATCTCGATCCGACCCGCCTCGTCTCGGTCGCGGTAGTCGATGCCCTCGCCCGCCAGCAGTTCGTCCACCGCCTCGGTGTGGTTTTTCTGATGGTCGCGCAGGTCGAGACTGGCAAGCGAGAAGCCGAAGGTGTCCACCTTCCGGATCAGGGGTTCGACGTAGGCGTCGGCGATGGACTCGGCGTCGTTGAGACGCAGGCTCTCGTCGATGGCTTCGAGGTCGTCGATCAGTTCGTCGGCGTCGGTGTAGCCGCCGGGACGCACATCGCCGACGCGTTCGAGACGTTCGCGCATCAGCTTCAGCTTCTGGCGGTAGAACTCGTGAGGATAGCGCTCCTGGGCCTCGCGAGCCACCTCGGGGAAGCGCTCCCGGTCGTCGAGCAGGGACGCCTCGAACCGGTCGCCGGGCGTGATCCAGGCGGCGTCCTGGCTGAGGATGCCCGAGAGCCGCTTCAGTTCCTCGCGGTACTTCGAGAGGACGACCGACCGCTGGCGCTCCAGCGTCTCGGTCGTCACGTCGACGGTCACCGCGGGGTTGCCGTCGCGATCACTGCCCGCCCACGACCGGAACTCGAAGAGCTTCGGCACGTCGACCTCGGGGTACGTCTCGCCGAGCGTCTCCTCCAGTTCGGCGTACACGTCGCCGACCACGTCGAACAGGGTGTTCTCCAGATACCACTGCACGTTGCGCGCCTCGTCTTCGGGTTCGGGCGGCCGATCCCGCACCTGCGGCGTCTGCCACAGACTCGTCACCTCCGCCTCCAGGCGATCCCACGCCTGCCGCCGTTCGTCGTCGGTCAAGCGGCGTTCGTCGAGCGACTCCAGCAGAGTGGTGATTGCCCGGAGTTTCGCCTTGATCGTCTTCCGGTGGGCTTCGGTCGGGTGGGCGGTGAAGGTGGGCTGGATAAGCACGTCGTCGAGCACCCGCTGTACCGTCTCGGCGTCGGCGTCGGCCTCGACGAGCGACGCGACCGTCGCCTGCTGGCTATCCTCCAGTTGCCCCTCCTGTTCGCCACGGCGGATGGCGCGGACGCGTTCGCGCTCCTCCGCGAGGTTGATGAGTTCGAAGTACGCCGTAAAGGCACGGGCTGCCGCCCCTTCGAGTTCCGAATCGAGCGATCCCAGCGTCGTTCGCAGGGGCTCACGCGACGGGAGGCTGCCATCGCGGTAGTCGATAGCCGCCGTGCGGAGGTCTTCGACCGTCTCGAAGGCCTGCGTCGAGGACTGTGCCTCCAGTACGTCACCGAGGAGCGCCCCGAGTTCGCGGACGTCCTGTCGAACCGTTCGGTGGTGGAGATCCATTAGTCGTTGGTACCAGCAGCAGACACATTAAACGCCGGGATGATGCAGAGTTGGCCCCAGTACGTCCGAATCGTGAATAGTCGATCGGGACGGTTCGGCCCGATCACTCCGCCGACGCGTCGTCGGGCGGGCGGCCAGTCGTCGGATCGAGGGCGACGAACTCCAAGGCCTCGCGCTCCAACAGGGACGACGCGCGGTCGGTGATCGAGGGCGCGACGAGCACGCCTCGCACGTCCTCGCCGTCGCCGAGTTCCCGTTCGAGGGCGTCGACGTACCGACGGAGTTGGCCGACCGCGTCCGGCCCCACGCGCCGTCGCTTCAACTCGACCACGACGGGGCGGCCGCTGGCGTCGGTTCCGAACACGTCCATCGGACCGGCCTCGGTCTCCCGCTCCGTAGCCAGCGGTTCGAAGCCCGCTTCGATCCGTTCGGGGTGATCGAGGACGTGTCGTTTGAGGTCG
This sequence comes from Haloplanus sp., assembly GCA_042216725.1. Lineage (GTDB taxonomy): Archaea > Halobacteriota > Halobacteria > Halobacteriales > Haloferacaceae > Haloplanus. The sequence continues at coordinate 36,924 of JBDGTP010000064.1, forward strand.
GCCTCGCTCCCCCGGAGGTCGAGATCGTCGGGGTCGGTCACGTCGTACGCCGCGAGGTGATGGACACGGTCGAACCGCACGTCGAGGAGTTCCTCGGGAGACCGGCGCACGCTCCGCACCCGCAGGCGCCCGTCACGGACGCTAGCGAAGTGGTCACAGCCCGGCGGTTGCCAGTTTACGGGCGTGCGCTGCTCGTCGGTGTGGACGAGCGCCGACCCGTCGGGTTTGAGGATCAGGAGACGGTCGCCGGGGCCGAGACTGCTCGACGCACGACCGTCGTACTCGACGGTACACCGCCCGAAGACGGTGATCAGGTCGCCCCGCTGGAAGGCGTCCTCGAGGTGGGTGAGCGCGTCCCGGTGAGCGGGCCGGTGGAGCGTCGTGACCGTCATCGATCCGTCGGCCGTACGCCGTCGGCGTACAAAAGGGACGCGTCACCGCCGAATGGTCGTTGCTTCGAGGTAAAAGCACAAATAGCGGCCGCCCCTCTACACGGGCGAATGGGGCTGTTCGAACTCATCGCCGCGGTCGACGCCCGGGAGAAGACACTGACAGTGTTCAACCCGGAAGCGGGCGTGGCGACGGCGCTCCGCGAACACTTCGCCGACCGAAACCTCACTATCGAGCGGGCGGAACACGAGGCCGGACCGCGAAACTACGCGGTGTTGAGCTGTGACGACGAATTTCTCGCCGCTATCGACGTCAGCGACGTCCTCGGCTCGACACGCGGCGTCGCCCCGGAGTTTACCCGCGAGACGTACGAACCGGTGCTCGACGAACTCGACGAGACGATGTTCACCTCCTACGACACCGAGCGGATGATCGCGGCGTCGAAGGAGATCGAAGACCGGGCCTGGCGCGGCGCCGCCGGCGAACTCCACGCGGGCTTTCAGACCTGCACCCGGTTCGCGTCCCAGACCGACGTGTACGAACACCTCGCGGAGCGCGGGAGCCTCGACGTCCACGTCTACGCCGCTCCCGAGGGGCGCGACCGCGTCGACACCACGAACCCGACGCTCCACCTCTCGACGGCGACGGAGATCCGCGACACCTGGTTCGTCACCTACGACGGCGGCGGCGTCGACGCCGCCAAGTGTGCGTTGCTCGCCGAGGAACGCCTTCCGGGATCGTTCTACGGATTCTGGACGTACGACGGCGAGACGGTCGACGCGCTTCTCGATCACCTCCGTACGACTTACGCGGCGCCTGCGGCCGACGGCACCGCGACCGAGGGCGGCTGACCGACCCACAACGCGGAAAGGTTTTACTCGGGTCGAACGAGGAGCGGAGTATGGACGTGACCGACGACGACGCCCCGGAGCGCATCCTCGACGGCATCACCGTGGTGGATCTGACGACGTTCGTCACCGGCGGGTTCGCGACGCTGATGCTCGCGAATCAGGGGGCGGAGGTTATCAAGGTCGAGCGCCCCGGCGCGGGCGACGACAACCGCCACTCCGGCCCACCGTTCGTCGATCCGAATCCCGAGTACGACGGCCCGGGGAAGACGGCCGACGAGAACGGCGAGTCGCCCTACTTCTGGACGATCAACTACGACAAGTTGAGCGTCGAGTTCAACCTGAAGACCGACTCGGGCCTGCAAGCACTGTACGACCTGGTCGCGGAGGCCGACGTGGTGGTCGAGAACTTCCGCCCCGGCACGGCAGAACGTCTCGGCGTCGGCTACGACGACCTCCGCGAGGTGAACGAGGAGCTGGTCTACTGCTCCATCTCGGCGTTCGGCGAGACCGGCCCCTGGAGCAGTCGCCCGGGGTACGACCTCCTCGTGCAGGGCACCAGCGGCATCATGTCGGTCACGGGGCCGGAGGACGGCGACCCCTGTAAGGTGGGTCTGCCCCAGACCGACCTCATCACGGGGATGTGGGCGGCGTTCGGCATCGTCGGCGCGCTGTTCCGGCGCGAACTCACGGGCGAGGGCGACCGAATCGAACTCGGGATGCACGACGCCGCGCTCCCGTGGCTGACCAAGCAGGCGGGGAAGGCGTTCGTCGGCGAGCAACCCGAGCGCATGGGGACGAAAGACCCCGTTCTCGCACCGTATCAGGCGTTCCCGACCGAAGACGGCTACCTCAACGTCGGCTGTGGGAACCAGAAACTCTGGGAGGAGCTCTGTATGGCCCTCGACCGACCGGATCTGATCGACGACGACCGCTTTGCCTCCAACCCCGACCGGGTCGAACACATGGACGAACTCGACGCCGAACTGTCGGCGGTGTTCCGCGAGCGCCCGACCGAGGAGTGGGTGGCGCTGCTGGCCGAGGAACACGGCCTCCCGGTCGGCCCCGTCTACGACGTGCCGACCGCTCTCGACAACGAACAGACGGAGGCTCGCGGCGTGATCCGTGAGATCGAACACCCGGCGCTCGGCACCGTCCCAGTGATCGAACACCCCCTCAACTACGAACGCGCGGACGCTGGCTTCGAGGGCGCGCCGCCGCTCCTGGGCGAGGACACCGAAGCCATCCTGCACGAACTCGGCTACGACGAGGACGAGGTGGCGGCGCTCCGCGAGGACGGCGCGATTCCCGGCGACGACTAGGTCAGAGCCGACCGCGGAGGTCGCTCGCAACCGCTTCCGTCGTCGACTCGCCGCCGAGATCCGGCGTGCGCGGGGCGTCCGAGTCGGCCAACTGGTCGGCAACGGCGTCCCACAGCGCCGTCGACGCCGCCGACTCGCCGAGGTGGTCGAGCATCATCGCCCCCGAGAGTACCGTCGCTAGGGGGTTGGCGACGCCCTCGCCCATGATGTCGAACGCGCTTCCGTGGACGGGTTCGAACAGCGACGGGTGGGTGCGGTCAGGATCGATGTTCGCGGAGGGCGCCAGCCCCATACTCCCCGTGACGATGGCACCGATGTCGGTGAGGATGTCCCCGAAGAGGTTCGAACAGACGACGACGTCGAACTCGTCGGGGCGGCGGATGAAGTCCATGCTCGCGGCGTCGACCAGCAGGCGTTCGACGTCCACGTCGGGGTACTCCTCGCTCACCTCCGCGACGATGTCGTCCCAGAACACCATCCCGTGGGCCTGCGCGTTCGACTTCGTGACGTTCGTCAGGTGACCGCTCCGTTCGGTCGCGGCCTCGAACGCGGCCCGGACGATCCGTTCGGTGCTACGGCGGGTGTAGACGGCGCTTTGCACCGCGATTTCGTTCTCGAATCCGCGGTGTTCGCGCCCACCCACGTCCGAATACTCGCCTTCGGTGTTCTCGCGGAACACCAGGATGTCGATATCGCCGCCCTCGTACCCCCGCAACGGGCTCTGTACCCCGTCGAACAGCACGGCGGGGCGCTTACAGATCGACTGGTCGAACCCCTTGCGAATCGGGAGCAAGAGGCCGTTCAGCGTGATGTGGTCGGGGACATCCGGGTGCCCGACCGCGCCGAGAAGAATCGCGTCGTGACCCGACAGCGTGTCGAGGCCATCGTCGGGCATCATTGCACCCTCGGCGAGATAGCGTTCGGTTCCCCAGTCGTAGCGCGTGGTCTCGATGTCGAACCCGTGGGCCTCGGCGGCGGCGTCGAGCAACGGCAACGCCGCGTCAACGACCGTCGGTCCGATCCCGTCGCCGGGGACGAGCGCGATGTCGTACGACATACCCGGGGGGTCGAGAGACGTACACAAAAAGGTACAATACTCGGCGTGGCGAGTGTCTACGCCGGCGGATCGAGTCGCATCGTGGTGGTGCCACCGTCCGGAAGCGCCCGCCGCAGGTAGGGATCGTCGAGATGCCGGGCGTCGATATGCTTCGCCAGTCCAGAGAGTTCTTCCTCGAGGGCGACATAGAGGGGGTCGGTCTGGAGCGCGGCCGGCGACTCGGCGTTCAACAGGGCCGCCCGCTTCGAGAGCTTCGAGACGTACCGCTCGGCCGCCGTGGGGAGTTGCTCGCGGCGGATCAGCGACCGGACGAGGTCGACGAACTCCTCGCGCCCCACGGGCTTGGTGAGATACGCGTCGATGTCGAGGTTGACGATGCGAACGTCCGGCGTCGCCGCCGTCACGAACGCGACACGGGGGCTGGTGGGGCGCTCCTGAAGCGTATCGAGTACTTCGTCGCCGGAGACACGCGGCATATGTCGGTCGAGGATCGCCACGTCGATGTCGAACTCGTCACAGTGGGAGAGTGCCTCGGCCCCGCAGGTTGCGCGAACGACCGTCGCGTCCGTGCCGTCGAGCCACGTATCGTAGAGGTCGAGCAACGCCGGTTCGTCGTCCGCGATCAGCACGCGTGGGGTGTGACTCATCAGCGACCACCTCCCTGGTCGCCGGAGTTCTCAGCTCCGTCCGAGTTACCGGAGTTGCCCGAATCGCTCGATCCGCCGCTGTTACCGGAACTACCGGAGTTGCCGGAGGTCCCCGCGCCGCCCTCGCTACCGCTCGAACTGCCGGACTCACCGTCCTCGCTACTGCCCGAACTGCCGGATTCGCCCGAATTCCCCGGACTCTCGTCACTACCGCTCGAACTACCGGACTCGCTCGAATTTCCCGCGCCGTCCTCACTACCGCCCGAACTACCGGACTCGCCCGAGTTTCCCGCGCCGTCCTCGCTGCTGCCCGAACTACCGGACTCGCTCGAATTTCCCGGACTCTCGTCACTCCGGTTACTGTTCTTCGCGTCGTCGGGCGTCTCACCGCTGGTCGAACGGTTTCTCGCGCTGTCGCCGTCGTTGCCGGTGTCCTCCGGCGGCCCGGTATCGTCGGGCGTTTCCCCGTCCTCCGGCGGCCCGGTATCGTCGGGCGTTTCCCCGTCCGCCGGCGGCCCAGCGTTCTCGGCGTTCCCCTGACTGTCGTCTTCCGCTTCGTCCTCGCCGTCGCGGGCCGGCGCCGGCAGGTCGTCCGGGCCGCGTTCGGGGGCGAACTCACGGCCGGGGTTCTTGCCAGCGACCTGTCGAGCGATTTCCGCGACTTCCGGCCCCTGCAACTCGTCGGCGTCCTGGCGCAGCCGGTCGATCTCTGTCCGGTTCACGCCGTGCGATTCGAGCGCGGGTTCGGGGAGGCTCCGAGTGATCTCCTCGTTCGACTCGATCTGTGTCTGCACCGCCTGGATCCGTGCGCTCGTGACCGCCATCCGGGCGCGGTACTCGCCGGTCGAGAGTTCACCCGACTGGCGTGCCTCGCGGAGCGCCCGCTTCCGTTCGCGGAGGGTCTGCAACCGGTCGCGGATGCGGTTGAGGTCGGTCGCCACCACCGCCGCTTTCGACGCGTTCGACTCCGTCCGCGAGACTCGTGTCGTGAGCGTCCGCTCTTCGATTTCACCGTCGATTTCCGCGCCCTGGACACCGACGACGCCGGCCAGTTTCTGACCGGGAGCGAGCGACTCGTTGCCCGCACTCTCGGTTCGTTCCGGCGTCGCCGTAGCGGTTGCGTTCGCGGTACCGTTCCCGTCGGCCTGTGGCGCCACCCGGCCGGTCGGCGCGTCGACGGCCTGCGTCGTCGCCGGCGCCGTCGCGCCCAGCGCCGCTGCTGGGACGGCCACCGTGCCCACGGTGACGACGAGCGTAAGCACGAACACGACGACGTCCGAAACGTCTCGATTCATCTCACCTGTTGCTATGGGTGTGGCTCCAATAAACCGGTATGAACCTGAAGAACGATTAACCCGGATTAAACCCGGTATAGGCCGTGCTTGAACGGCCGCAGTCGGGCGATCTTTCGGCCGGCGTATCGGGGCCAGCTACTCCTCGTCGGGGAGTTTCAGTACGTTCTCGCGCCCGAGTCGGAATCCTTCGAGGTCGCCGTCGTCGCGCAGGTCGCGAACGATCTGACTCGTGCGGGCTTCCGTCCAGTCGAACGCTTCGACGATCTCCTGCTGTTTGACCCGACCACCCCGTTCGCGCACGAACTGGAGGACGCGCTCCTCGTTGCTGAGGAGATCTTCGCGGGCCTCAGCGCCCCCTTCTTCCGGCGCTGCCGTCTCTGCGCCACCGCCGCTGTCGTCACCCGCCGCCTCGGCGCCGGGACGGGTACCGGCGTCGCTCGGCTGCCCGCCGTCGGCGCCGAACCGGTCACGGTAGTGCCAGACGGCGGTTCCAATCAGGACGGCGAGGAGGCCAACGCCGACGAGCGGCAGTGACGAATCGCCGCCGTCGGGCGACGCGGTGGCTGTTCCGCCGTCACCGCCGCCGGCCGCGGCCGTCGTGCCCGCGGCGTCCGGTCGGAGGACGACGCTCGGTTCGCCGGAGACGAAACTCGTCTCGGCACCGCGCCAGACGACCGCGTCCGAGCGGCGTTCGTCCGGTTGCGGCGCGATCCGCGTCGGCGTGTACGCCGACGGCCACTCGATCACGAGGCGGGTGCGGTCGTCGAGGAAGAGCCCCTCGATGGCGTCGCCGACGCGGATGGTGTCACCCTCGACGGCGGCGAAGCCCTTCCAGCGGAACGTGTAGATGACGACGCCGTACTGGGGCGGCGTGCGCGTCTCCGCGCTCACCGCGAAGCCAGTCGCATTCATCTCCCGACCGGTCGCGTTCTCGGCGGTGGCGACCGTCGAGCGCATGCGCGAGGCGAACCGATCCGAGAAGTTCTCGGGGTTCGCCCGGATGTCGCTCTGTAACGATTCGAACGCGTCGGTCGTGTTCTCGTCGTCGAGCCGCGTCCAGTACTGGACTGTCCAGGTGGCGGAGCCGTTTTCGGCCACCGAGACGATCAGGCGAACCGAGTCGGTGTCGATCCCCTGCTGGTGGAGGGGGTCTCCCGCGGCCTGAACCTGCGGCGGCGCGGTTCGAGGCGAAGCGACGGTGCCAGCCCCGGAACCGACCGTCGACAGCAGGATCAACGCGGCCGCGACGACTGCGACGAGGCAACCGGACGAGCGCTCCCACATCTGCGTGGACGTGAGTTTTTCCCGGGTGTAGATAGGTCTTGCCGCTCGGGTCGACGACCGGACTGTCCATCACCGATATATATTAGCTCGTAATACGCCTCCACATGGCAACGATAGCTACGGAGCCGAACGGTCGACCGATCCGTGTCGCGTCCGGGGTGGGTGTGGCGTGACCCGCCGTCGCGCGCCCGTCTCGCCGCCCGTCGCTCTCACCGTCGCCGGGAGCGATTCCGGCGGCGGTGCGGGAATCCAGGCTGATCTGAAGACCATAGAGGCCCACGGCGTCTTCGGCACGTCCGTCGTCACCGCGGTCACCGCCCAGAACACCACCGGTGTCGAGCGATCACACGTCCTCCCGACCGAGGAAATCGAAGCCCAGTACGACGCCGTCGCCGACGACTTCGCGGTCGGCGCGGTGAAGACGGGGATGCTCGCGACCGAACCCGTGATCGATCTGGTGACCGACCGCCTGTCCGACGCGGAAGCGCCGGTCGTGGTCGATCCCGTGATGGTCGCCGCGAGCGGTGACCGCCTGCTCGCTCCGGCGGCAGAGGCGGCCTACGAGTCGCTGATCGCCGAGGCAACGCTCGTCACGCCGAACGCCGACGAGGCGGCGGTGCTGACGGGGATCGATCCGACCGACCGTGAGACGGCTCGTGCGGCCGGGGAAGGGCTGGTCGAGATGGGCGCCGACGCCGCCCTCGTCAAAGGCGGACACATCGGCGACGGCGACGCGGTGACCGACACGCTCGTCCAGGCGGACGGGAACGACACCACGACCCGCACGTTCGAACACCCTCGTATCGACACCGACGCCACCCACGGATCGGGCTGTACGCTGTCGAGTGCCATCGCATCCCACCTCGCCCACGGCGAGACGCTCGGCTACGCGGTCGAAGCTGGAACGGCGTTCATGGAGCGGGCGGTTCGCTACAGCCTCGACGTGGGCGAGGGGCCGGGAGCGGTACACCACCTCGCCGCCCTCCGCGAGGCCGCTGACCGCCACCGGACGATGACCGACGTGGCGGAAGTCGTCGAGGCGTTCGTCGACCGCGACGTATCGCGCCTCGTCCCCGAGGTGGGGATGAACGTGGTCGGGGCGACCGAGTACGCCGAGGCGGTCGGCGAGACGGCTGCCGTCGAGGGGCGGATCACGCGCACGCTCTCCGGTGTCGCCCCCAATCGCGGCGTCAGACTCGGCGCCTCCTCTCACGTCGCGCGTTTCCTCCTCGCAGCCCGGGAGTTCGACCCCGACCTCCGCTTTGCGGTCAACTGCCGCTACGACGACGAAACCGTGGCGGCGACCAGCGAGTTGGACGGCCCCGTCACCGAGTACGACCGCGCGGTCGAACCCGAGGACGCCGCGGGCGGCACGATGGACTGGGGTGCCCGCCGCGCGTTCGGCGAGATGGCGGGGTCGGAGACGCCCGTCGCCGTCCTCGACAGCGGCGACGTGGGCAAGGAGGCCATCGTGAAGGTGGTCGCCGAGACGCCCGAGGAGTTGGGCGACCGGGTGTTCACCCTGCTGGACACCGTCGAATGAGTCGAGGCACCGCCGCGTAGGCGAGACCCACAGCGTTTTACCCGCCGACAGTCCGGATGTGGATATGACCGCCGATGGGATCGTCGGGGAGTTTCTCGCCCTGAAATCGGAGACGGACGCGGATCTGCTGGCGATGCAGTGCGGCGACTTCTACGAGTTTTTCGCTGAGGACGCCGAGTTCGTGGGTGACGAACTCGACCTGAAGGTGTCGGAGAAGTCCTCCCACGGATCGTCGTACCCGATGGCCGGCGTGCCGGTCGACGATCTGACGCCGTATCTCAAGGCCCTGGTCGAACGCGGCTACCGCGTCGCCGTGGCCGACCAGTACGAGACGAGCGACGGCCACGCCCGCGAGATTACGCGCGTGGTCACGCCCGGCACCCTGCTGGAGACGAGCGACCCGACGGCGCAGTTTCTGGCCGCCGTCACCGCCGTCGACGGCCGGTACGGGCTGGCGCTCGCCGACGTGACGACCGGCGAGTTCCTCGTGACGGCGACCGACGCCGCGGCGGAAGCGAGCGCCGAACTCCACCGCTTCGACCCCGTCGAGGTGTTGCCGGGACCGACGGTTCGCGAGGAGGGCGACCTGTTGGCGCGGGTGCGTGACCGTCTCGACGCCTCCATTACGGAACACGACGCGTCGGCGTTCGCCCCCGGGCGGGCCGAACACACGCTCCGCGAGCAGTTCGGCGACGCCGCTCTCGACAGCGTCGGCCTCGACGACCGTGCGGGCGTCGCCGCCGCCGGTGCCGTCATCGCGTACGTCGAGGGGACGGGCGTGGGTGTCCTCGAAGCGCTGACACGCCTGCAGGCGTACGATCCGGGCGACCACCTCGACCTCGACGCGACGACACAGCGCAACCTCGAACTCACCGAAACGATGCACGGTGACCGCGAGGGCTCCCTGCTCGCGACGGTCGATCATACGGTGACGAGCGCCGGGCGACGACGACTGCGGGAGTGGCTCACCCGCCCGCGCCGCGACCGGACGGTCATCGACCGCCGCCTCGACAGCGTGGACGCACTGGTCGACGCCGCCCTCGCCCGCGACCGGGTGCAGGAGGTACTCGCCGACGCCTACGACCTCGAACGCCTCGCGGCGCGGGCGACGAGCGGGAGCGCCGACGCCGACGACTTGCTCGCCGTCCGCGACACCCTCGGCGTCCTGCCCGCACTCGCGGAGGCGGTCGGCGACTCCCGCCTCGCCGACTCGCCGTTGCCGGAGGTCGTCGACCGGCCCGACCGGGCGACTGCGGCCGACCTCCGCGCGGAGCTGGACGAGGCACTCGCCGACGATCCGCCGAAGACGGTGACCGAAGGGGGACTGTTCCGCCGCGGCTACGACGCCGAACTCGACGACCTGATCGACCGATACGAGAACGCCCACGAGTGGCTGGACGGCCTCGCGGAACGCGAGAAAGCCCGGACGGGCATCACGCACCTGCAGGTCGACCGCAACAAGACCGACGGCTACTACATCCAGGTGGGGAAGTCCGAAACCGACGCCGTCCCGGAGACGTACCGCGAGATCAAGACGCTGAAAAACTCCCGGCGGTACACCACCGACGAACTCGAAGAGCGCGAACGGGAGATACTCCGCCTGGAGGAAGCCCGCGGCGACTTGGAGTACGACCTCTTTTGCGACCTGCGCGACCGGGTGGCCGCCCACGCCGAACTCCTGCAGGAGGTGGGCCGGACGTTGGCGGCGGTGGACTCCCTCGCGTCCCTGGCGACCCACGCGGCGAGTCAGGACTGGTGTCGGCCCGCAGTGGTCGAACCGGGACCGCTCGTCGTCGAGGCCGGCCGCCACCCGGTCGTGGAGACGACGACCGACTTCGTGCCCAACGACGTGGAACTCCGGGATGATCGGGGCTTCCTGCTCGTCACCGGGCCGAACATGTCCGGCAAATCGACGTACATGCGCCAGGCGGCGCTGATCGTCCTGCTGGCACAGGCGGGGAGTTTCGTCCCCGCGCGGTCGGCGACGGTGGGCGTCGTCGACGGCATCTACACCCGGGTGGGCGCCCTCGACGAACTCGCGGGCGGGCGGTCGACGTTCATGGTCGAGATGCAGGAGCTGAGTAACATCCTCCACTCGGCGACCGCCGAGTCGCTCGTCGTCCTCGACGAGGTGGGCCGGGGTACCGCCACCTACGACGGCATCTCCATCGCGTGGGCGACGACCGAGTATATCCACAACGAAATCGGGTGTAAGTGTCTGTTCGCCACCCACTACCACGAACTGACAGCGCTGGCCGATCACCTGCCGCGGGTCGAGAACGTCCACGTCGCCGTCGCGGGTGACGACGAGGAGGACGGGGACATCACGTTCCTTCGCACCATCGAGGAGGGGCCGACCGACCGGAGTTACGGCGTCCACGTCGCCGACCTGGCGGGCGTTCCGTCGCCGGTCGTCGATCGGTCGCGGGACGTACTCGACCGCCTCCGAGAGGAGCGCGCCATCGAGGCACGGGGCGCGGAGACGGCGGCGGCCGAAGCCGGCACGACGCAGGTCGTCTTCGACCTGGAGGGCGGCGGCTTCCGGGACGCGGCGGCCGAGTCGGGGCCGGACACGGGTGATACCGAGGCGGCCGACGCCCTCGATCCGGAGACAGAGGCCGTGCTCGCGGAACTCGAAGAGACGCCGGTCGCCGAAATCTCGCCGGTCGACCTCATGGCGCGGGTGCGCGAGTGGCAGGATCGGCTCGACGGGACAGAAGCGGAAGAGTAGCTGGGTGATCGACACTCCTTTTTCCGCTCCACTCGACACGAAGCGTATGACGGACGTAGCCATCGTCGGCGGGGGCCCCGCAGGGCTGAGTGCGGCACTGTTCGCGGCCAAGAACGGGCTCGAGACGGCTGTGTTCGACACGGACGAGACGTGGATGCACAAGGCGCATCTGTTCAACTACCCCGGAATCGGCTCCATCGGCGGGAGCGAGTTCCTGGGTGTGACGCACCAGCAGGTCGACGACTTCGGCGTCGACCGCCACCAGGGCGAGGAAGTGACCGGCGTCGCGGCAAACGGCGACGGCTTCACCGTGACGACCGAAAACGGCGACCACGAGGCGGACTATCTGGTGTTGGCGACGGGCGCCGACCGGAGTCTCGCCGAGGAGCTCGGTTGTGAGACGACCGACGAGGGCGTCGTCGACGTGGGCGTTGAGATGGAGACGAGCGTCGCGGACGCCTACGCTACGGGCGCGATGGTGCGCGCCGAGGAGTGGCAGGCGGTCATCGCGGCGGGCGACGGCGCCGCGGCGGCGCTCAACATCCTGAGCAAGGAGAAGGGCGAACACTACCACGACTTCGACGTGCCCGCGGACGCGGCCGAGACGTTCGGATCGATGGCCGACGAGTAGCCGAACCTACAAACCGCTCCCGTCCGTACGAACGGTATGTCATCCCTCGCTGACGAGCCGTGCGAAGCGTGTACGAGCGACGACGAACCGCTCACCGCCGCGGAGTGCGAACCGTATCTCGACGACCTCCGGAGCGACGTGTGGGACGTCGTCGACGACCATCATCTGAAGGCCCACTACGAACTCGACGACTTCCGTGACGCACTGGAGTTCACCTACGAAATCGGCGAACTCGCGGAGGAGGAGTGGCACCATCCCGACCTCGCACTCGCCTGGGGCGAGGTGGAAGTCGAGATGTGGACGCACAAAATCGACGGCCTCCACAAGACTGACTTCGTGATGGCGGCGCGGATGGATCGGCTCTACGAACCGTACGAACCCGAGGCGTGATACGGTTTATCGTAAGTCATTACCGGGGGTTCGCCGAGACAGTTCGGCGAACCACCGGTAAACAGTTACAATAATCCGTATGAGACGACGGCACGGGGTCGTCATCCAGTCCAAGGCCTTATCGGTTCGACGGCCGAGTCTCTGGCATGAGCATTTCTACCGGCGATTCGGTCACTATCACGTACACCGGTCGTCTCGACGACGGCACGGTGTTCGACACTACTGACGAGTCGGTCGCCGAGGAAGCCGGCCTCCTCGACGAGCAACCGAACCGCGAGTTCGAGCCCCTCACCGTCGACGTGGGCGAGGGGAACCTCATCGAAGGACTGGAGGAAGCGCTTCTCGGCCTCGAAGTCGGGGCCGAGGAGACGATCACGATTCCGCCCGAGAAGGCATACGGCGAGTCGACGGGCGATCAAGTGCGGGAGTTCGACACCGACGAGTTCGCGGAGATGGTCGGTCGTGACCCCGTCGAGGGGTTGCAGGTGCGAACCCAGGGCGGCGCGAACGGCACCGTCGTCGAAGTCACGGACGGTACGGTGCGTGTCGACTTCGAGCATCCGCTGGCCGGCGAGACGCTGACCTTCGACATCGAAGTGCTGGCCATCGAGTGAGGCACCGTGGCGTTGATGGTGGGGCGTCCCGTCGGTGTGGGTCGTGAGCGAGACGCCGACCATCCACGCACTCGACGACGCGACGGTGCGCCGTATCGCCGCCGGTGAGGTGGTCGAGCGCCCCGCCAGCGTCGTGAAGGAACTGCTCGAGAACAGTCTCGACGCCGACGCGTCGCGAGTCACTGTCGCCGTCGAGGCCGGCGGCACCGAGGCCATTCGGGTGCGAGACGACGGCGTCGGCATGACCGCGACCGATCTCGAACGCGCCGTGGAGGAACACACGACGAGCAAGATCAGTTCGAGCGACGACCTGAACCGGGTCGGCACGCTCGGCTTTCGGGGGGAAGCCCTCCACACCATCGGCGCGGTGTCGCGGCTGACGATCCGGTCGCGTCCCCGCGACGGCGGCCGGGGGCACGAACTCGTCGTCGAGGGAGGCGACGCGAGGGAGGTGGCGCCCTCCGGGTGCCCGCCCGGCACCGTCGTCGAAGTCGAGGAGCTGTTCTACAACACGCCGGCGCGAAAGAAGTTCCTCAAGACGGAGACGACGGAGTTCGACCACGTCAACCGCGTGGTCACGCAGTACGCCCTCGCCAACCCCGACGTGGCGACGACGCTGGAACACGACGGCCGCGAGGTGTTCGCCACCGAGGGGAACGGTGACCTCGAATCGACGATCCTCGCCGTCTACGGCCGGGAAGTCGCGTCGGCGATGGTCGCAGTCGAGGCCCAACCCGACGATGCCCCCGTCGCGTCGGTGTCGGGGCTGGTGAGTCATCCCGAAACCACTCGCGCCGGTCGGGAGTACCTCTCGACGTTCATCAACGGCCGCTACGTCACTGCGGGGACGCTTCGCGAGGCCATCCTCGACGCCTACGGCGGCCAACTCGCCTCGGATCGGTACCCCTTCGCGGTCATCTTCCTCGAGGTGCCGCCGGCGGCCGTCGACGTGAACGTCCATCCGCGCAAGATGGAGGTGCGATTCGACGACGAGTCGGCGGTGGCCGACGCCCTGACCGACGCGGTGCGGGAAGCGTTGCTGGAACACGGCCTCGTCCGCTCGTCGGCCCCGCGGGGTCGCTCCGCACCCACCGAGACGGCCATCGCGCCCGAGTCGCCCGACCGGGAGGTCGCGGGCGGCGACGCGGTGGAGACGCCCGACCGGAACGACGAGGGGTCGGGAGCGGGCACCGGGCGGCCGGCGGTCGACCGCGCTACCCCCGACCGGTTCACGACCGAGGCGTCGGTAGGCGAACCGACGGACGCCGACGGGACGGGGAACGACGCCGACGGGACGCGTGCGTCGACGCTGGACGAGGTGGCGGCCGACGCGACGGAGAGCGACGCGAAGGCGGAACGCGACCCGTCGCCGCCGGGGACGACGACTGGGGGTGAAGGCGACGACACGACACGATCCGGGACGGCGGGAGCGAGCGACGAGGTGGCGTCGGGGAACGGGGAGCCGACGCCGACGGCCGGCGACGAAGGCACCGCCGACGGCGACACGGCCGGGGGCGGCGACTGGAACCACGGTGGTGTCGTCGCGCCGAGCGAACAGCGAACGCTCGACGGGGAGCGGGCAACGCCCGACCGCACGTTCGACCGCCTGCCCACGATGCGGGTACTCGGACAGTTCGACGACACGTATCTCGTCGCGGAGACGCCGGATGGCCTGGCTCTGCTCGACCAGCACGCGGCGGACGAGCGGATCAACTACGAGCGGTTGCGCGCCGAGATGAGCGGCGAGACGCCGACGCAGGCGCTGGCCGAGCCAGTGGAACTCGAACTCACGGCGCGCGAGGCGGCGCTGTTCGACCGGTTCCGGGACGCGCTGGCCGAACTGGGTTTTCACGCCGACCGGGTCGACGACCGAACCGTCGAAGTCCGGACGGTGCCCGCCGTCGTGGACGCGGCGCTCGACCCCGCCCTCCTCCGGGACGCACTGACGGGCTTTGCGGAGGGAAACGAAGGGGAGACGGTCGACGCCGTGGCCGACGCTCTGCTCGCTGATCTGGCGTGTTACCCCTCGATCACGGGCAACACGTCGCTCACGGAGGGATCGGTTGTCGACCTGCTCGACGCCCTCGACGACTGCGAGAACCCCTTCGCCTGCCCGCACGGCCGCCCGGTCGTCGTCGCCATCGACCGCGACGAAATCGCCGACCGGTTCGAACGGGACTACCCCGGCCACGGCGGGCGGCGGTCGGAGTAACGGCGACACGTCACGGGCGCACCTTTTTGCGCCAGTCGGACGAACGAGAACCGTGACCGATCTCGTGACCGTCGGCGAAGCGACCGTCCGGTTCTCGCCACCACGAGGCGAACGCATCGAGACGGCGCGGGAGTTCGTGGCCCACGTCGGTGGGCCGGAGAGCAACGTCGCGGTGGCGGCGGCGACGCTCGGACTGGACGCCGCGTGGCTATCGAAACTCCCGGACACGGCGCTGGGACGGCGCGTGGTCGGCGACCTCCGACGCCACGGCGTCCGAACCGGCGTCGCCTGGGTCGACGAGGGGCGCACCTCGACGGCGTTCGTCGAGCGCGGCGGGGCGGCGGGCACGACCGCCATCCAGAATCGGAGCGACGCTATCACGACGACGATGCCCGACGACCTCCCGGTCGGCGTGATCCGCGACGCCGAGACACTGTTCGTCAGCGGCGCGACACCCTCCCGCTCGGAGACGCTTCTGGAGACGACGGCGACGCTGCTGGAGGTGGCGGGCGAGGCCGATACGACCCGCGCGTTCGATACGCGATTCGCGGCGACGGGGCTCGATCCCGAAACGGCCCACGAGCTGTACGACCACCTGCTCCAGGACGTGGACGTGTTGATCGTCGACGAGGCCGACGCCGAAACCGTGTTCGACCTCGACGGCGACGTGGTGCCCGCGGGGCACAGTCTCCGGACGCGCTACGACTGCTCGACGGTGGTCGTCACCCGCGAGAAGCGATCCCACCCGACCATCGGCCTCCGCGGCGAGGAGATATACGAGGCGTCGCCGTTCGAGGTGGCGACGCGCGATCCCGCCGGCGCCCACGACGCGTTCGTCGGCGGCTTCCTCGCCGGTCTACACCGCGACATCGACGTGAAGGCGGCGTTGACACAGGGCGCGGCGACGGAGGCGCTCAAGCGCACCATCGTCGGGGACGTGGTCGTCGGATCGCGTCAAGATATAGATTCGATCCGCGACGGGCGCGAGTGACGAAGAGTGGTACCCGGCCGTCGCGCCCGGACGGGGAAACCGGACACGCGACCGGGACGAAACGCCGGTCGGGGGAGGGAGACGCGTCGGGGAACCGACGCCACCGGCATACGGGGAACGTCCGGAGGGCGTCGGCATCCGAACGTACAGCCGGGCATCAAATAAATCCACCAGAGGCTCAGATACGCGTTTCAGCCTCTCGAGCGCGGTATCTCGACAGACCCATCCGTCGACACCGCCAACGCCGGGGATGGCCGAAGACGACGTGACCGCCCGCGACGGTGACGTGTATCCGACCGACGACCGGTTCGAGACGGGACGCCGACTCCACGCGTAGCCCCCTCGCCGCCGCGCCGTCGCCGTCAGCGCGGTTCGACGAGTTCGAACGGAATCCCGACGTGTCCGGCGGGGTGGACGAACGCCCGCCGATACGGACCCAGACCGTCCTCCGGTGGCTCGCCGACGAAATCGAGGCCTCGCCGCTCGGCATCGACCATCGCGGCCGCGAGGTCGTCGACCTCGAAAGCGACGTGGGCGGCCGCGTACCGACCGATTGTGTCGAGGAGGGCATCGGCCGACGAGCCGCGTTCCTCGCGGACGACGAGGTGAAACTCGACCGACGCCGTCTCGAAGAACGCGACGCTGACGGAGCCGTCCGTCGTCTCGCGGGGCGACAGACCCAGGTCGCGGTAGAACGCGACGCTCTCCTCGAAGTCGGCGTCCAACAGTTGACCGACGTGGTGATGTCCATAGCGGATCGACGGGCGTGCCGGGCTTATACTGGTCGTCAGAACCATTCGTACGTCTCGGTGGGGGCTGCGACCGACCACGCAGGTTCTGCCGGGGGCTCTCCGGTGGATGATCAACCCTTCTGACGACCCTGATAACCGAGCGGACGAGCGAGGCGACCGGATCACCGACCGGACAGTGAGTGCAACACCGATGGGGAACGGTTACTCGTCGCTCGACGACTGATCGCTCTGACGGAAGGTCGATTCCGGATTCGGCAGATCCTGTATGGAACGATCCGTCCACGTGTACGGGACGTACGGCTCGTCCTCGACGTCGAGCCAGGTTTTGTGTCTCCGTGTGAAGCTATCCCACATCGGACGGAGTCCGGAGTCGAACCGGTTGTCAAGGGACTGTTCGGCCTGCTCGCTCAGCTCGAACGAGAAGTCCTCGGGCAGATCCCAGAAGTCGCGGTAGAACTCCGCGAACTGCTTGCTCATCCGCATGCTGCTCTCGTAGGTTTTCTTCACGTCTTCGACGAGATCCGTTTCGGTGCGGATGCGTTCGCGTTCCTCGTCGTACCACTCCGAAACGGGCTGGGCCTTCTCGGCGCGTTCCTGCATTCGCTCGGCCCGAAGCCGTTCGGTGGCTTCCTCGTCGAGTTCCCACTCGCCCTGGGACGCGGAGTTGTGCTTGGCCTCGTCGTCGACCTTCTCGACGACCACGGCGTACGCGTCCTTCGCGTGCCGGGGGAGGACGTAGCCGTCGTGGACGTCTTCGAGGACGTCCGCGGGCTCGCGTTCGAGGGGGTCGCCCAGTCCCGACCCGCCGCGAAGGTAGTTCAGGTACATGTCGTAGTCGTCGAACTGCTTGGGCGTGCTGATGCCTTTCGGCTCCCGCGTGACCTCCCCGTCGATCTTGGACTCGAACTCGCCGCTCTCCGGGTCGAGGTCGTGCTGGGGATACTCCTCCCCGTTCTCGAAGCGCTCTTTCAGATCCGTATCCTTGGCGTTGAGAATATACCCCGACGCGGCTGGATAACCACCGAAGAGACCGCTGTCGCTGGTCATGTAGCCGTTGCCCATCTCGTAGAGCAACCACCGACTGACGTCCTTGACCGTCCGCATCGACTCGAAGCCCGCACCGCCAGCACGGCGACCCGCACCGCCAGTGTTGGGCTTGACCGCACGACCCAGGAACGGGAGCGGTTCGACCCGTTCCCACGCTTCGATGTCGCCCATGTCGCCTTCGGGGTTCCAGATAGCCGAAGCGTGTGGCTCCCCGTCTTCGACGTAGCGAGCACCGATGCCCTCGCAGGCGGCCTCGAAGGAGTTGACGGCGTGGAGTTTGTCGAACTGGTCGATGCCGCCGCCCTGCAGCCAGTTCGACGTGTTGGCGTTGCCGGCGTTGATCTCCTCCCAGAACCCGCGGGCGAAGTAGCCACGCGAGAGATGCTGCCAGAGCGGCGCCCACGCCGACACGAGGAAGTGCCACGCGTAGGCGTGGGCCGTCTCCGTGTTCTGCGTGTTCGCCCACGACCCTTCCGGCAGGTGGAAATCACAGCTATAGTACGCACCGTCGTTGACGGTCGCGTTCGGGATGACAGTCTGGGTGAGCATCACCCAGACGCCGCCCTGGATGGCAGCCGGCGTGCAGTTGTACGGATGCCAGCCCCACTTGTTCGCCCCCTCGAAGGACACCTGGAACGAGCCGTCCTCACGGACGTGGAGTTCCGAGGGCGCGTGCATGAGGTGATTCTCGTTCGCGTATTCGCGCGTCAGATTATCCTGGCCTTCGTAGAGGGCGTCGACGAACGAGGCGTCCCGGTACGTGCCGGGGAGCATCGTCTTCTTGATGCGGCTCCGGAAGCCCCGCCGACCGTCCTCGATGGATTCGCGTGAGAGTTGCTTGAATTTATCGATGCCGTACTCGTCGATGATGTCCTTGACCGCATCGCGGATCATCAGACAGCCGGTCATCCGGGTTCGCTCGTCGAGTTTCAGGAAGTCCGGCGTCCGTGTTTTGTCCGGGTAGTCGTTCTCCCAGGAGTTGTAGAGATCCAGATTTTCGCCGATTTTGCGGGCGGTGTAGTACGCGCCGTCGCCGAAGCGGGACGCCTGGGAGACGTTCATGCTCCCGGGCCCGATGGCACCCGTGTCGATGACGTGGTTGACGCCACCAGCCCACGCGACCAGCTCGCCGTCGTGGAAAATCGGGATGAGCGTCGCGATGTCACAGGGGTGGACGTTCCCCACGTGAGTGTCGTTGTTGACGAAGACGTCTCCCGGTTCGATCCCGGGGCTGTCCTCGTAGTCGTGGTTGATCATGTACTTGATGGCCTCGCTCATCGTGTGGATGTGGACGATGATGCCGGTCGAGACGGCAATCGAATCGCCCTCGGGCGTGAAGAGGCCATAGCAGAGTTCACCCTCCTGCTCGACGATCGGAGTCGCGGCGACTTCCTTCGACGTCTCGCGCGCTGTCACGAGGTCGCCCCGTAGCTGCGCGAACATCTGCTCGTACTCTATCGGCTCGTCCTCTTTGAATTCGAGCCGCTCGAATCCTGCGTAGTGGTCGGTCTCCTCCGTTTTCTGCTCCAGATTCTCGAACTGGTTCTTGAGGGTCTTGCCGTCCCAGCCGATCCCTTCACCTCGCTCCTGTTTCTCGTGAACCTTTTCTTTCTCGCGCCGCATTCGGGGGAAGTTTTCCCCGTCGTGTTTTTTCGAACTCATAGTGTACCTTGTGTGCATCTGTTTCGAGCCAGATGCGGGCTCGTACAGTGCACCCGCCCCACTCCCAGCGCCGGCACGGACGCGGAAATCCAGGCGAAGGGCAGATGCATCTCTGTACAAAAACGGTGTTCGGCTCTATTCAATCGTAGTGAGGTGGTGGACGCGGTGTTCGTCCAGCCAGGTTTCACAGTCCGGCGGGAGCGCGTACGTCGTCGCGGCCCCCTCCAGAATCGCAGGACCACTGAGTTCGTTGCCGGGCTGGAGAGCGTGAAGGTCGTAGATCTCCGTGTCCAGCCATTCACCGTCCCAGTAGGCTTCTCGAGTGTCTTTGAACGCACTCTCGGGGGGCTCTGATCCCTGCAGTTCTTCGGTCGGGATTTCCGGCTTGACCACGTCTCGGACACCCCGAACTGACGCCTGTGTGACGGTGTGTCCAAGTTCGGGAGACCGGGCTTCCTCGGAATACTGACGACGATACCCCTCCTCGAAGGTGTCCAACAACCGCTCGAGTTTTTCCGGTGTATCGACACGGCTCACCGGCGACTCGATGTCGATACTGTTGAGCTGTCCCTGATACTGACCGAGGATGTTGTACTGGAATTCGATCTCGTCGCGCCCGATGTTGCTGGTCTCGAACTCGGCTTCGACCTTCTGTTCGAGGTTCTTCCAGACCTCGGTGAGCTCTTCACCGGCAGTCTTTGCGGCCTCCTCCATCGAAAGATCCGCGTCGATATTGATACTGGTCGTCTGGTCGTAGCGATACTCGTAATCAGCGGCACCGCAGCCAAATGCCGAGAAACCAGCCGCCCATTCCGGAATGAGCACTTCGTCGAAGCCGAGATCCTTCGTGTAACCGGCCGTATGCACCGGGCCACCACCGCCATACGAGAGGCACTTGAAGTTCGACGGCGCGTATCCTTCGCCGGTGACGACGGCTTCGAGGTCGTTGCGCAGTTTGCTTTCGAGGATGTCGATGACGCCCTGCGCTGCCTCGTAGACGCCCATGTCGAGCGGATCGGCGATCTGCTCTTTGATCTCCTGCTCGGCTACCTCACGGTCGATCGGCATATCTCCGCCCAGGAAGTTCTCCGGATTGATCCAGCCCATCGCGACGTGACAGTCCGTCACCGTCACCGTCTCGACATCTGTTTCGACGGCGCTGACACCGACCTGATCGCCTGCGCTTTCGGGGCCGATCTCGATTTTGTCGAACGTCGGGTTCACCCGCACGTAACTGCCCGTCCCTGCACCGACACTCTCCATGTTCACCATCGGCAGCGAGAGGAGGAGGCGGGCCATCTCCGGACTGTAGTCGATCTGCCAGTCGTTGCCGATGATGATGCCCATGTCGAAACTGGTTCCGCCGATGTCGGTGCAGACCAGATTCTCGTAGCCGAGTTTTTCGCCGAAGTAGTTGGCACCGATCATCCCTCCGATGGGACCGGAAATCAGCGTCCGGGCCAGTTCGTTCGCGTGGATGTCGATCGTCCCGCCGTGACTCGCCATCACACGAACACCGACTTCCCCGCCCTGGTCGTCGACTGCCTGCTGGATGTTTGTCAGCTGATCACGGGACGGTTCTGCGGCGAACGCTTCTGCCGTGATCGTGTTCAGTCGCTCCGACTCTTTCAGCGTCGGATAATACTCACTCGAGAGCATCACCGACGTATCCGCGTCGCGTTCGTCGATGATCTCGGAGGCGATTTCTTCCGTCCGGTGTTCGTGGCTCCCGTTCTTGTAGGCGTGGAGGTACATGACGACGATGTGATCGACCCCCTGGTCGAGCAGGTCGTTGACACCCTCCCGAACGTCGTCTTCGTACAGCGGAACCAGTTCGTTGCCCTTGACGTCGATACGCTCTCGAACGCCTCGAATCTGATTGCGCGGAATCAGCGGTTCGGGGTGTTTGTGCGTGTTGACGTGGAGTCTGTCCGAGTAGGAGTAGCCGGTGTACGATTGCCGGCCACGCCCCATCCGGAGCGTGTCCTCCATCCCGCCACTGATGAGGATGCCAACGTCGACCTCACTCTCCCGCTCAACCAGCCGGTTGAGCATCGCTGTTCCGGAATACACCGTCGAGACGAGGTTTGGGAACCCCTCTTCCACACCCAGGCCCCAGTCTTCGAGGGCGTCCTGAGAGGATTTGAGGAATCCCCGAGATTCGTCGTCCGGCGTTGTCTTTGCTTTCCCCACGGTGAACTCGCCGTTCGAGTCCATGAGGAACGTGTCCGTCATCGTCCCGCCAGCGTCGATGGACAGGATCTCCGCGTTGTGATGATCCGAGGGATTGTCTTCTGAACTTGCCATCATCCCTGTTGACCCTGTATAGTTA
>JBDGTP010000072.1:0-15014 GCA_042216725.1 Haloplanus sp.
ACTCCTTCGGTTTCACGAAGCGGTCCGTCGCCGTCTCCTGATTAAACGCAGGCCTCCAAACACTCTGTTGGCGGTGTCATAACGCCGAACACGATCATCACATTCAACGTATGTCTGACCTTTCGAGGAAGTCACGGTCGTCGTCTACGTCTCGAACCCCCGTCTCTCCAGGGCACGACCCCGATTCGATGGATGAGGAAACCAAACGATACCGAGATATATTCCTTGATGTAACTGAGGCAGAGGTTGGTGAGCAAGCAACCGACGATTCGACAACGACTGAGAAATCGGATCAAACAAAGCAGGCAACAGAATACGCCTGTCCGAATTGTAATGTGGTTCTCAAACGAAGTGGGTGGTTGGGGATATATCATCACTTCGTTGAGTGCGAATTGCCCGATGAACGCCCCCCACCCCTATCTGAAAGTCAGTGGCAAAAGGTCAAGAAGAAGGTAGAACGTTCATCTCCCACTCAACAATCGTCCGAGGAAGGAGCTACTGAATATACCTGTCCAAACTGTGGGATGTTGCTTGAAGGAAACACATGGTTCGGGATGTATCTACATTTCAGGGATTGTGAACTACCGTCCGAATGCCCCCCATCGCTATCTGAAAGTCAGTGGGAAAAGGTCAAACAGAAAGTGGAAAGGACACCAGAGCGAACCTCACCCCCGTCATCTGACCCGACAACAATCGCTGATATTGCAGGAGACACAAATCAACCCCCATCGTCTTACGGGAGAACGTTAGTCCTCATTTTCGCCGTATGTTTGTTTGCCCTCGGTGCGGTGGGCACGGCTCCGTCCGCGGCTTGGGGGGCGTCTTTCGTGATCGTGTTTTGTATCTATCTGTTTCTTTGGCTCCGACACAATTGGTGAACTTCGTGTTGCTTTGCTGTTCTGTCTGATCAACCATTCAATCCCCCACCGTGATTGCGGTGGCGGGCGACGAGTGTACCGAGGGCCACCGCTACCTTGTGTAGCGTGTTGCCCGAGGTCCACCGTCGACCCATGCTCATTCTCTTCACCGTTACTGATTGAATCGTACCTTAACCAACAATTAGGTAGCAGCAACGGCGGCTGTTGGTTAAGCGACAGTCGCGGCTACCGACACTGAGCCGACGCCGTCGATGCAGTAGTAACCGTATTGGGGTAGGTCGGGGAGCGGGCCAGACAATATGTCCGCTAAGGAAAATCCCACTCAGTCCCCCGTAACCACTGAGTCAGATACGATCCAGTCGTCCGTAGCCACCGAATCAGCCACTACTGTTCGGTGTCCGTGGAGTGAGTTGCAATCGAAGATAGTGACTGACGCCACGATCCGTGTAATCCAATTCAAGACGGCCCACGGCTTCCCTCCCGAACTATTTTCCCCACACGTTCCGTCGAATCAACTACGCGAACGAGAGGCTACCGCGGCGTGGAGGTGGCAATCACGTCGGAATCGCCCGACAGTAGGGTGGTCGGAAACGACGGTGTTAAGTTGGTTACACCGATACTATCGAACGCGCCAAGGTGGCAGAGTTCGGCCTAACGCAGCGGCCTGCAGAGCCGCCCATCGCCGGTTCAAATCCGGCCCTTGGCTTGGCCCGAAACCCTCAGAAGCCAATTTCTGCGGGCTTCTCCCGAATCCTCTCCATATTCTGATACTCAGCCAACAGCGTATACGGCTAGTGGCGATGCTGCCCCGTCTACTGAGGTGTGGAGGCACGATGCCGGGGATTTCTCTCCCGGCAGTCGGCCATCGATGCCGTCGCGACGGTCGCGCTCGACCACCGTCCGGGGAGATCCGTCAGTCGCTCCTGGATACAGCCACGTTCCAAGAGACACTCCCCCGAGCCGTTCGCGAGGGGGACGACGATCTCCGAAGCGCTCGGCCAACTCGCCGAATCCGATCTCGACCCACCGACGCTGATCCTGTTGGGTTCGCCATCCGTACCGCCGCCGGCGACCTGCCCACGCTCCAGGAGGCTGTCGTCGGCGCCGGTGACCCGTCGGACGCCCTTGACGGGCGCGACGAGCGTTCCTCGTCCCGGGCAACGGAAAGCCGAAGCACTCCCCGAAGTCCCGTCGGCGAGCCGTTCCCAACGCTCTCGACGAAAGCCTGCTACGCGCTGTGTGACGTCCCGTGTTCCCTCCGGGAGCGACTTCCGTACCGGCTGTCACGGTCACCGATGCAGGAACACCGTCACGACTGGCTGGGAGATCAGATCCCGT
Source organism: Haloplanus sp. (assembly GCA_042216725.1). Classification (GTDB taxonomy): domain Archaea; phylum Halobacteriota; class Halobacteria; order Halobacteriales; family Haloferacaceae; genus Haloplanus. Next base: position 2,217 of record JBDGTP010000072.1, read on the forward strand.
GTATCGCCCGGGAGCGTCGGCATCTCCAGTGATCGACACGCCTCGGCGTGTAGAGTCTGATTTTCCGAGACAGTGCCGATCGATCGTGGTGGTGCATACCGAATAGAGCCTCTCTATTCAGTAGGGCGTTTTCAACAGGCTCTCGGGGAAACACGACGGCCTCCCGGTGTGTCCCGTCCACCGCACCTATCGAGACGGTACGTTCGAGGCATCGCCGAGTGGCTGACGCCTGCAGGCGGTATCGCCGTCGGCAGTTCGCGCTGGCGACACAGCGACGGTTCCGTAGGTGGCGAGCCTGCCTCCGACCGACCGTTCGTTCGCGAGAAATCGCCTTCGACGCGGAACCGGCGGATCGGACGGCGACGGAGGTTCGACCGGCGGCGATACTACGCCCGGTGTTTCGCGGCCGCTCGCTCGACCGCTCGACTGACAGCGTCGTCGTCGTCGACGCCCTCGTCGAGGGCCGCCTGGAACTCCTCGTTGAAGGTCGTTATCACGGCTTTCGCCAGTTCGAGCGCGTCTTTCTCGTTCGACTGTACGTTCTCGACGACCGTCGAGTCGTCGTCTTCGAACACCCGAACCTCGAAGTTCCCATCCTGTTCTGGCGTGGGGAGCACCTCCACCTCGACGTCGACCGTTCGGCTCTCGTACTCGCGCCGCCCGACTTTTAGCCAGCCGTCTGGGACTGCTCGGCTCATGGCTACATCTCGGCGAGTAATCCAAATAAGGCTATCCGTCGTCTAGTCGTTGGCCACCGTCGTGGCGTCGGCCTGGGCCTTCCAGAGTGTGGCGTAGTCGCCGCCGCCGTCGAGCAGATCCCTGTGGGTGCCCGCCTCGACGATTTCGCCGTCCTCGAGGACGACGATCCGGTCGGCGTCCTGAATCGTCGAGAGGCGGTGGGCGATGACGAACGCGGTGCGATCCTGGATGAGGCGGTCGAGACTCTCCTGAATGAGTTCCTCGGTTTCGGTGTCGACATCGCTTGTCGCCTCGTCGAAGACGATGATCGCGGGGTCGTTGAGGAGGGCGCGCGCGATGGCGAGTCGCTGGCGCTGTCCGCCGGAGAGCTTGACGCCGCGTTCGCCGACCAGGGTGTCGTAGCCCTCGGGCAGGTCGGTGATGAACTCGTGGGCTTCCGCGGCCGTCGCGGCCTCGACGATCCGGTCGCGAGCGGTGTCGTCCGTGCGCTGGTCGCCCGCGGACGACGCTCGCTCACCCGCGGTGCGGCGAACCTCGCTATCCAGTACGTCTCGGTCGCCGTAGGCGATGTTCTCGGCGACGGTGCCCGAAAAGAGGTAGGGGTTCTGCTCGACGACGGCGATTTCCTCGCGGAGCGCGTCCAGGTCGTACTCCCGGACGTCGGTGTCGTCGACGCGCACGGCACCGCCGTCGACGTCGTGCAATCGCGGGATGAGTTTTACGAGCGTGGATTTCCCGGCACCGGTGGTTCCGGCGAGGCCGACGGTGGTGCCAGCGGGCACGGAAAGCGAGACGTTCCGGAGGACGGGCTCTCGGTCGCCGTAGCTGAAGGTCACGTCCTCGAACGTCACGTCGCCGTCGATGGACTCGGGCCGGTACGGCTCGTCCGGGGACGTGATTGTCGGCGTCTGCCCCAGGAGGCCGAACACCCGTTCGGCGCTCGATTTCGCGAGCTGATACTTGTTCGCGGATTTCCCGACCCGGCGCATCGGCGAGTAGAGCCGGCGCAGATAGAGGAAAAAGAGTGCGAAACTGCCGGCGGTCAACGCCCCTTCCACGCCGGTGATGTTGTCCATCCCGCCGACGTACAACACGAGGACGAACACGACGCCGGTGAGCAGGCGAAGCGTGGCGAAGAACGCCCGGCGGATGCGCAGTGCGCCGACTTTCTCGTCGTGATACGCCTGACTCCGTTCGGCGACGCGGCCGCGTTCGAACCCGTAGCGGTTGAACGCCTTGATGACGGCCGCGCCGCCGAGGTTGTTCTCCAGGCGGGTGTTGAGGCGGGCGACGGACTCGCGGATCGACTTGTAGCGCGGTTCGATCCACGTGAGAAACCGGCCGCTCGCGACGCCGATGAGCGGGACGGGCAGGAGTGCGATGGCCGCGAGTTTCGGCGAGTAGCGCCAGAGGACGATCGCGATGCCGCCGACAGTGGCGATGACCCGGATCAGCTGCCGGAACTCGGTGTTGAGGAACTGTTCGAGCCGGTTGATGTCGCTGTTGAGGATGGACATCATCGCGCCAGTCTGGTGGTCGACGAAGAAGTCCATCGACAGGTGCTGGAGGTGGTCGTACGTGTCGTTGCGGAGGTCACGTTGAATCTTCTGGGCGGCCGACTGGAGGAGGTATCGTGATCCGAAGCGGGTCACCGACCGGATCAGGTACGCGAGCGCCGCGATGGCCACGAGTCGTTCGAGCAGGGCCGTCCGGGCCGCCGTGCCGACGATGTCGCTGGCGGGGAGCAGGCCCACATCGGCGAGCAAGCCTGGGTCGGACGGGCCGAGGATGACCCGGTCGATGGCCGTGGCGACGAGAATCGGCGGCACGAGGCGCGCAAAGCGCGTACAGAACGACGCCAGCACGCCCACGCTCAGCCGGGGCCAGTACGGGCTGGCGTAGGCCAGCAGGCTCACCATCGGGTGGCCGTCGAGGTCGTCCCGGATATCTTCGAAGCCGCCGGTGTCGTCACCCATCGGCGCGGGGTAATCGAGGCAGCGTAAAGTAATGCGCGCCTCGGTGGCGGGCGTCGGGACACACCTCCCACTCAGGCACGCTGGAGTTCGATGCAGATCACGGCGCCCGTCGGATCGTTGTCCTCGACCCAGACGCGGCCGCCGTAGGTGTCGACGAGATTGTCGACCAGATAGAGACCGAGGCCGCTTCCGGGGCTTTCGAGCCCTTTCTTCCCCCGCCCGAACACCTCGTCTTTGCGGTCGTCGGGGATGCCAGGGCCGTTGTCGGCGACGCGAACCACGACCCTCTCCCCGTCGACCGTCACGTCGACGCCGATTTCGATGCCGGCCTTGTCGTTGTGGAAGACGGCGTTGTCGAGCAGATTGCCGAACACCGACGAGAGGATCGATGTTGCCCGGACGGACACTGGGGGCAGGTCGTCGTCACCGTGGACGGTGATCGATTGGGAGTGATAGTCGAAGTTCGACCGCACGCGCTCGATCTCCGTTTCGAGGACGGTGTCGAGTCGAACCGGTTCGAGTTCGGGATCGTTCGACCCCAGAATCTCGGCGAGGTCGCCCACCGCTTCGGTGAGTTCCTTGGTGTGGGTCGCGGCGGTCATGACCCGCTCGAAGGCGTCTTCATCCTCGGGGTCGATGCGGTCGGCGAGTTCGCTCCCCCAGCCCAGCGCGACCGACATGTCGTTGCGGATGTCGTGGCGGACGATCTGGTTGAGTACGGCGAGGCGGTCACGCTCGGTTTCGAGTTCCTGCTCTGCCCGTTTGCGGGCGGTCACGTCCCGCTGGAAGCCGACGAAATGCGACGGTTCGCCGTTCGCGCCGGAGAGGGGCGCGATGGTCACTTCGTTCCAGAACTCTTCGCCGTTCCGGCGGTAGTTGCGCACTTCGACGGTCACGGGCTTCCAGTTGTCGACCGCGCGGCGCATTCGGTCGACCGTCTCCGGATCGGTGTCTGCCCCCTGGAGGAACCGGCAGTTTCGGCCCACCACGTCCTCGACCGGGTAGCCCGTGATGCGCTCGAACGCGGCGTTGGCGTAGATGACCGGATTGTCCTCCAGCGCCGGGTTCGAGATGGTGATGCCGACCGGCGCCTCGTCCATCGCGCGTTCCTTGAGGCGTCGGTCAGCGACGGCACTGGTCTGCGCCGGTGGGGCGGCGTGGGTCACGACGGCGTACCGGTCGCCGTCGTGATGGAGTGCGCTGAGACGAACGGTCGACGCGTCGTCGTCGCGATACGGACACTCGCCGCTCACCGTGTCGTCGCCGTCGAGGAGGGTGCGAATCCGTTCGGCGACGGCTACCGTCCGGTCGTCAGCCGAGTCGGCGAGCGCGTCGAGATACGGTCGGTCGTCGTCGGGAACCAGTGGGTGGTCGTGGCGCTCGTCGAACGCCCGCCACGACGCGTTCGTCTCGACGAGTCGCCCCGTTTCGTCCACCACTGCGATCCGGGTGTCGAGGGTATCGAGTATCGCCTCGGTTAGTTCCGGCATGCTGTCGTCGTCACGGGCGTGCTTTGGCGGCCACGGTAGTAGAACGGTTCGCTTTCTGGCTACAGGCCACTGCGTGAAACGGTGCCGTCCTCCCCGAACACCCGCGGTTTGCCGTGGCCGGCTAACGGGGCGTCTCTGCCGGACGCGGCGCAGACGGCCGTTATTCCCGAGGCTGCTGCGCTCTCGCTGCCTCCTGGTTCGTCAGTAATATCAGTCGAGATAATTCACCCGTTAGGTATATACGGGTGTCACCGAGTCACGTGGGTAGTAATGGGAGAATCATGACCGTATCCGAACAAGCTGACCATCCAGCGGCCAGTTTTCCCCTGACGTTCGAGACGATCATCGGCCGGATCGGCGCACCGATCTTCATTCTGGACGCCGATCACCAGGTCGTCCTGTGGAATCGTGGGATGGAGGAGTTGACGGGGAGTAGCGAGGCCGACGCCCGGGCGGCCGACTCGGTCGGTGAGGCGTGGTACCAGGACGGTCGTCGGGCGAAGACGCTGGCCGATAAGGTGCTCGAAGCACCCCGGAACGCCCACCGCGAGTTCGATGTCGACCGCATCGACGACGGTGAGTACCCCGAATACCAGGATCGGAGTACGTTCACCGACACCCGCGGCGAGACCCGCCACATCACGTTCAGCGCGTCGCCGCTCTACGACGGCAGCGAACTGGTCGGCGTGGTCGAACTCGTCAAGGATCGCACCGAAGAGGTACGCCGCCGGCAGCGGATCGAGGATCTCGTCGAGGAGGTCACCTCCGCCATGCACGCGATTCAGGACGGCGACCTCTCGGCGCGGGCGTCGTTCGAGACCGACGAGTACATCGACGATGAACTGCTGACGGTCGTCGACTCGCTGAACCAGATGGGGGAGACGCTCGACGGCCTCGTGGCCGACGTGGACGAACAGACCCGCGAACTCCGGGAGATCACCCAGGAGGTAGCCGACAGCGCCACTCGGATGGAGGATATCGCCGAGGAACAGGCCGACCGCACCGAGGAGGTCGCGAGTGAAGTGTCGAACCTCAGCGCCACGGTCGAGGAGGTCGCATCGACGGCGGACTCCGTCGCTGACACCAGCCGACAGGCGCGAGATCACGCCGAGGGCGGGCGCGAACTCAGCCAGGAAGCCCGCGACGTGATGTCGTCCGTGAGCGAATCCAGCCGCGAGGTTCGGGGCGACGTCGACGAACTCAGCGACACCGTCGACGAGATCGACGAAGTCATCGACGTGATCAACGACATCGCGGATCAGACGAATCTGCTCGCCCTGAACGCCAACATCGAGGCGGCACGGGCCGACCGCGACAGCGACGGATTCGCCGTCGTGGCCAACGAGATCAAGTCGTTGGCTCAGGAGGCCCAGGAACAGGCCGGGGAGATCGAGTCGATGATCGTGGACGTCCAGGATCGCACCGACCAGACGGTCGACAGCCTCGAACGGACGGAAACGGAGATCGACGAAGGGGTCGCGGAGGTCGAGGCCGGGTTGGAGAAACTCGACGAAATCGTCGACGCGGTCGGGGAAGCCGTCGCGGGGATTCAGGAGGTGTCGGAAGCCACGGACGAACAGGCCGCGAGCGCCGAGGAGATCGCTGCCATGGTCGACGACGCCCGCGACCGCGCCGACCGCGTCGCCGAGGAGGTCACGCAGGTCGCCAGCGCGGCCCAGCGTCAGACCGAGAAGGTCGAGGAGATCGAGCAGTGTGTCGGTCAGTTGCGTGGCGACTCCCACTCCAACTGAGGCGCCACGGTCGGGCGACTCCCCGGCGAAAAACCGAAATCGACTAGTGGCCCTACGCCGTTACCGTCGTCCGACCATGGATCGACGAGCAACGCTCGGTATGTCGTTCGCGGAACTGGTCATGGTTCGGATCGGACACGCAGTCGCCGCCCTGTGTCTCCTCTTTATCCTGCCGGTTCTCCCGTTCGTCGCCGCCGCGACCGCTGTCTCGGCGCTAGTGCGCTCCGACGCCGACCACCCCGAACCCACCTACCGCCCGGACTGGGCGGAGTAGGGACGAAGCGTCGAGACGCGGGCGTTCTGCTTGAGACGGAGCCCGCCGTCGCTCACGGTCAGCGGGAGCGTCGGCAACGACGTGACGACTCGGGTGGGGTGGGACGCACCGCGCTCCAGCACTGCCTCGCGGGTCTGGAGGAGGACGGGCCGGTCGGTCGCCAGCGATTCGTTGTACTCGATCAGGTACTGGCCGCCGTCGAGATGCCACCACTCGTAGTCGTCGTCCGCGCGGCGACGACGCGTCTCGTGGCGCCGGGTCGTCGCCGGATCGAGTTCGCCGCCGCCGAAGTCGACCCGGCCGGGTTCGTCGACGACGTACACCTCGGCCACCGTGAGGTCGATGCCATCGTCGTGGATCTGCGTGTCGTCGTGCAGGCGGCCGTCGACGGCGGCCACCAGGTCGGGATCGGGGTCGCTCATGCGTGATTCCAGCGGCGCGGTCGACAAAAATCCCCGCAGGCCGTCGCCTCAGTGGTCGTGATCCGCGTGCCCGCCGTCGCCGGCCACGAGGGCGTCGGAGTCGCCGTCGATCATATCCATGTTCTTGAGGTTGTCTCGCTCCTCGAAGTCCTCGACGGCGTCGAGGATGTCCTGCTGGGTGAGCGTCGTCCGCTCCTCCGTGAGCGCTTCGAGTACCGCCTCCCGGAGCACCATCCGGAGGTCGCTCCCGGTGAGGCCGTCGGTGCGCTCCGCGACGGCCGCCGGGTCGAACTCGGCGATGTCCATCCGGCGGGTGATCACGTCGAGGATGTCAGCGCGCATTCCCCGGTCGGGCTTGGGGAAGTTGACGATTTCGTCGAAGCGGCGCCACGCCGCGGCGTCGAGTTGATCGGGGTGGTTGGTCGCGCCGATCAACAGCACCTCGTCCCGGATGAGGCTGATGTCGTCGATGCTCTTGAGGAGGGTGTTGACGGCTCGTTTGAGCGCGGCGTGTTCGTCCGACCGCCGGGTTTTGGCGACGGAGTCGAACTCGTCGATAAAGAGGATACACGGGGAGAGCCGTTTGGCCACCTCGAAGGTCTTCTCGACGTTTTTCGCCGTCTCGCCGAGGTACTGGCTGGTGATCATCGACAGTTTCACCTCGACGAAGGGGAGGCCGAGTTCGTGGGCCAGCGCCCGGGAAGCGGTCGTCTTCCCGGTTCCCGGTGGGCCGACGAAGAGGAGCTTACCGATCTCACGCAGGCCGATCTCCGCGAGATACTCCCGGTGTTCGATGGCCTTGACGATCTTCTGGATCTCGCCTTCCTGATCCGCGGTGAGGACGAGGTCGTCGAGCGTCATCTCGATCTCTTCGGGCGCACGAACCTGGACGAGATCGAGCATCTCGGCGTCCTCCTCCTCGTCGAAGTAGGCGTTCAGCAGGCTGTCGATCCAGACGCGGTCGGCGTGGATCGGGCGGGTCTGCTCGCGTGCCTCCGCGACGGTCACGTCGACGTCGTCGCGGTCGGCGACGACCGACGCGAGCGTCGGGTTGGTCGCCAGACGGTCGCGGTCGGCTCGTTCGACGATCCAATCGACCGCCATGTCCTCCTGGGTGAGCGAAATACGGCCGGAGAAGTTCTCCTGCTCGGTAAACAGCAGGTCGGAGACGGCGTCCCACGGATGTTCGACGCCAGTCGCCTGTCGTGCAGTCGTCTCGGTGACGACGAGCGGTCGTTCGATCCCGCCCGTGGGTTCGTCGTCGTCGCTGTCGCCCTCGTCGGCGTCCCCGTCGGCCCAGAACACCCGCCGGTAGCGCGGTGGCAGGTCGTTCTCGTCGAGGCTCCGGTCGTTCGTATAGACGTGGGCCGTGAGGAGAAACTCCACGACTTCGAGAGCCGGGTCAGTCATCCCTATCCTGTTCTCGGGGCAGCCGTTTAAGGTCGTCGGATCGCACAACGGCGTCGATCAGCCGACGGCGACGCCGTCGATTAGCTCTTCCCGGGATGGGCGAACGCCATCGCCTCGGCGACCGACTCGTCGTCGCCGATGAACGTGATGCGGTCGCCGTGTTCGAGTACGCAGTCACCGTCGGGGACGATGGTGTCGCCGTCGCGGGACACCAGCGCGATCAGGCACCGCGGGGGGAGTTTGGGACCGATCTCCGCGATGGTCTTCCCGACGAGTTCGTCCGAGGTGACTTCGATCTCCTGTACTTCGCCGCTCCCCCCGATTTCGCTCATCCAGTTGACGAGCGACGGTCGCTCGATGTAGTCGTCGAAGGCCATCGCCGTCGCGTCGACGGCGGAGATGGCCCGGACGCCCAGATCTTCGAACGCGTCGACGTTGTCCGGGTTGTTCACGCGGGCGAGGATGGTCTCGGGCGAGAACTTCGATTCGGCCAACTGGGCGACCAGCAGGTTCACGTCGTCGTCGCCGGTGGTCGTGGCGACGATTTTGGCGTTCTCCGCCCCGGCAGAGCGCAACACTTCGGTGTCGGTGCCGTCGCCGTGGTGGACGGTCAGCCCCTCGTTGCGGGCCTTCTCCACGTTGTTCACGTCCTGTTCGATGAGGACGACGTTCTCTCCGCGGTCTTCGAGGCGCCGGGCGAGGGTTCGTCCCACGTTCCCGGAGCCGATGATGATTACACGCATGGGTATCACGTCGAGGAATTCGGCGATCTGTCTGGCGAAGCCGGCTTCCAGTGCGACCGTCAGGAAGATGACGAGGAAGACGGTTCCCACGAGCACATTCGCCGCCTCGGGCATCCCTGCGGCCCGGAACTCGACGGCGAACAGGGTCGCGACGGACGCGGGGATGATCCCCCGCGGCCCGACGAAGCTCATGAAGAGGCGTTCCCCGCGTGTAAAGCGGTCGCCGGCGGTGCTGACGAACACGAGTAGCGGGCGGATCACGAGTGCGACGACGGCGGCGACGAGGAGGCCACCCAGACCCAGCGCGAGGAGATACTCGAACTGGAGCAGCGCCGCCAGCGAGATGAATACGAACGAGAGGACGATCAGCGTCACGTCGCCTTTGAAGTCCGTAATCTCGTCCTCGTACGGCACGTCGGCGTTGCCGAGGAGAATCCCTGCGGTGGCGACGGCGGCGATGCCGGCTTCGGTGGCGACAGCCTCGGCGGCGCCGTAGGCCACCAGTGCCCCGCCGAGTACGAGCAAGCGGGCGTTCTGCGGGGCGTTTCCGGGCGAGAGGTCGACGTAGCGGAGCGCGTAGAAGACGATGCCCGCGACGGCGAGGCCGACGACGATGCCGCTCCCGAGTCGCTGGGTGAACAGGGCGAACAGTTCGCCCGGCGCGTGTACGTCCTGAATGATCGCCTCGAAGATGACGACCGCCAGAATCGCCGCCGTCACGTCGTTGACGATACCTTCGGTTTCGAGCGCGGTACCGACGCGACTCCGCACCGGCACCACTCCGAGAATGGGGGCGATGACGGTCGGGCCGGTGGCGACGAGCAACGCGCCGATGAGGGAGGCGACCAGCCACTCCGTGTTGAGGGCGTAGTGGACGGTGAGGGTCGTCCCTACGAGCGCGATGGCGGCGCCGACGGTCACCAGTTTGAACGTCGCCGTCGGCGCCTCGCGTAGGCGGTCGATACGCAGATGGAAGGCGCCCTCGAAGACGATGATCGCCACCGAGAGGCCGACGATGGCCGAGAGCGCGTTCCCGAAGGAATCGGGGCCGACGATACCCAGCACCTCCGGGCCGAGGACGACCCCCGACGCGAGCAGGAACACGACGCTCGGCACCCGAAAGCGATCCGAAAGGATCTGGGCAACGACGCCCACTCCGATGAGCGCCGCGACCAGCGTGATAAGGCCCCCGCTACCGGCAGCCATCAGCGCACCTCCATTGTATCCCCGTCGATGGTTGCGATAACGATAAAACCCGCCCTTTCGACGCCGATTTCCGGCCTGGAAACAGACCCAATGTCAGGCTGTTCCGAAAATAATTCGACGAACGGTCACTCCTGTTCGTCGAGATAGCCGAGGACGCCCCGGACGTTGAGGCGGTACTCGTCACGGGTCTTGCGTGGCCCCCACGGCTCCACCGGGTCGGCCGTCTCGACGAAAGCCTCCACGACTGCGTCGTCGTCGCCGAGTTCCGCCCGTTTCTCGCGCACCCGTGCCACCCAGTCAGAAAGCACGTTCGCGTACTCGTCCATCAGCGCGGGGCTGAAGTCGACGGCGCCGAAGTGGCCGAAACAGAGGGTGTCGGGATTGCGGTCGGCGATGGTCGCGGCGTCGTCGAGACACGTCTCCAGATCGAAGTTCACGGGCGGCGAGGTCGGGAAGAGACCGTCGTAGCCCGGCGGCCGGATGCCGGCGGCGTCGCCCGAGAAGAGGGCGTCGGTCGCGCGGTCGTGGAAGACGACCTGGTGTGGGGCGTGCCCCGGGGCGTGGATCACGTCGACGGTTCGGTCGCCGAGGTCGACCGTGTCGCCGCCGTCGAGCGCCTCGATCCGGTCTTCGGGCACCGGTTTCGGCTCGGCGTAGTACTGCCACTGATCGCCGACCGCGGCTTTCGTCCCCGCGACCAGCCGCGACGGGTCGATCAGGTGTCGGACGCCGATGTCGTGGGTCAGCACCGTCGTCTCGGGGAATCGCTCGAGCAGGTGGCCCGCGGCGCCCGCGTGGTCGAGGTGGACGTGTGTCGTCAGGACGTAGTCGAGGCTGTCGATGCCGACATCGTCGAGGGCGTCGAGAACGAGGTCGACGTTCCGCCCGAGACCGGGGTCGACGACCGCCGGACGATCCGCGTCGAGGATGTAGACGGAGCCGTAGCCGGGCACGTCGTAGGCGCCGATGTCGACGTAGTAGAGATCGGTACAGCCGGAAACCGCAGTGAGGTCGCCGATGGCCATGCGTCGAAGGCCGACGGCGGCAGTGAAAAGCGTTCTGACGACCGTCCCGACACGGTTTTGTCTCGGCCCCGAGAATGTCGGCCAAATGCTCAGCAGGCAATACCTCCGGGAGAACCCGGACGTGGTGCGGCAGACCCTCGAAGACCGGGGGATGGCCGACGACGTGGATCTCGACCGCCTCCTGGAGATCGACGAGGAGTGGCGATCACTCAAAAGCGAGGGCGACGACCTGCGACACGAGCGCAACCAGGTGAGCGACCGGATCGGCCGTCTGAAAGCCGAGGGGGAGGAGGCGGCGGCCGAGGAGGCCATCGAGCGCTCGCAGGAACTCAAAGAGCGCCTGGAGGATGTCGAGTCCCGCGCCGCCGACCTCGAAGCCCGACTGGAGGCGGGACTGATGGAGATTCCGAACGTCCCCCACGAGGACGTGCCGGTCGGCGAGGACGAGAGCGACAACGTCGAGGAGCGACGCCACGGCTTCGACGACCTGCGCGACCTGCCCGACGAGGTGACGCCCCACTACGACCTCGGCGAGGAACTGGACGTGATCGACGAGGAACGCGGCGCCAAGACGACCGGAGCGGGCTTTTACTTCCTGAAAGGCGACGGCGCTCGCCTCGAACACGCCTTGATTCAGTTCATGATGGACGTCCACCGCGACCAGGGCTACGTCGACCTCTTCCCGCCCATCCCGGTCAAGTCCACGTCGATGGAGGGGACGGGCCAACTCCCCAAGTTCGCGGAGGACGCCTATCGCATCGGCGGATCGGAGACCGAGGACTACGACGACGACGACCTGTGGCTCTGTCCCACCGCCGAGGTGCCCGTTACCAATATGTACGCCGACGACATCCTCCTCCGGGACGACCTTCCGCTCAAACACCAGGCGTACACGCCCAACTTCCGGCGTGAGGCGGGCGAACACGGCACCGAGACGCGAGGGATCGTTCGCGTCCACCAGTTCAACAAGGTGGAACTCGTCAACTTCGTCGAACCCGAGGAGAGCTACGACCGTCTGGAGGGGCTCGTCGACGAGGCCGAGGAAGTGCTCCGGCGCCTGGGACTTCCCTACCGCATCCTCTCGCTCTGTACCGGCGACCTCACTTTCGCGTCCGCCAAGACCTACGACATCGAGGTGTGGGCGCCGGGCACCGACGCCGACGACGGCCCCGACCGGGGCGGGCGGTGGCTCGAAGTCTCCAGCGCCTCGAACTTCGAGGACTTCCAGGCCCGGCGGGCCGGCCTGCGCTACCGCCCCGAACGCCACGAGTCGGCGGAGTACCTCCACACGCTCAACGCCTCGGGCACCGCCGTCGGCCGCGTGATGGTCGCCATCCTCGAATACTACCAGAACGAGGATGGGACGGTCACGGTGCCGGAGGCGCTCCGACCCTACATGGGCGGCCTGGAGGTCATCGAGGGCCACGAGAAGGTCGGCGAGAGTGCGGTCGGCGCGGGCGAACGCGACTGATCGCCCCCGTACTGGCTCTATACGTACGTCACTCGCTCCCCACGTGGCGCGTATGGCAGATGTTCCCGCGGCAAACGACGGCGGTATCGACGACTCCGTTCAGGAGGAGTATCACGTCAGTGCTGCCGACGCGGGCGCCTTTCTGATCGATCTGGAGGAGTGTCTCCAGGCGGGTGACGACGTGACGCTCTCCAGTACCGACTGGGAACTCCCCTTCGCGTACCGCGACCCGGTCGAACTGGAGATCGAATACGTCGGCGGGCCGGACGCGGAACTCGAAATCGAGATCGAACTCTCGGGCGGTGACGGTGGCGAATCACCGCCGTCGCTC
>JBDGTP010000072.1:15114-34382 GCA_042216725.1 Haloplanus sp.
GGCTACCGCGTGTACGTCGTCAGCGTCGGCTACCGCGTGTACGTCGTCAGCGTCGGCTACCGCGTGTACGTCGTCAGCGTCGCGATCCGGTTCCCTCCGACCCGATGCACGTCGACGAACCCGAACAGGTCGTCGCCGTCGGCCGAGCGGAGGCGCCCCCGGGCGAACACCGTGCCGTCGTCGCCGACACACACCGCGTCGAGGATATGTTCGGTGTCGGTGCGTGGCCGCTCCTCGCGCATGAACCGGACGAACCGCTCCCGACCATCGAGAGTCAGGTCGGGGCGGTGCTGGACGAAGTCGGGGGCGAGCAGGCCGGCAAGTCGGTCGTACGCCCCCGCGTCGATGGCCTCGTAGTACGCCCGTACCGTCGACGCGTCGCGCTCGACGTCGCCATCCATACCTCCCGGTGCGTGTCGAGGGGCAAAACCGTTCCGTCGACCTGGGTCGCGGTGTTTTTGGCCGTCGACCGCCTGGTGCCGGCGTGGATCTGCACGTGCGCTACGCGGGCGACGACGACCCCGAGAAATGCACCGCCCGCAAACTCGCTCGGTTCGACCTCGTCGACCTCCACCGGTCGGATCGGGCGACGCCGTACGGGGTGGTGCTCAACCCCCACGCCGAGCGGGCGCTCTCGCCGGCAGACGAGACGGAGACGCTCGTCGCCCTCGACTGTTCGTGGGAGTCGGCGGGCGAGGCTCGCTTCTCGCTGGCCGGCGATCACCGTGCGCTCCCCTACCTCGTCGCCGCCAATCCCGTCAACTTCGGCAGGCCCTTCCGGCTGACGACGGTGGAGGCCCTCGCCGCGGGCCTCGTCATCCTCGGCGACCGGCCGGAAGCCGAGCGCATCCTCGCCAAGTTCACCTGGGGGGAGACGTTTCTCGAACTCAACGACGAACCCCTGCGGCGGTACGCCGCCTGTGAGGACTCCGCCGACGTGGTGGCGGTGCAAGGGGAGTATCTGGATCGGTAACTGACGGCACAGATCGCTATACGCTCGATCGGAAGGCGGGCGTCTGCGAACCCGACGATTGGTTCCCGTTGCGCTCCCGCCGGACTGGTGGCCATCGTGGTCGGTGTCCATCAGGGATTGATACACGTCGCCCCCGGGCTACGAGGGGAAGCATCACGACAGGGCGGGGCGGCGCACGCAACCACGAGGAACGACTGCTCGTCCGCCTCGGACTGGTCGGCGTCGTGGGTGCCGTCGCCGCTCTCCGGTGGCGACGACTCGCCGTCGTTCCGGCGGCGACGGGCGGCGCCGGACTGTTTTACGCGCTCCGCGCCGCCCTGCACTACGCCCTCGACCCGGGCCTCTACGCCGAGGTGTCGGCGTACGGCGGGCCGACGCGGTTCGTCCTCGGCGTCGAACCGGTGTTGCTCGTCGACGGCGGCGCCCTCCTCGTTGCTGCCGGGGTCGTCGGCTGGCGCGGGTTGGCGGATCGCGAGGCCGAAGGAACGCCGTTCACGCCGACGTGGCCGTCGCGAACGAACGACCTTTTATCCGCGCGTGTCGAAGTGCCGACAATGATTTTCGAAAGCCTGCCGACCACGCCCCGGTCGGAGGAACTCATCGACAAAGCCTTCTCGCGGGCCGCCCGCTCCGGACGCGCGAAATCCGGGCTGGAAGCCCAGCAGTCGATGCTGCAGACGGCGGGCAACATCCTCTCGGACAACTTGGAGAACGTGGTGACGGAGTGGCCGGACTTCGGCGTGGTCGACCCCTTCTACCGCGAACTCGCCGACGCGGTGTTGCGACGGGAGATGGGAGCCAGAACCGCCGAGGACGGCACCGAACAGACGGGTCTCGACGCCCTCCGCGCTAGCCTCTCCGAGGTGTCGTGGGCGAGCCGTCAGGTCGAGGAGATCCAGCGGGAGTACAACTCGAAACTCCGGAAGACGGACGCCGAGACGGCGCGCAAACACCGCAAACAGGCGTTCGCGCGGATGGCCGACGTAGCCGAGGAAGTCGCCGACGACCTGCGGCGGGTCGGCGACGCCCGGAACGCCCTCCGTGACCTGCCCGACATCCGTCCGGACGAACCGACAATCGTCGTCGCGGGCTACCCCAACGTCGGCAAGTCGTCGTTCGTCAACGCCGTCACCCGCGCCGACAACGAAATCGCGCGCTACCCCTTCACGACCCGAGGGATTCAGATCGGACACTTCGAGCGCGACCACATTCGCTATCAGATCATCGACACGCCGGGCCTGCTGGATCGCCCCGAGTCCGAGCGCAACGACATCGAGAGCCAGGCGGTGAGCGCCCTCGCGCACTTGGCCGACGCCGTCCTGTTCGTCGTCGACGCCAGCGAGGCGTGTGGCTACCCGCTCGATGCCCAACTCGACCTGCGGGATGCGGTCGCCGACCGCTTCGACGCGCCCGTGCTCACGGTCTGTAACAAGAGCGACCGGTCGACCGGTGTCGACGCCGACGCCTACATGAGCCTCACCGAGGGCGAGAACGTCGACGAGGTGCTCGATCTAGCCGTCGAGACGGTCGACTGGGAACCCGATCTGCCGTCGCGCTCCTGACGGCCGGCGCCCGTCGTCAGCGTGAACCGGACGCCGTCTCGCCGGCGAGCGGTACGAGCCGCCGTGTCAGGACGCGACCGGCGACGGACGACGGGGGTGCAGTTCCGACGCCGCGGTGTCGCCCGCGTCGTCTCCCGTCCCCGTCGCTCGCTGGACGACGACGTACCGCACCTCGACGGTGACGGGTCGGTCGGCACGGAACGGTGGGTTGGCGAGGCGGCCGATCCGTTCGGCGAAACGGTCGGCGAGGGCGGGCGTCCCGTAGCCGGGTGGGTGGCCGACGGTGATCGTCACGCGCTCCGGTCGGGAGAAGGGGAACTGCTCCTCGTAGGCGACGGTGATCGAGAGGCGTTCGAGGGCGGGATAGTCGTCGAGGACGTCGTCGACGATCACTCGCGTCTCCTCCTCGAAGGTGGCGGTGCGGTAGGTGCTGTAGGTCACACCCGCCAGCAACGCCGAGAGGACGAGCAGGGCGGCTCCGAGCGCCGCGATCCGTTTGAGCGTCGCGGTGCGGGCCTCCTCGCGCCGGAGCCACCCCTTCGGACGGTAGCCCGTCGCCCACAGCACCGCGAGGGCCGCGAAGTTGATCGAGAGGAAGTTGACGAGGACGAGAACGAGGGCGCCGGTGACGGTACGGGGCGACCCCCACGCGAGGCCGATGCCGACGACGGCGGTGGGCGGGACGAGCGCCGCGGCGATCATGACTCCCACCAGCGCGGTGGAGACGCCGGTCGAGAGGCTGAGCGCGCCCGCGGCGCCCGCGCCGAGCGCGATAACCAGCGAGAGCACGTCCGGCACGAGGCGTTCGCGCACCTCGTCGATGGCGAACACCTCCCCGGCCTCTAACGGTACGACGTGGGCGGTGCGCAACAGGATGGCGAACGCCGCTGCGGCGAGGACGGCCAGCACGCCCCCGGCGACCTGGAGTTTCACCCCTCGAACCAGGAGGTCGCGGTCGTCGACGACCGATCCCGTACTCGTCGCCATCGCCGGGCCGATCAGCGGGGCGATGACCATCGACCCGACGACGACCGCCGCGGAGTCGAGCAGGAGGCCGGCGGTGGCGACGACGGCGCTCACGACCGTCATCACGACGAACGTCCGCCAGTTGGGCGACAGCGACCGCGCCCGGGCGGCCAGTTCCTCGCGGGCGATCCGGTCGCCGTTCTCCTCCTCCTCCTGGTAGCGTTCAACGAGGTCGTCGAACCGCCGCGAGATAACCGTCTCGGCGTCCAGAACGACCGTGTACGCTTCGCGGTCGAGACCGGCGTCACGGAGTTCCTCGAGGACAGGTTCGACCGCTGCCTGCGGGAGCGGGAAGGTCACGGTCGCCGTATATTCGCGGTGGCTGGTCTCCTCGGTGACGACGTAGTCGATCCCTTCGTCCTCGAGAGCGCGCAGGATCGCTTCGCGTTTCCCCGCCGGCACCATGACCTGAACGAGTCGCACGGACGCATATCCACCTGCGCGGGCAAATAGCCTGTGTCGATCCGAGCCGTGCGTTTGCGGCGCGGATCGGCTTCACGCGCCGGGTGTGTGCCCCGCCTCGCGCATATACTCATCGAGCTTGGTTGCGATGGCCTCCGCGAAGGACTCGTCGTTGATGTCCGTCTCGCGCTCGATCAGCTCCACGTCCGCATCGAGATGTTGCCGGAGCGCGTCGAACAGCGCCGCGTCGGCCTCCGGATCGTAGAAATCCTCGCCTTCCACGTCGATCATCGAGACGCCACCGAGGGGGAGCGCGAGCGCGGTCGGGCCGGTCGCGGCGTTGAGTTTCTCGGCGATGATCGCTCCGAGTTCGGCGTTCTCCGTCGGCGTCGTCCGCATGAGCGTCACCTGCGGGTTGTGGACGTGGAACTGTCTTCCCTCGAACTCCTCGGGGACGGACTCACGGGGGCCGAAGTTCACCATGTCGAGCGCGCCCGTCGAGACGACCTGGGGGATGCCTGCCTCGCCGGCGGCGTCGAGTC
Organism: Haloplanus sp.; assembly: GCA_042216725.1. Classification (GTDB taxonomy): domain Archaea; phylum Halobacteriota; class Halobacteria; order Halobacteriales; family Haloferacaceae; genus Haloplanus. The sequence goes on from JBDGTP010000072.1 coordinate 19,620, forward strand.
GTTCGGGCCCGGCGCTGAGGACGCCGCCGACCAGTTCGTCGGCCCACTCGGTCGTCGTCACGTCGAGGACGCCGTCGATGATGCCCTCCTCGATGAGCGACTCCATCGCCCTGCCGCCGGTACCGGTGGCGTGGAAAACGATGGTCTCGTAGCCCCGCTCTTCCAGAACCTCCCGGGCCGTCTGCACGCAGGGCGTCGTGACGCCGAACATCGTCATGCCGATGGTGGGTCGTTCCTCGACGTCCACGTCGGGGTCGTTCGCGACCATTCCAACCATCGCCAGTGCGGCGTTCGCGATGACCTGTCGCGAGAGCTGATTCAGGCCCTCGATATCCGCGACGGAGTACATCATGGCGATGTCCCGCGACCCGACGTACGGTTCCGTGTCGCCGGACGCCATCGTCGAGACCATGAGTTTGGGAACGCCGACGGGTAGCGCCCGCATGGCCGTCGTCGCGATGGAGGTGTTGCCCGATCCTCCGGCCCCGAGGACGCCGTCGAGGACGCCCTCGTCGTGGAGTCGCTCGGCGACGACGGTCGCGCCCTCACCCATCGCCTCCATCGCCTCGCCGCGGTCGGCGTCGTCGCGGAGGTGGTCGAGCGTGGTGCCGGCGGCCTCGGCGACGTCGCTCGCCGACGTGTCCGGTTCGAACTGGGGCTCGCCCATCACGCCCACGTCCACGACGTGGACGTCGACGCCCTGGGCTTCGATCACGTCGCGAGCGAAGCCGAGTTCGTCGCCCTTCGTGTCCAGCGTCCCGATGATGACGACGGCCATGCTAGAATTCGATCTCCTTGAACTCGCGAGCCTGGTTCTGGATCGCCTCCTCGGTCGGGAGGCGTTCGAGGCTCGACGCGCCGAAGAACCCGACTACGCCCTCCGTGTTGTTCAGGACGTACGCGGCGTCCTCGGGCCACGCGATTGGGCCGCCGTGGCAGATGACCAGCACCTCGTCGTTTACGTCTTTGGCGGCGTCGTGGTGGGCCTGCACTCGTTCGGCGGCCGTTTCCAGGTCGAGCGCCGTCTCGGCACCGATGTCACCGGAGGTGGTCAGCCCCATATGCGAAACGATGATGTCGGCCCCCGCCCGGGCCATCTCGCGGGCCTGCTCCTCGCTGAAGACGTACGGACAGGTCAGCATGTCCTGCTCTGCGGCCTCCCGAATCATGTCGACCTCCTTGTCGTAGCCCATCCCCGTCTCCTCGATGTTCCGTCTGAACTGGCTGTCCTCGTCGATCAGCCCCACGGTCGGGAAGTTCTGGACGCCGGAGAAGCCCCGACGCTTGAGATCCTCGATGAAGACGTCCATCTGACGGAACGGATCGGTTCCGTTGACGCCGGCGAGCACCGGCGTGTCCTCGACCACCGGGATGACCTCGTGACCCATCTCGACGACGATCTCGTTGGCGTCACCGTAGGGAAGGAGGCCGGCCAGTGACCCCCGACCGTTCATCCGGTAGCGACCGCTGTTGTAGATGATGAGCAAGTCGACGCCGCCTCGCTCGGCGAACTTCGCCGAGATGCCCGTCCCCGCCCCGGCGCCGATTATCGGTTCGCCGTCCGCCACCGTCGCTTCGAGTCGCGCGAGCGACTCCGTGCGAGTGAATTTCATGCGTCATCTATCACCAATCACCGGACACGTATTGAAAATTGTGATAATCGAACAAGTTCGAGCCGCTCCGGCGGAACGTGCGTTGCCGCGGTGACTCGCTCGGCTCCCCCGTCGTGTTCGGCCACAGATCGTGAGCGCGTCGGACGGCGGCTGTGTCGTCGATACAATTATGTTATCTTGCAAACACACGCTACGCCGCAGTAATGTCAGAACGAACCTTCATCAGTAGCGAAGACGTGTCGACGCAGCTGTTCGACTGGGGGGCCCTGAAGTGGATGGCGACGCCGGACGTGAGCGGCTCGGAGCGTCTGAGTGCGGGCGTCGTGAACCTCGAACCCGGCAAGGGCCACGAGATCCACACCCATCCCGACAGCGACGAGATTCTCTATGTCATCGGGGGCGAAGGCGAACAGACCGTCGACGGCGAGAGCCGGGAGGTCGGCCCGGGCGATATGATCTACATCCCCGCGGGCGTCGAACACGGAACGACGAACACCGGCTGGGACACGTTACAGCTCCTCGCCGTGTACGCCCCGCCCGGGCCGGAGGACGTGCTGGCAGACTTGCCCGAGTGTGAGGTCGTGCCGGCCGGCGAGATCCCCACCCGCGACGAGTGACCCGCCACGCCACGCCGGTTCCCGTCGCGACAACACCCGAATCTCGTCGAGTCGCTCGTCGCCGAGGGCGGCCCACTGGGGTTCCGACGGCGTCGGCCCCGTGCCCGTGTGGACGATCCGTTCCGGCGTGACGCTCCACCGGGTTGCGGGGCATCGGGATTCGCCTTCACCGTCTCGGCGCGCTCCCACGCATCGGTCGCTCTCTGGATCGCTGACACCAATATTTATCGGCGTTCTGTGTGGGAACCGTGTATGAGGATTGCGCGGTTTTCTCGGTGGGAGAGAACGGCAGGCTGCGCTCGGCCACCGACTGGTCGGTCGACACACAGGGGACACAGCGATGGACGACGGTGAGCGCACCGTTTCGCGCCGGCACTTCCTCGCTCGGTGTGGCGGGGCGGTCGCGGCCGGCGTCGGCGGTGCCGCGTTCGCCTCCGCCCCCGTCTCGGCGCAGGCCGACGGTGCGTCGTGGCCGATGCATCGGGGCGACGTAGCCAACACGGCGCGTACGCCAGCGACGGTTCCAACGGAGTCCGTTCGAGAACGGTGGCGGTTCGACGTGCGGGGCGAGGCTTTCGCCCCGCCCGCCGTCGTCGACGGCACGGTGTACGCCGGCTGCGGGAACGGCACGCTCTACGCCCTCGACGCAGCCACCGGCCAGCGGCAGTGGGGGTTCTCGACTGACGACAGCGTCGGCACCGCACCCGCCGTCGTCGACGGCACGGTGTACGTCGGGAGCGACGACGCCAGCGTCTACGCCGTCTCCGCGGTCGACGGGAGCGAGCAGTGGCACACTTCCCTCGGCCTCCGCGTCCGTTCGTCGCCGACTGTCGCCGGCGGCACCGTCTACGTCGGTGGCGTCGACGGCAACGTGTACGCCCTCGACGCCGCGACCGGCGACGAAACGTGGTCGTTTTCGACGAACGACCCGGTGTACGGCGCACCGGCGGTCGTCGACGGCATCGTCTACGCCACGAACGTCAACGGGACGGTGTACGCGCTCGATGCCGCCGACGGCCAACGGTACTGGGAGGTGGCGCTGGAGGCTCGCGTCCAGTCCCCGCCGTCCGTGGCCGACGGCACCGTCTACGTCGCGACCGAGGACGAGGTGGTCGCACTCGCCACGCGGTTCGGCGAGCGACAGTGGTCAGCCAGCGTCTCGGTGCAGTCGGTGTCGCCGCTGGCCGTGACCGCCGACCGGGTCGCCATCGCGGGCGATAGCGGCACGCTCCACGTCCTCGATCCTGCTACGGGCACCGAGCGGTACCGGTTCGGCGCCGGTCTCGACTGCGATTCCCCCGTCTTCGCGGATGGCACGCTCTGTGTCGGCACGACGGATCGGGTGCGGGCGATCGACGCCGACACGAGCGCCCAGCACTGGTCGTACTCGCTCGACGCGGGAGAGTTGCCCTCGCTCGCCGTCGCCGATGGCGACGTGTACGCGGCCGGCCAGACCGGCACCCTGTACGCACTCGACGGTGGTGCGGAGTCCACGGCATCGGCGACGCCCACCTCGACCCAAGCCCCGACACCCACGCCCACCGAGAGCGGCGGGGACGGGTCGACGACTGCGACGCGCACGCCGAGACGAACCCGGAGCACGACGGCGACGAGGACGCCGCCGACCACACCGACGCCGACGCCGACGTCGACGCCGATTCCCGTTTCGAACCCGTCCGGATCGCTACCCTTCGGCCAGGACTCCACGCTGCTCGCGGGAGTCGGCAGCGCGGCGGCCGGATCGCTGCTGCTCGCGTACTACTTCCGACGGCGTGGTTCGACCGACGGCGAGACGGCGCAAGCGGCCGATACCGTGACGATGCAAGCGCCGGACGACGACGAATCGGAGGGGTAGTGTCCGAGACCGGAACCGCGACACGCCGAGTTTAAACGCCGGAGCCGCCTACAGCATCTATGTTCGAGGATCGCCCGGATCGCGACGAAGTCGTCCTCGTCGGCCGGTCGAACGTCGGCAAGTCGACGCTGATGCGCGAGTTGACCGGGCACTCGGTGTCGACCGGACGCAAGCCGGGCGTGACCCGCCAGCCCAACCACTTCGACTGGCGGTCGGAGAACTTCATGTTCACCGACCTCCCTGGCTTCGGGTTCATGTCCGGCGTCCCCGAGGAGCAACGCGAGCAGATCAAAACCGACGTGGTGCGGTACGTCGAGGAGAACGCCGACGACATTCTCGTGGGCATCCTCGTCGTCGACGGCAAGAGCGCCGTCGACATCATCGACCGCCACAGCGGCGAGGGTGAGGTGCCCCACGACGTGGAACTGTTCCACTTCCTCCGGGACGTGGGGATTCCAACGGTCGTCGCCGTCAACAAGATGGACAAGGTCGACGACCGGGACGAACGGCTGGACGACCTCTGTGACCGACTGGGTCTGCTCCCCCCATGGCAACAGTGGCAGGAGACGGTCGCTCCCATCTGTGCGAAACGGGGCGACATCGCCGCGCTCACCGACGCCCTGGAGACGCAGTTCCACGACCAGAAACGCGACGACCTGCTGAAGTTCGTTTAGTGGGCCGTCGGCTCCCCGCCGCGGCCAGCCGAAGCCGTGAGGCGGCGGCACAACCAGTACCTCGGTCGACTGCCAACTATCCGAACGATCTCGCACTTGACAAACGAGTCGTCATCGCGGGTGGAGGGCGAGTCGGGTTCCAGGTCGCGAGCCTGCTGGAGGAATCCGGTCACACGCCGTTCGTCGTCGAACCGGACGCGGAGCGTATCGCGGAGAGCAGCGAGCGCCACACGTCGATGATGGTTCAGGGCGATGCTACCAGACCAGCGATACTCGAACGGGCCGCCGTCGAGTGGGCGACGCCGTCGCCGCGATGACGGGCCCCACCGGGACGAACGTGGCGGTCTGTGCCCAGGCCCTCATCGACTCGGTGATCTGTCCGGAACACGCCAGTGCTCGGTTGGTGCTAACTCACGCCTCTGGGGACGAGTTCGACCAGTTCACCGCGATGCCCGAGGGGTTCGAACTCGTCATCTTCGAGGTGGGCGAGAACGTGTCGGTCGCCGGGAAACGCGTCAAGAACATCGCTCTCCCGGTCGGGAGCCGACTCATCGCCGACACGACCCGCTCGGCGGTGGTTACCGACGAGACCAGGATCGAACCGGGCACCCGGTACCTGCTCGCGCTCGATCTCGGCGTCGTCGCCGAGGTTCGACGGCTCTTCGTGGCGTGGGACCCTCCGCCGGCCTCCAACGGGAGCGCTACTCCCGACGAGTGAGCCCGCTAGACGATTCGGTTAGTCAGCGACTCGCCCGCCGCGAGTCGACGCAGGTTCTCGCGAACGATGGTCGCCACCCGCTCGTAGTACTCGACGTTGAACCCGGCAGCGTGGGGCGTGACGATCACCTCCTCGCGCTCCCAGAGCGGCGACTCCGGGGGCAGGGGTTCCGTCTCGAACACGTCGAGTCCGGCGCCGGCGATGGCCCCGTTCCGGAGGGCGTCGACGAGGGCGTCCTGGTCGACGACCGGGCCGCGTGCCACGTTGACGAGGTAGGCGTCGTCGCGCATGGCGTCGAACGCCGCGGCGTCGATCAGGCCCTCGGTGTCGTCGGTCAGCGGCACCGCGAGGGCGACGAAGCGGGCGTCGGCGATGGCGTCGTACAGGTCTTCGGGCGGGAGGACGCGGTCGACGCCGTCGACGGGTGTGGGCGTGCGCTTGACGCCCGTCACGTCCATCCCGAGTGCTGCGGCCCGGGCGGCGATGCCCTGGCCCAGCGTTCCGAGACCGACCACGCAGGCCGACTCCCGGCGCAGGGGGAAGGCGTCGTCCCACGCCGGCTTTTCCCACTCCCCGCGCTCCTGGTTCGACCGGTGGACGTGCAGGCGGCGGGCGAACGCGAGCATATACCCCACCGCCGTCTCGCCGACCACATCGCCGTGGATGCCCGTGCTGTTGGTGAGGGCGATGCCGTGGTCGCGCAAGGCGTCGAACGGAAAGCGGTCGACGCCCGCCTGGATCGAGTGAATCCAGTCGAGGCCGGCGTCGAGAAATCGATCCTCGTAGGCGAAGGTCACGAGCGCGTCGCACGCCGTCAGGTCGTCGTCGCCGACGACGCGAAGCGACGGATCGGTGTCGGCGAGTGCGTCGCGAAACACGGACGATGGAAACACCTCACCAACGGAGTCGTGAATCCCGAGCGTCGATATCGAGGTCATGGCGGCGTCTACCGATTCCGGGAGCAAAAGCCTATCTGCGAACCGTCGAACGGTGGCTCGGGAAAAGCCCTCATCACAAGGGGCTCAGAGGGGGTAACCTTCTTCACTGCCACCACCGGCTCTTGGTCGCCCGGACTCAAGAATCCCCGCTTCTCGCCGCTCTCATACGGTTTATCGTAAGTCATTACCGGGGGTTCGCCGAACTGTCCCGGCGAACCCCCCGGTAAACAGTTACAATACTCCGTATCAGTCACCCGCCTCCGCGACCGGGGTGCCCGTCGCCTGGGGATCCGACGCGATGCCGGCGTACCGAACCAGTTCCGCGCCGAGCGTCTCGACGCGCTCCCGAAGGTCGGCGTCGGTCAACGTGCCGCCCTCGAACTGGGAGTGTGAGTCGGGCACGGCGGCCTGGGTCGGGAGCACCCACGCGTCGAGCGCCCGACTGATCGCCCGGAGGTGTTCCAGGGCGGGCGTGGGGAACGCCCCGCCGGCGACGGCCAGTAGCCCCACGGTCGTGTCCTCGAACTCGTCGAACCCGCAGTAGTCGAGTGCCGTCTTCAGCGGGGAGGCGACGGAGCCGTGATACATCGGCGTCGCGAGCAACACGGCGTCGGCCGCCCGCACCCGCCGGCGGAGTTCTTCGGCGTCGCCCGCGTCGGGGTGGTCGGGGTCGAAGAGGGGGAGGTCGAGGTTCCCCGTCGCGACGTGATCCGTCTCCGCGCCGGCGCGCTGCGCCCGTTCCAGTGCAACCTCGACGGCCGTCGCCGTGTGACTCCCATCGCGCTGACTGCCAGTGATCGCCGCAACTCTCGGCTGTTCGATCATTTTTGATCTACTCGAAATACAGGGCCTGACCCCAGTTAAGCGATTGGTGGATCACGTTCCAGTAACGAAACTGTCAATTCAGCCGTCCGTCACCGTGACGTCGAGATGCTCGTCGACCAGCGCGGTCAGTGGGGCTCCGTCGGCCGGCGCCGCGGTGACCGCCACTGTCGTCGGTGCCGTCTCGCGAACCGTCACCGTCGCCGGATCGACGACGAAGTCCAGCTCCCACAGCGGCGTGTCGCGCACGTCGAGGCCGCGCTCCCACAACCGCCCGACTACGTGGGGCCGAGACAGGAGGACGACGCCCACGGGAACGAAACTGTAGAAGCTACAGCGCCGGCAGTCGAGGGAGACGACCACCGGATGGTCGCGGGCGAAATACTCGTCGTAGCGGCCGAGTTCTTCGAGGACGCCGATACAGAGGCCGGTCGAGGTGGCGTCGTCCGCGAGTGTCCGTTCGACCCGCCCCGCACAGAACGGACACACGCCGTCGAGGGCACACCCCCAGATCAGGCGGGTGCGGCGGTCGAACGCCGCGGCCACTTCCCGGGGTGTCCGGTCGGCGACGCCACCGGGGTCGAACGGCCACTCCAGGAGTCGTTCGTCGCAGGCGTCACACCAGACTCGTCCGATGTAGTCGGTGTCGTACGCGAAGGTGAGCGGTGCGCCGCAGTCGGGACAGACACCATCGAGTTCGACCGGGCCGACCGCCCCCTGCTGGTGGAAGACGCCGCTCTGAATCGCATCGAGTACCCGGTGCCCCGGATACTGGAGTTCGTAGCCGTCGTCCGTCTCACCGACGAAGTGGCCGACGAGTTCCGAGAGGTGGTACGTGAACGTCCCCGAGTCGCGTTCGCCGACCGCCTTCCGGAGTTCCGCGAACGAGAGCGAGAACTCCGGTGCCTCCCACAACGCCAGTAGAATCTCCAGCCGGAGGTCGTTGCTTAGCGTCATGAACGCCGCCTCGGGATCCGTCGGCGTGTGCCCTTCGCCGCCGCTCTCGACCATGCGTGTCGGCTCGGTGTCCCCCGGCATAAATGCCAGTGCGGCCGCGTCAGCGCCCGCCCCGTGACCCGCCCGGCCCCACCTCGATTCGACGACGGTTCCGTAGCGCCTCCGACCGCGATTCAGTCATATTCATTGCGCTTTATCGTCGTTAAATCCGGTTTAAAACCGGTTCAAACCGCTGAAATTCCGGTTCACGGCGATGTGGGTTCAAGGCCGTCCGGCTCCCGGGTAGGCACGCAACGATGATCCGAACGACACTCGTCGCGGTCGCGTTCGCGGCGCTCCTGGTGACCGCCGGTACGGTCGCTGCAGCGCCCGGGAACGCGCCCGTGGACGCCGGTGCGGACGACCAGTACGACGACCACGCGGCACAGGCTGACGAGAACGCCGCCGACCAGCGCGACGCGAACGTCCCCGACGACGCGGGCAACGAGTCGGGCGGCGCCACTCACGGTCAGCCGTCGGACGTGCCCGCCGGTGACGATGCAAACGAGAACGCCGACGACGCCGACGGCAACGCCGCGGACGGCGCGGCCAACGCGGATGGCGCGAGCGCCAACCGCGGCCCGCCGGCTGACCTGCCCGCGCAGGTGCCCGATCACGTGGCCCAGATTCACGACCTCATCCGGTCGTTCCTGAGCGGTGACCTCGGTGGCTCGCTCGGCGGCGCCGTCAGCGACGCGACGCCGGACGACGCCGACGCGGGGAACGGCGACGCCAACGCCGACACGAACGCCGCGTAACCACCGGACTCGATGCCCCCTGCATTCGGAATCGACGACCGGTTGCTGACGTTCGTGGTGAGCGCCCTCGTCGGCGGCGTCGCCATCCACGCCGGCGCTCTCGTCGCCCCGGACGCCCGCGGCTACGCCCCCGCCGTCCTGACCGCACTGGTCGGGGCCGTGGTCTGGGCGTTGCTCGAACCGGTGCCGCTGATCGGAAGCCTGCTGGCGCTGGTCGCGTGGGTCGGCGTCATCCGGTGGCGGTACCGCGGCGGATGGCTCCGGGCCGGCGGCACCGGCGTCGTGGCCTGGGTCGCCGTCGTCGTCCTCGCGGCGCTCGACCTCCTCGGCGTCGGCGCGGTGTCGGCGCTTGGCGTTCCCGGCACCTGACCGCCCCGCTGATGCGGCCCTCCCGATTCACTCCGCCTCGCCCCACGCGGCGTGAGCGCGGTGTTCCGCCGCCACGTCGCGCACTCCCTCGGCGTCGAGGACGCCCCGTTCCGTGATCACCTCCGTCACGAGGTCGGCGGGCGTCCGGTCGAAGATGGGATTCGACACGCCCACGGGCGCCGATCCGTCGTAGAGGGCGGTGGCGTCGCCCGTCTCGCCGTGCATCCGTTCGTCCGGGCGAACCTTGTCGGCGGCGGCGACGACCCGCACCGGCACGCCGTCCCGATTCGCCGCGAGCGCCAGGCCCCGGGTACCGACCTTGTTAATCACGCTCCCGTCCGCGAGGACGGCGTCGGCACCGACGAGGACGGCGTCGGGGTCGAGCGCCGCGAGTTCGGCGGCGAGTGCCGCGTCCGTCGTCAGGGTCACGTCGAGACCCGCCTCGGCCAGTTCCGCGGCCACGTCGACGCCCTCCCGGGCGGGTCGGGATTCGCCGATCAGGACGGCGGGCCGCGCCTCACGGAGCGCCGTCAGGACGGTGCCCGACCGCGAGAGCGTGACGACCGACTCGCCACACCGTTCGGCGGCCCGCGCTGCCGCCTCGTCGTCCGCGTCGAGGGCGGCCTCGGCGGCGGCCGCCGCCCGTTCCTGAATCGCGGTCGGCGTCCGTTTGCCCTCGGCCATCACCCGGTTCACGCGGTTGGCGACGGCGGCCATGCTCGGCCGGGCGTCCTGAAGGCGGCGCGCGACGGCGGCGACGGTCGCGTCGTCGTCCGCCACGGCGGCCCGATCCCGCAGGACTTCGAGCGCACGGACGGAGAGCCACGCCGATCCGTGTGTCGCGTCGGTCGCAACCGTCTCGACCGTCGGCGCGACGGCCGCGTACGCCTCCCACAGGCCCGGTACCGTCTGGCGCTCGCGGATCGCCGGCGGCGACACCCACTCGTGGGTGGCTATCTCCTCGTTCGGGGTGATCTCCCGCCCCTCGACGCCGAAGAGAAACGGGTGGACGATCCACTCGCGGTCGCCGTCCCGCACCTCGACGGGGTCGCCGGCACGGACGAGCGTCGCGTCGGTTCGCCCCGTCTCCTCTCGGATCTCGCGGCGCGCGTCGCGTTCGGCGTCGGCAGGGTCGCCCTCGACGTAGCCCGAGACGCCCGCCCATCGACCGGTGTAGGTGCCGACGGCGTCGCTCCGGCGGCACAGCAGGATCGCCGTCCGGTGGCGCAGAACGCAGGTGACGACGTGGGTCATGGGTTTCCTTGGGCGGCGACCGACACGGATCTTGCGCCGGGGACAACGCTTTGTCTCGGTATCGCCAACGGCGCGCGTATGCAACTGGCGATCATCAGCGACACGCACGTGCCGTCGCGGGCCAGCGGGCTTCCGGACTGGGTTCGAGAGCGGGTCGAAGCGGCCGATCACGTCATCCACGCGGGCGATTTCGAGACTCCCGAGACGCTGGAGACGGTTCGTTCCCTGGCCGCCGGATCGCTCACCGCCGTCCGGGGCAACGTCGACGCGCCGGGGGTCGACCTCCCCACAGTCGCCACGGTGACGTGCGGGGGCGTCGAGTTCGTGGTCACACACGGCACCGGTGACCGCATCGGTTACGAGGATCGTGTCGCTTCCACGGTGATCGAACACGGCGGCTCGGACGCCATCGGCGTCGCCGGCCACACCCACGAACATCTGGACACGGTTCACGACGGCGTGCGCGTCCTGAATCCCGGTTCCGCGACGGGTGCCGACCCCGCGACGGAGACGACGATGCTGACCGCGACCGTCGCCGACGGCGACGTCGACGTGACGCTCCACCGTGAGAACGCGTAGCCGGGGCGACGGGCGTTGCCGATACCGGCCGCCCTCGCCACTGGCGCGGGCCTTTTCACGACCGCCTCCGGAGAGAGGGGTATGAACGTCTTCGCCGTCCCGAACCTTCCGGAGGTGCGCCCGGGGGACTCGCTCGCGGAGTTGATCCGCGACCGGGTCGACCTTCGGCCCGACGACGTGATCTGTGTCGCGAGCACCGTCGTCTCGAAGGCCGAGGATCGGATCGCCGACATCACGTCGTTCGCCCCCGGGCCGCGCGCCCGCGAACTCGCCGCCGGCCTCGAACGCGCCACCGGCGACGAGAAAGACCCCAGGTTCGCACAGGCCGTCCTCGAAGAGAGCGTCGACCTCCTGATGGAGGCGCCGTTCCTCCTGACCGAGACGCGCTTCGGGCACGTAACGGTCAACGCGGGCATCGACCGCTCGAACGTGCGCGACGGCGACCTGTTGCTCCTGCCCGAGCGACCGGGCGAGAGCGCCGCCCGCATCGAATCGGGCCTCGACGCCGATCAGGTGGTCGTCACTGACACCTGCGGGCGCCCGTTCCGCCACGGGCAGCGTGGCGTCGCAGTCGGGTGGGCGGGGATGCCGGCGGCCCGCGACTGGCGCGGGGAACGTGACCGCGAAGGGCGCGAACTCGGCGTGACCGTCCAGGCCGTCGTCGACGAACTTGCCGCCGCCGCCAACCTCGTCGCCGGTGAGGGCTCGGGTGGAACGCCCGTCGTCGTCGTCCGTGACTTCGAGTTCGGCGATCACACGGGGAGCGACGCGCTCTTTCGCGACGTGGAGGGCGACTTTATCCGCCAGGCGCTCCGGGGGTGGTCGTATGCTGGGCATTGAACTCACGCCCGAACACCCACTCGACAGGATGGTCGACCTCGGCACGAGCGCCGAAGCCGCCGGCTACGACACCCTCTTCGTCTCCAGTCACTACAACAACCGCTCGCCCTTTGCCGCCCTGTCGCGTCTCGCGGCCGCCACCGACGACGTGCGCCTCGGCCCGGGCGTCGTCAACCCCCTCGAACGTCACCCCGTGACGCTCGCGAGCGAGGTGGCGACGCTCGCGGAGGCGAGCGACGGTCGCGCCGTCTTCGGCATCGGCCCCGGCGACCCTTCCACCCTCCGGAACCTCGGCCTCGCCGACGACCGGGGTCTCCGCCCCGTGCTGGAGGCGTTCAAGGTCGCCCAGCGACTCTGGGACGGCGAGCGCGTCACTCACGACGGCACGTTCGAGGCGGCCGACGCCGGCCTCAACTTCGACGTACCGACTCCCATTCCGACGTACGTCGGCGGCGAGGGGCCGCATATGTGTAAGATGGCCGCCAAACACGCCGACGGCTTGCTGTTCAACGGTTCACACCCGGCGGATCTGCGGTGGGCGCGCGACCGGGTCGACGACGGCCTCACGGATCGACTGGACGGCCTCGGCGACTTCGACCTCGCGGCGTACGCGAGCGTCAGCGTCGCGGAAGACGGCGCCGCCGCCCGCGAGGCCGCCCGGCCACCGGTCGCCTTCATCGCCGCCGGCGCAGCGCCGCCGGTACTCGCCCGCCATGACCTGGACGCCGACCGCGCCGACGATATCGGCTACGCGCTGAGTGCCGGCGAGTTCTCCGAGGCGTTCGATCTCGTCACGCCCGCGATGATCGACGCCTTCTGCGCCGCGGGGACGGTCGACACGGTGGCCGACCGCCTGGCTGCGATCCTCGACCACGCCGACAGCGTCGTCGTCGGCTCACCCCTCGGCCCCGACCTCGACGCCGCTGTCGACCTCGCGGCGGCGGCCCACGCCCGCGCGACCGAGTAGAGCGTCACCGCTAAGACCGGCGCGCCCGTGATCGGGAGCGTGTCCGATCGCTCACTCGACGAGTTCGTGACGGAGATGGGGAGCGGCGAGGCCGCCGACGCCGAGGGGAGTGCGGGCGTCGAGACGCCCGACTCCAACACCGAGATGCCCGCCTCCGACCCCGACCCCGCGACGCCGACGATGCGGTGGTCGGTCGATGGCGCCGCCTGCGACGCCTGCGGCGCGACCGTTGCGCGCCGGTGGCGCGAGGAGGCGAGCGAGCAGCGGCATTCCTCGGATCACGGGACGCAGTCCGGAGCCACCTTCGTCTGTGCCGACTGCAAGGAGTGGTGAGTGTCCCCTCATCCGCGCCGCGGGTGGCGCTCGAACCCGCGGGCGAGGTGGGCTTCGTCGATAGCCAGCACCGTCGGCCGACCGTGCGGGCAGGCGAACGGCTGGTCACAGGCGCCGAGGCGGTCGATCAGCCCCTTTGCCGCCTCGGCCGAGAGGGCGTCACCTGCCTTCAGCGACGGGTGACAGGCCAACTCCGAGAGCAGGTCGTCCCGGATGTCGGCGCCCTCACCGTTCCGGAGGGCGGCGACGGCCTCCCGGAGCGTCTCGGGGTCGGCGACCCGGCCAAGCGGCGCGGGGACGGCCCGCACGCGAACCGTGCCGCCGCCGAAGGGGGCGCAGTCGAAGCCGAGCGATTCGAGCGCGTCGGCGTGGGCTTCGACGGCGGCGGCGTCGCCGGGGGAGAGCGAGAGCGTCGCCGGCGGGTCGAGTTCGGCCGAGGGGATGTCCGACGTTTCCACCGCCGCCCGAAGACGCTCGTAGTTGATTCGCTCGTGGGCGGCGTGCTGGTCGATCACGATCAACTGATCGTCGGTCTCACAGAGCAAGTAACAGTCGCGAAAGCGCCCGACATAGGTGGCGTCGCCGAGTGCCGACTCCGCGGTATCGACCGGGTCGAGTGCCGCCTCCAGATCCATCGCCACGTCCGCCGACCGCCGGAGGTCGGCCGTCGAGAGGGCGTCGTTCACCGCATCTTCGACCGCCTGGACGATGGCGTCGGTCGCCCGGAGCGCCACCGTCTCCTTCGTCGGGTGGACGTTCGGATCGACCGCCTGAGGCGGGAGCGACACCGACAGCGCGGCGACGGGATGGCGGTCGCCCGGGAGGAGCGATCCGTAGCCGCGTTCGACCGCCTGACGCAGGGCGGGCACCGACACCGGACGGCCGTTGACCGCGATCCGAACGTGGTCGCTCGCCGCGCGCGTCACCGACGGGTACGCGAGCAGGCCGCACAGTCCGACGGTCGCGCCGTCGGTTCCTGGTCGACCGTCGCCGCGCGGGATCGAGGCGCTCCCTGCCTCGCTGTCGCCGACGGCGACGCTCGCTTCCGCGTCGAGGGTCGTGCTCTCGCGGGCCACCTCGCGGCCGTACACTGCGAGCGCGGCGTCGGCCGGGTCGCCCGATCCGGGGCTGGCGAACACCCGCCGGCCGTCGTGTTCGAGGACGATGGCCACTTCGGGCCGGAGGAGAGCGTAGGCCCCGACGCGGTCGCTGATCCGTTCGAACTCCGTCGCCGGCGCGGCCAGCGACTCCTTGCGTGCCGGACGGTTGTGGAACAGGTCGTGGACTTCGACGGTCGTGCCGCGACCCCGCCCGGCCGACTCGACGGTCACGCCGTCGCCGGCCGTTGGCCGGCTGCCCGTGGAGTCACGCTCCACGCTGTCGCCGGCCGTTGGCCGGCTGCCCGTGGAGTCACGCTCCACGCTGTCGCC
>JBDGTP010000072.1:34641-58442 GCA_042216725.1 Haloplanus sp.
GTTGGCCGGCTGCCCGTGGAGTCACGCTCCACGCTGTCGCCCACCTGCACCCGAGTCCCGCGCGGGCCGCCGTCGTTGGTCGTCACTGTCAGCCGCGCCACGTCGGCGATGCTGGCGAGCGCCTCCCCCCGGAAGCCGAGCGTGTCGACCGCCCCGAGGTCGCCGTCCGGGAGTTTGCTCGTCGTGTGGCGTTCGACCGCCAGTTTCGCCTCTTCGCGGCTCATCCCGCGGCCGTCGTCGGCGACACGAATCCGGTCGGTGCCGTCGCCGGCCACCGCGATTTCGATCCGGTCGGCGCCCGCGTCGAGGGCGTTTTCGACGAGTTCGACCACCACCCGCGTCGGCCGGGTCACCACCTCGCCGGCGGCGATGCGGTCGACCGTCTCGCGATCCAGCCGTCGGATACTCATGGTTCCTCGATCCGCCCTTTCAGGTCGGCGAGCAGGTTCAGTGCCTCGATGGGCGTCGTCGTCGCCAGGTCGGCCGCGCGGAGTTCGTCGGCGACGGCCACGGCGTCGTCGGTGGCCCCGCTCGCTGCACTCGGGTCGGCCGTGTCCCCCTCGTCGGCGGCGACACCCGCAAGCGTCACCTGCAGCCCCGGTTCGTGACCGTTCTCGGCCGCGTCGGCGCCGTCGACGAGGGCGCGCGAGCGCTCGACGACGGGATCGGGCACGCCCGCCATCCGCGCCACCTCGACGCCGTACGACGACGAGGCGGGCCCCTCGGCGACCCGATGGAGGAAGGTCACGCCCTCGCCGTCGCCGCTGCGGTCGGCCGCGAAATGCAGGTTGTGGACGCGGTCGTAGGCGTCGGCCAGTTCGGTCAGGTCGTGGTAGTGTGTCGCAAAGAGCGTCGTCGCCCCGATTTCGTCGTGGACGAACTCGGCGGTGGCACGGGCGATGGCGCGGCCGTCGGCGGTGCTCGTTCCTCGCCCCACCTCGTCCAGCAAGATGAGCGAGTCGGCGGTGGCCTCGTGAAGGATTTCGGTGAGTTCGGTCATCTCGCGCATGAACGTGGACTGGCCGCCCGCGATGTCGTCGCTCGCGCCGACGCGAGTGAACACCCGGTCGACGACCGGCAGGGTCGCGGCGTCGGCGGGCACGAAACTCCCCATCTGTGCTAGCACGACGATCAGTGCCACCTGCCGCATGTACGTCGACTTCCCGCTCATGTTGGGGCCAGTGACGAGCGTCACGCTCCCGGGCGGCAGATCGGCATCGTTCGGGACGAACCGTTCCTGGGTCGCCTCGACGACGGGATGGCGGCCGGCCTCGATGTCGATCCCCCCTTCGTGAAACGCCGGGCGCGTGTAGTCCCGGTCGACGGCGACAGTTGCGAGCGTCGCGAGGGCGTCGAGTTCTGCGAGCGCGTCGGCCAGCGACTGGAGGCGATCCGTCTCCTCGGCGACCGACGCCCGCACCTCGCGGAAGCGTTCGTACTCCAGGTTGTCGGCGCGCTCGGCCGCGCCCAGAATCTCGTCCTCGCGGCGTTTGAGTTCCGGCGTGTAGAACCGCTCGGCGTTTTTCAGCGTCTGTCGCCGCGTGTAGTCGTCCGGCACCCGATCCAGGTTGGCGTCGGTCACCTCGATGTAGTAGCCGTGTACCTGGTTGTGGCCGACGGAGAGCGAGTCGATGCCCGTCCGTTCGCGCTCCCGGGCTTCGAGGTCGGCTACCCACTCACGACCCTCGCGCTCGGTCGCCCGGAGGTCGTCGAGTTCGTCGTCGAACCCCTCGCGGATCACGCCCCCCTCCGTAATTTCGACCGGCGGATCGGGCTGGATCGCCCGGTCGATCAGGTCGCGCAGGTCGTCGAGCGGATCGATCCGCTCACGGAGGTCGGTCAGGCGTTCCGCCCCGGCGCCGTCGAGCGCCGACCCCACCTCGGGGACGGCGTCGAGTGTCGCCTTCAGCGACCGCAGGTCGCGGGCGTCCGCCCGTTCGCGCGCGACCCGCCCCGTCAGGCGTTCGAGGTCGTACACGTCGTGGAGCGCCTCGCGGATCGTCTCCCGTGCCAGGCCGTCGGCCGCGAGTTCGGCGACGGCGTCCAGGCGTGCCTCGATAGCCGCGCGGTCGACCAGGGGTCGACGGAGCCATCCGTCGAGTTCCCGGCGGCCGAGCGCACAGGCCGCCTGGTCGAGGACACCGAACAGCGTCTCGCTCGCCCCGTCGCCCCGGTTCTCGAACAGTTCGAGGCTCCGGATCGCCGTCGCGTCGAGACCGAGGGCGTCCCGCGGGTCGTACCGGGTCACGCGGGTGACGTAGGAGAGCGGTTCGTCGCCGCCCTGTGCCCACTCCGCGTAGTCGAGGACGGCGCCACAGGCCCGCAGTTCGGTTTCGCCCTCGACCACCGCGTCGGGGCGGGAGACGTACGCCGACAGCGTCTCTCGCGCCGCCTCGGGGGCCACCTGCGCCGCCTCGTGGTCGGTCACCACCGGGTCGACCGAGAGCGCCTCGGCGTCGACCGCCGCGGCGGGGCCGATCAGCAGTTCCGCCGGCCCGAGACGGTCGAGTTCCGCATGGAGCGCCGAGTCGTCGCCGACGCTCGTCACCAGACACTCGCCGGTCGAGACGTCGACGGCGGCGACCGCTCGGGTCACGCCGTCGCGAACGACCGCGGCCACGTAGTTCGTCGTCCCCGCTCCCAGGAGGTCGTCGTCGACGAGGGTGCCCGGCGTCACCACCTGTGTCACCGCGCGGTCGACGAGCCCCGACGCCGCCTCGGGGCGTTCGACCTGTTCCGCGACGGCGACGCGATAGCCCGCGTCGAGCAGGCGTTCGACGTATGAAGCGGCGTTCTCGACGGGGATGCCCGCCATCGGGTAGGTACCGGTGCTGTCCTCGCGCTGGGTGAGCGTGAGTTCACACACCCGCGCCGTCTCCTCGGCGGCGTCGCAGTAGGTCTGGTAGAAATCGCCGTTCTGGAAGAGGAGGATGGCGTCCTCGTAGTCGGCACAAAGGTCGAAGTACTGACTCAGCATCGGCGTCAGGTCGTCCCGGGCGTCGACCATGCCGTCCGGGGGGCCAGTCACTGCGTCCGAGTCAGCGTCCGCGTCCATATCCGCTACCGAGCGGTCGAGAGGTAAAAACCGTCAGGTTCGGTCAGCCGAACAGGCGCTCGAGGAGGCCTCGCTCACGCTTGCGCTCGGCCAGCACCACCGAACACGACACGTCGTCGACCACGTCGAGGACGAGCGTACCACGGAGGAGCCGCGACAGGAGGCCGCGTTCCGTCGCGCCGATGACGAGCAGCGTGGCGTCGGCGGCCTCCTCGGCGATGGCCGCTTCCACGTCCCCCGAGCGCACGACCAGGTCGGCGTCGTCGAGGTCGTGTTCGGTCGCCCACTCTTCGAGAAACGCCTCGCCCGCCTCGGCATCGTCGGCGACGTGTAACACCCGCACCTCGGCGTCCCGAGCCGTCCGGAGCAGGACGGCCACCTCCGCGGCGAGTTCGGAGTCGGGACCGCCAGCGGTCGGGACGACGATCCGCGAGGCGTCGAACCCGCGGTCTTTGAGCACCAACACGTCACAGGGGAGCGAGTGGGCGAGTTCGTCCGTCGCGCTCTCGGCGCGTCCGGGGGCGCCGTGGGCGTCGGCACCCCAGCCCATCACCATCAGGTCGGCGTCGTGGGTGCGTGCGGCGTCGAACGTCTCCTCGAAGGAGCGATGCGAGAGGATCGTGTGCGTCTCGACGTCGACGCCGAACGTCTCGGCGTCCGCACGGGCGCGTTCGAGCAGGTGCTTCGAGGTCTGGTCGATTTCGTCGGCGCGGTCGGCGGCTTTCTCCAGGGCCGTCTGATCCGGAACGGTGATGATGTGGACGGCGACGACCGTCCCGCCGCGTTGTCTGGCGACGACGCTCGCGAGTTCGATCAGATCGGACTCGTGTTCGGGGTTGGCAAGCGGCACCAGGACGCGGTAGTCGCCGCCGTCGGGTTGGACGCCGGCCGCGGCGTCGACCGCCACGTCGGGCATGGCCTCGGCCCGGTCGAGGATATACTCGGAGAGGATGCCCTGCTTGGTCGCACGGGAGCGGGCGTAGCCGAAGTACCACGCGACGGCGCCGACGACGAGGACGGCGCTCAGAGCGGTGACCAGGGGCGCGATGAAGACGATCAGCGCCAGTGCGGTCAGCGCCCCGAGGACGGGCACGGCGGGGTACAGCGGCACGGTGTAGTCCGGTTCGTAGTCGGCCGGCTTCGCCTCACGCATCACGATCAGGGCGACGTTGAGCAGGGCGTAGATGAGCAAGTGAAGGACACTCCCCATCGCGGCCAGCATCTCGACGGTGCCCGCGGCGATGAACAGGAGGATGAGCCCGCCCGTGATCCCTATCGAGCGGTACGGCGTCGCAAACCGGGGGTGGATCTCGTTGAGCGACTCACTGACGATGCCGTCACGTCCCATCGCGAAGTTGATCCGCGAGGATGCGAGGATCGACGCGTTCGCACTGGAGGCGGTCGCCAGCAACCCGCCGAGCAGCATCGCAATCGCGCCCGCGGGACCGAGCAGGAGGCGTGCCGCCTCGACGACGGCAATCTGCTCGGTCGGAAGCGCGTCGATGAACCCGCGTTCGACGGCGGCGGCCATCGTCACCAACACGAGGACGTAGATGACCGTCACCAGTAGCACGCTCCCGATGACTGCCCGCGGCAGGTTTCGGCCGGGGTCTTTGATCTCCTCGGCGACGCTGGTGATCTGGACGAAGCCGAGATAGGAGACGAAGATGATGCCGGTCACCGCCATCGTGTCGCCGAAGCCGGAGGTCGGGGGCAGGTTCGCGGGGTCGGCCCGGAGCGCACCGAAGACGGTGAACACCCCGAGAATCCCCACGAGCAGGATCACGATGGCGTTCTGGAGGCGACCCGTCTCCTTGGCGCCCACGTAGTTGACGCCGACGAACAGCGCCGCGCCGGCGAGGGCGATGAGCTTCACGGGCTCGAACGCGAGTGGGCCGAGGCCGACCTGGCCGGTGATGCCGAATATCTGCTGGATATACTGGCCGAAGCCGACCATGTAGAACGCGGAGGCGAAGGCGAGGCCGAGCCAGTTGGCCCACCCCGCGACCGATCCAAACAGCGGGCCGAGCGCGTGGTTGACGTAGTAGTACGCCCCCCCGGAGCGGGGCATCGCCGTCCCGAGTTCACTCGCGGAAAACGCCGTCAGGAGGGCGATGCCGCCGCCGAGGACGAACGCGACGACGGCGAAGGAGCCGGCCTGACTGATCGCGGTGCGGGGCAATACGAAGATCCCCGCGCCGATCATCGTCCCGACGCCGATGGTCAGCGCCGCGAGTGGTCCGAGGTCTTTGGCGAGTTCCTCGTCGCTCACCCGTCGACCTCCCCGTCGGTTCCCGGTTCCGACTCCGTGCCGTCGCCCGCGGCCGGCAACGCGACCACCGGCCGGTCGCTCGCGGTGACGAGTCGGTCGCGCACGTCGCCGGTCAGGAGGTCGAGCCACCACGGCCCGCCGCGGGGGTGGAACACGATGGCGCTGGCGTCGGCCTCCTCGGCCGCCTCGATGATCGCCGCGGCCACGTCGGTGCCGTAGCGGATCTCGGTTTCGATCTCCAGATCGAAGTCGGCGGCACACTCCCGGGCGGCCGCGAAGGCCTCCTCGGCGGCCGCCTCGCGCTGTTCGACCGAGGCTTTGTCTGGCGCGCCGCCCGCTTTCTCGATCACGTGGACGAGTCGCGGTCGCCCGCCCACGGCCGCGATCCGGGGAAAGGCCGCCCGGCCGGTCTCGACGGCGTCAGCCTCGTTCGCGACGGGGACGAGGGGCCGCGAGAGGAGGCCATCACTCACGGGCCCACCTCCGATCCCCGTTCGTCGGTCGCACGGATCGATACATACTGACTCCCGGAACGCTACCACTAAGGATGTTTCCCTCGCCGGTTCCCGCCGCTCGCAGCCCTCACACTCGTGTCACCCACGCCCGGTAGTCGTCGTCGAGGTCGTAGGTGACCTGCAGGGCGCGGTCGGCGAACTGGCCGAGGCGGTTGGCGTCGGAGCGGGCCGTGATGCGGACGTTCGCGCCCTCGGCCTCCTCCGGGCGCTCGATCTGATCGATGCGACACTCCGGGAACTCCGCGAGCAGGTCTTTCAGGCGGTCGAGTTCCGCGTCGGTGCAGTCGAGGTTGAACGTCTGCTCGGCGAACTGTATCCAGGGGACGGGCGTGTCCGCGTCGTCCTCGTCCGTCTCGTCGACATCCGGGGCGTCGACGGGGTCGACTTCGATTGTGAGAAACGCGCTCCCGCGGTTTCGGTGGGCGATCACCGCCTCCGCGAACAGTTTGCGGCGCTCGGCGGCGGCGGCGGCGTCGAACCGTGTCATGCCTCAGTCTTGGCGCCCAGTGGGAAAAAGCCGCGCGGGTTCGGTGTGCTATCCGAACGCCTTTTGCCGTCGCGGCCGTCGCTCGGATCGATGAACACGCTGCTGTGGGTGCTCGTTGGCGTCCTCGTGTACTCCCTGGCCGCGAAGGCCCTCCAGATCCGGGGGTATCTCCCCGACGCCGTGCGGCTTCAGGGACCGATTGCGACGCTCCACACGCGTCGTGGACGCGCCCTCCTCACTCGCCTCGCGCGCCCCAAACGCTTCTGGCGGGCCTACAGTAACGTCGGCGTCGGCGTCGCACTGGTCATCATGGCCGGGATGTTCCTCCTGTTGCTCGTGCAGGCGGTGGCCATCCTCCGGAACCCGCCGGCGCCGTCGGCGGTCAACCAGCCACAGAACTTCCTCGTCGTCCCCGGCGTCAACGACTTCCTCCCCCTTGCAGTCGCGCCCGAAATCGTCTTCGGCCTCCTGCTCGGCCTCGTCGTCCACGAGGGGGGTCACGGCCTCCTCTGTCGGGTCGAAGATATCGACATCGAGTCGATGGGCGTCGTCTTCCTGGCAGTTCTCCCCGTCGGGGCGTTCGTCGAACCCGACGAGGAGAGCCAGTCGACGGCTGATCGCGGCGCCCGCACCCGGATGTTCGCCGCGGGCGTGACCAACAACTTCGTCCTGACGGCGGTGGCGTTTGCCCTCCTCTTTGGCCCCGTCGTCGGCGCCGTCGGCGTCGCTCCCGGCGTCGCCGTCGATGGCGCGTACGAGGGGTCGCCGGCCGCAACCGCCGGCATCGCCCACGGCGACCGGATCACGGCTGTAGCCGGCACCGCAGTCGAGACGGAACGCGGCCTCGACGACGCGCTTCTCGCGGCCGAGAACCGAACCGTCGCCGTCGAAGTCGACGGGGAGCGGACGGTTCGTGTCGAGCGGTCGCTGATGATCGTCGGAACCGTCGGGGGCAACCCCGCGAACCTGACCGTCGAGAGCGGGAGCGATCCGATCCGGGTGACGGCGGTCAACGGGACGCCGGTCGCCACCCGCGGGGAGTTCCGGGCGGCGACGACCAACCGCACGTTCGCCCGGATCGAAACCTCCGCCGGCGAGCGCGTGATCCCCGTCGGGGCGTACGTCACCCGCGTCGCGCCCGACGGTCCATTGGCCAACGCCAGCGCGCCGACGAACGGGAGCCTGATCGTCACCGCCATCGACGGAAAGCGGATCACCTCGTCGACCGACTTGGCGCGCGTCCTCGACCAGTACGATCCGACCGACCGCGTCCCGGTTCGGGCCTACGTCGACGGCGAGTTCCAGACCTACGACGTTCGGCTTGGCGAGAATCCCCGAGACGGTCGCGGCTTCCTCGGCGTCGACATCTTCCCCGGGACGAGCGGCCTCCTCGTCACCGACTTCGGCGTCCGGACGTATCCCGCCGGCACCTATCTCGAACTGCTCGGCGGCGACGGTGGCGCCGGCGCGTCGATGTTCCCCGGATTGACCGACTCGCCGTTCGCCCTCGTCTACGTGGCGCTGGTGTTGCCGCTGGCCTCGTTCGTCCTCGGCATCCCCAACTTCCCCGGGTTCACGCCCTCGGTGACCAACTTCTACGTGATTCAGGGGCCGCTCGAACCGCTCGGGGACGGTGTCTTCATCCTCGCGAACACGCTCTTTTGGGCCGCGTGGGTCAACCTCCAGCTCGGCCTGTTCAACTGTATCCCCGGCTACCCGCTCGACGGCGGGCGCATCCTGCGGATGTGCGCGGAGGCGGTGGTGTCGCGACTCCCGGTCGGTGAGCCCGCACGTGTGGTCAAAACCATCACGATCGGCGTCGGCCTGACAATGCTCGCGTCGCTCCTGCTGATGATCTTCGGGCCGCAGCTGCTCTCCTGACCAGTCGTTCTCGGGGGTGCTTCGCCCCCGCTCACTCCTCGGTTCCGTCGACCCGTTCGCCACAGTAGTCGCACGTCACCGAACCGACCGCGGTGCGAGCGCCACACGACGGGCAGGTGACGCGCTGCTCGGTCGACTCGTCGCCGCCGTACAGCGCCCGGACTGTGGCGAACTGGAACGCGAGCAGCGCCAGGACGAGCGCGGCGAACGCGAGCAGGAACGCCGCGCGGCCGACGACGCCATCGACGGTCGACGCGGCGCCAGGAACCGCCGGGGCGACACTCGCGTGGGGCATCGCTCGGCACGTTGCTCGTGAGGTCACACAACTTGTCGGCGCAGTGGTCGTCCGACGGCGTCGACACGCAACTCCCATACCCCCCCAGTTCCAACGGGTGTCTATGCGCGAGCCACCCCAGACGGACGAAGGCTGGTATGCACTGCACGACTTCCGTCGCATCGACTGGACGGCGTGGCGTGACGCCCCCGAACGGGAGCGCGACGGGGCCATCGAGGAGGGTATCGACTACCTCCAGCGTCACGAGGCGGTCGCCGACGCCGACGACGGCGCCTCGGCCGTCTTCTCGATGGTCGGTCACAAGGCCGACCTGCTGATCGTCCACCTGCGTCCGACGCTCGACGCGCTCTCGACCGCCGAGCGCCAGTTCGACCGTACCGCCCTCGGCGCCTTCACCGAGCAGTCCACCTCCTACGTCTCCGTCACCGAAGTGAGCGGCTACGTCTCCGACGCCTACTTCGCCGACGACGAGGAGGAAGTCGACGCGGGTCTCAAGCGTTACATCGAAGGCAAACTCGAACCCGACATCCCCGAGGATCAGTACCTCAGCTTCTACCCGATGAGCCGGAAGCGCGGCGAACAGGACAACTGGTACGACCTGCCCTTCGAGCGCCGCCGGGAGATGATGAAAGAACACGGCGAGCACGGCCGCGAGTTCGGCGGTCGGGTGAAACAGATCGTCGCCTCGTCGGTCGGCCTCGACGACTGGGAGTGGGGCGTGACGCTCTTCTCCGACGATCCCACCGACCTCAAGGATATCGTCTACGAGATGCGCTACGACGAGGCCAGCGCCCGTTACAGCGAGTTCGGCCCCTTCTACGTCGGCCGGCGCTTCCCGCCCGAAGACCTCCCCGCGTTCCTCGCGGGCGAGACGGTGCCCGCGGCGGACGGCGAAACCAACGCCCACGCTCACGCTCACGAGGGTGACGGCGAGACGCACCACGACGATGGCGCCCACGCTCACGAGGGCGACGGCGAGACGCACCACGACGACACGGACGAGGATGGCGGTGACGACATCCGCGGCGAACTCGCGGATCTGGACGTGTACGCCGGCAAGCCCCACAGCGAGGACGTGTACGCGACGGTGCTCTACTCCGAGGCCGACGCCGACGAACTGTTCGAGGAGGTCGACGGCCTTCGCTCGAACTTCGACCACTACGACACGCACGTGAAAACCGCCGTCTACGACGCCCTCGGCCGCGACCGGCGGGCGGTCGTGAGCATCTGGGACACCGCGAGCGCCGCCGATACCGCCGCGGGCTTCCTGTCCGAACTCCCCGATATCGTCAGTCGGGCGGGCGAGGAGTCCGGCTTCGGAACCATGGGGATGTTCTACACGGTCAAGCCCGAACACCGCGAGGAGTTCGTCGAGAAATTCGAGACGGTCGAGGGCCTCCTGGCCGACATGGAAGGTCACGGCGAGACGGATCTGATGGTCAACCTCGAAGACGAGAACGACATGTTCATCGCCAGCCAGTGGCGCTCGAAGGATGACGCGATGGGCTTTTTCCGGTCGGACGAGTTCGCCGACACCGTCTCCTGGGGGCGTGACGTGCTCGCCGACCGGCCGCGACACGTCTTCCTCGCGTAGGCCTTCGCGCGCGCCGCGCACACCCGAACCCCTTTGGGTACCCGTTGCTTACCACGCCTGCATGACGAAGCGACACGTCTCGCTACCCGCCGAGGCCGATGCGGGTGTCGAGGAGTTCATCGACCACGTCGACGAACGACTCGCCTCCGACGAGGATACGTGTGCAGTCGTACAGGACGTGCTGATCGACCTGTTCGGGGATCGCGAGGCGTACGAGCGGTGGCAGGGCGGCGGATCGGTGTCGCCCGCCGAGCGCGTCCGTCTTCAGGGGTACGACCCCTGTAACGCCACGCTCGAAAGCGAATACTACGCCGAGAAAGAGGAAGAGCAGTTCCGCGAGTCCAAATATCTCCAGTGGCTCTGGCGGCAGTTCGACGCCACACCGATGGCCGACAACGTCGAGTTCGCGCTCCGCTTCCGGCGGATGCTCGCCAGCCACCTCTTCGCGGAGTGTGGCGACGACTGCCGCTTTTTCAAAGGGATCAGCTTCACCTACGGCCACAACATCTCCGTCGGCGACAACGTGGTCGTCCACGACGACGTCCACCTCGACGACCGTGGCGAACTGACCATCGGCGACCGCGTCTCCATCTCCGACGGCGTCCACATCTACAGCCACGATCACGACCTCGTCGATCAGACCGAGGTTCGCAACTATCACACCGTCATCGAGGACGACGCCCGCGTCACCTACGACTCCATGGTCAGCGCTGGATCGCGTGTCGGCGAGAACGCCATCGTCGGTGCCCGCGCCGTCGTTCAAGGCGACGTGCCCGCCCACCACATCGCCGTCGGAATGCCCGCCAAGAGCGTTCGCGTCAAACCCGGATGGGAGAAGGTGGCCGAACCCCTGGAAGCCGGTGGCGAGAACCGACAGGAGGAGCGCCGCATCGAGTACGACCTCCCCGACGACCTCGACACCTTCGACGAGTTCCAGCGGAACCGCACCCCACCCAAGTAGTCGCGCTCGGTCGACCGTCCTCGACGCCTTCGACGTGCCGCTACAGCCTTTTGGCGCTCGCGACCGTACGCTCGGCCATGGATCGACGACGCTACCTGCTGTCGCTGGGTTCGGCCGCGGCCGTCTCCGGGTGTGTCGGCCGCCCCCGAACGGGTGTTACGCCCTCCGCGTCCGACGAGACGGACGACGGGAGCGAGGGCGACGGCGTCACCGTCGAGACGCTCGCCACCGATCTGGAGGTTCCGTGGGGCGCCGCATACCGCGACGGGACGCTCTATCTCACCGAACGTCCCGGCCGGATCGTCCGCCTCGTCGACGGTGAGATAGCTCCCGTCGTCGAGGGGATTCCCGGCCTCAAGCCCGTCGGCGAGGGCGGCCTGCTGGGCCTCGCGTTCCACCCCGATGCGCCCTACGCCTACACACACCAGACGTACGAGACGGAAGGGGGCGGGACGGCGAACCGTCTCGTCCGTCACGACCTGAGGGCCGACTGGGCGTCCGAACCGCTCCTCGAGGGCATTCCCGGCGCCCGCATCCACGACGGCGGCCGCGTGTTCGTTCACGACGACGCTCTCTACGTGACCTGTGGCGACGCGGCGGACGGGAACCACGCCCGGAATCCCGACGTGCTCGCGGGGTCGGTGCTCCGGGTGACTCTCGACGGCGACCCCCATCCCGACAACCCCTTCGACTCCCCCGTGTTCAGTTACGGCCACCGCAACCCGCAGGGGCTCACCGTCCGTGACGGGGCGCTCTACAACACCGAACACGGGCCGTCGGTCGGCGACGAAATCAACGTCCTGCGGGCGGGAAACGACTACGGCTGGCCGGAGGTCACGGGGCCGAGCGACGGCGACCGTTTCACCGATCCGGTCACCAGTTACACGCCGACCATCGCCCCCGCGAGCGCGACGGTGTACGACGGCCCAATCGACGCCTGGCGCGGCGACTTCTTCTTCGGGACGCTCAAGGCCGAACACCTCCACCGCGTCCGTCTTCGGGCTGGCACGGACGGCCCCCGGGTCGCCGAGGAGGAGCGCCTCTTCGAGGGGGAGTTCGGCCGGATTCGGACGGTGTTCACCGGCCCGGACGGCCACCTCCACGCGACGACGAGCAACCGCGACGGTCGAGGATCACCCGTCGCTCCCGACGACCGCGTGGTTCGGTTCGTCCCCGCCTGACGTGGCCCGAAGCCTCGCGGGCGTCGGCGCCAACACCACGCTCCCGGGCTTTCGCGGCCCCGTCACCCCCGACGGGCGGTTCGCGTACGTCCCCATCCCGGAGCGCGAACCGACCGCCGATCCGGTGCCCACCTACGGCGACCTCTCCTTTCGGCTTCCCCTGGACGTGGGCGACGTGACCGACCGGCGCGTCCACCTCGACCCCGCGTTCGCGGGCGTTCACGGATCGACGACCGCCACCTACGGCGACGAACACGGGGTGAAAGCCGGGCCGCCCTCGACGCTCGACCCCGGAGACTCCCTGTTTTTCTACGCGACGCTCTCGCTACGGGGCGACCCCGCGACGGTCACCCGCTTCCCGCCCGAGTGGGGCGCCTACCTCATCGGCGAGTTCCGCGTCGCGCGGGCGGTGGCGGGCGAGACCTATCGGTCGCTCGACCCGACGGGACGGGCGCGGTTCGCCAGCAACGCCCACGTCAAGCGCGAGCGGTTCGACGCGAAAGTGTTGGTGGCCGGGGACGACGACTCCCGTCTGTTCGACCGCGCGGTGCCTCTGAGCGCGCCGGAAGCGGGAGCGACTGCCGGCCCCCTCGTTACCGAGCTTTCGAGCGATTCGGGGAAGGGATCGTGGTGGCGGCGCGTGCTCCGCTACGACGACGCCGCGACCGAGCGACTGCGAGCCGTCGTCGACGACCACCAGCCCTGAGCGGCGCCACTCACTCGGCGTCCGCTCCGCCGCGTTCGAGTGGGCGACGACGGACGGCCCGAGCGACGGCGCGGCCGACGGGAGGGCAACGGCGAACACGCCAGTGGCTCGGTCGTGCCAACAAAAACCGTCCGGGATGTTGGACGGTCAACGACCATTGGAGTGCGCCGTCCGGGAATTGAACCCGGGCTAGTGGCTTGGGAAGCCACTGTCCTACCACTGGACCAACGGCGCTCCTACCCTCGATTTTTTCGGCGCCCCACTTGAACGTAGCGTTTCGCGGAACGAACGCTTATGCCGTCCGGCGTGGTAGTTACGGCCTGACATGCCAGCCCAACAGTCCTACGAGGTGTATCTCACCGACGAGGCGAGCGCCGACTTCGGCGATGGCCCCCTCCACGCCGACGGCATCGACTTCTACGACTCGGGTGTCTGGATCACCCACGCGGACGGTCGGGATTTCTTCCCCTACGGGCGGGTGATTCGCATCCGCGAGCGTGTCGCGGCCCAGGGGGGCGCTGGCGATACCGCGACCGGTGAGCGCCGGGACGCCGCCAGCGGCACGACCGACACCGTCGACGACACCGAACTCGACGTGGAGTAGGCGCAACTGCCGAACCGGTCGCTTTCCCCCCGGCGGCGCGAACGACCGTCCACTCGATCACCACGACGGGAGAATATTTCAACGCGGCGGCCGTATTACTGCTCGATGAGCGACGAATCCGTTATTCTGGAAGAGTCTGCCCCGCTCGATATCCGTTTCTCGGAGGCGGAACTGGAAGCGACCCGGGAACACATCGTGGCGTTCGTCGACGACTTCGTCGACAGCGCCGGTGCCGACGGGGCGGTGCTCGGCCTCTCCGGCGGGATCGACAGCACGCTGACGGCGTATCTCGCGGTCGAGGCGCTTGGCGCCGACGGCGTTCACGGCCTCGTGATGCCGAGCGAAGTGAACGCGGCAGACAACATGAGCGACGCCGAACGCGTCGCTCGCGATCTCGGAATCGAGTACGACGTGGTCGATATCGGCCCCATCTACGACGCCTTCGTCGAAGCGTTCCCGGGTGAGGCGACGGCCACGCGGGTGGAAACCGATTCCCTCCGAACGGCCGCCGGCAACGTTCGGGTGCGGATTCGGGCCGTCCTCAACTACTTCGTTGCCAACGCGGAGAACCGGATCGTCCTTGGGACGGGCAACCGGAGCGAGGCGCTCACCGGCTACT
Source organism: Haloplanus sp. (assembly GCA_042216725.1). Taxonomy (GTDB): domain Archaea; phylum Halobacteriota; class Halobacteria; order Halobacteriales; family Haloferacaceae; genus Haloplanus. The sequence goes on from JBDGTP010000072.1 coordinate 48,812, forward strand.
TCACGAAGTACGGCGACGGCGCGGTCGACTGCCACCCCATCGGCAACCTCTACAAACAGCAGGTGCGCCAACTGGCTGCCCACGTCGGTGTCGACGACGACCTCGTGACCAAGACGCCCTCGGCGGAGATGTGGACGGGGCAGACCGACGAATCCGAGATGGGGTTGGGTTACGACACGCTCGACGCCATCCTCGCGCTCCACGTCGACGGCCCGCTCTCGCGGTCGGCCACGGTTCGCCACCTCGACGTGACCGCCGAACAGGTCGACCGGGTGGTCGACCTGTACGAGCTGAGCGCGCACAAGCGCGTCTTCCCCCCTTCGCCCGATCCGCTTCACCGATAGGTCGCCGCGGTACCCGCGCGCTCCCCCACCACGCCCCCTCGCCGCACCGGCTGACGGCGGTCGTTTCCAAAGGTCTTTGGCTCTCCCACCGCTATCACTCAACGATGGACAACGCCGTGCGGGCCCGGCGTGCCGCCCGTGATGCGCTCGCCGATATCGAGCCCGAACGGCTCGGCGAGGTGCTTCGGGCTCGCCTCGACGACGCCTCGATGACGCCCAGTGTTCTGACGCTGGTGAGCGCGAGTGCGCTCGACGCGCCGGTGGATTCCGACCACATCGCCGAACGCGGTGCTGGCGTCCAACTCATCTACGAGGGCCTCCGACTGACTCGGTCGCTCGCCCACACCGAACCCTGGGTCGAGGGCGGCGGCGAGAGCGAGGCCGCCAGCCGGGCCGACCTCGACATCCTCGCCGCCGACGTACTCGTCTCGCGGGGCTTCTACCTGCTCGCGCGAACCGAGACTGCCGAGCGCGCCGTCGAGGTGGTTCGGGCCTTCGGTCGCGATCAGACCCGTCGCCACGGGCCGGAAGCCGACGCTCCGGCCCTCGACCGCAACCTCGAAGCCGACGTGTTCGCCCTCGCCGTCGCTGCGGGCACGACTGCCGCCGGCGTCGCTCCCGGTGACGAACTCCTCGACTACGCCGCCGGCCTCGCGAGCGGGTTCGATGGTGACCTCCCCCCGCCCGAGGCTGCCCTCCCCGAGACGACTGCTGACCGCATCCTCGCACTCGCCGGTGGCGACGCCGCACCCCCCGCCGCCGACCCATAATCGAAACGCCTAAAGATGGCTCCGGCCAAGCGATGTACGCGCGCCTGGGTAGCTTAGCGGTAAAGCGCGTCCTTGGTAAGGACGAGACCCCGGGTTCAAATCCCGGCCTAGGCTTGTAACTTTTCTTACACAATCCCACTATAAAAGGGAGGCCTTGGGGGTAGAATCGGCACACGGTAGTCGGAGGTGTCGCCCGTGACGGGCCACTGTCCGAATTGCGGTGAGCCTGTCACGTTGGTGCCTATCAGTACCCTCGTCGCCGGAGAGCTTCAGGCTTGCCCCTGTGACGCGGAACCGGAGCCGATCGGTCCCGAGGACGCCAGCTTCGAGCGCCGTCCGTCGCGGTTCTCGGAGCAGATCCAGAGGACAGACGTCGAGCTAGCCGACGCTCACGACGAGAGCCATCTGCCTGAACGCACCGAGTACAGCGCCCGGTACACCGGCGAACTGAACGCGAACTCGACCAGCAACCGATGACGGAAGACACTCATTCCTCGACAGACGCATCGTCCTCGATCAGCGACCGACTCGTTCGCGCACTCCCGATCCGTGGGGCATCCCTCGCGTTCGTCGCACTCGTCCTGTTCGTCGGACCGGCCGCCGCACAGTCAGCCGGCTCGGCGTTCTGTGGCACGGACATGGCCCAGACCATCCAGAACATCTTCACGCTGATCCAGTTCGGTGGGCCGCTGGTCGGCGGCGTGCTCGCGCTCGGTGCGACCGTCGCGCTCCCGTTCGTCCGCCGGTCGGACTGGAAGAAGGAGATGAAGAGCATCCGCAACCAGGGTCTGCTCTGGGGCGTCATCGTCGCGCCGCTGGGCACCCAGATCGTCGCGTTCCTCCTGAACAACGTCGTCGCCGGAGGGTCCAGCTGTGGATTCTGACCGGCAAGCTACCGCTGTCGTCGTGGTCGCAGTCGTGCTCGTCGGGACAACAGCCGTCGCTCCCGCGCTCGCGCACCCGGAGAACGAGACGGACCACGGCGTCGACGAGCGGACGTTCGTCGTCCTCTGGTCGGGCGACGAGGACGGGAACGTGAGTACCCAGTCCGGTGACGGGGAACTCGCCGCACTCCGGCAGCTCGCGAACGGCACGGACATTCCGCTGAACTCGCCCCCACGAGCCGTCGAGCGGTGGAACCGTGGCGATCTGGCGGAGTTTCCGGAAACGAACGAGGACGTCTCGATCCATCCGCCCGACGCCGACACGGAGAACGATCGATTCGTGAAGGACGCGTACACGGAACTGTTCGCCGTCCAGCCCTCGACGCGTGCTCGGCTCTCGGAGTCGCGGACGCCGCTGTACGTCGCACCGGACGGCAACGTGCTTGGGACCGTCGACTACCGCGTCGACGTGCCCGCAGACGACACGACCGGCGACCGCCGCGTCTACTGGAGCCTGCAGAGCCACCGGATCAACACTACTCGGCTGCTCGTCGACGAGGAGGTCGAGACGACCGGCGGCGGTTCCCACACGGTCGATCTCGCGTACTCGGACATCGACGAGTACCGTGGTGAGCGACACACGCTGACGCTCGAAGCCGAGATCACGGTGACGCTGGAGAAGCACGTCCGGACCAAGGAACGTCACTGCCGGACTGAGGGTAACAGCACCACCTGCTGGACCGAGTGGGACGACGAGTACTCGTATCCGAACGAGACGGTGCGCGTCAGCGATTCGATCAACGTCGAGGAGTACGACCTCGCGGTTTCCGGCTTCGTCGCGCGGTACCCGAACGGCGATCTGGGACTCGTCGTCTACAAGAGCGAACCGTGGCTCGGCCACTCGGTGCCGGACGGCGACGTCCGTGGTGTCTGGCGGTTCTACTCCGCGCGCGATTCGGACTGGGATACGCTCGTCCGGAGCACCGAGGACGGCTCGACCCGGACACACTCACCGCTCCATCCACTCCAAGTGAACGCGTTCCCGATGGAAACCGGGCCGTCAGCGAGGGATCGCCACGTCGAAATCCTCGGCGCGTACGGCGAGACGACGCAGCCCCCGTCGCTCCCCGAGAAGGTTAACCTGGACGTTGCGACCGAACCATATACCGCCAGCTACGGGATCGCTACCCGCACCGCGACCGACGAGGAGTTCTCGGGCCTCCAGGCCTGGGGCCTGGTCCGTGGCGTGACAGTCGAGGCCGACGAGAGTGACTTCGCGCGGATCGAAATCCACCGGAGCAATCTCACGCTCTCGCCGGTGAATTCGACCGAGAACGCGACGACAGTCCAGGTCCGCCTCGAAGACGCTGCGACCGGCGAGCCGATCAACACAGCCGGACGCGAGGGCTACCTCGTTGTCGACGGCCAGCGGCTAAACACGACCGGAAACGGGACAGCGACGGTGACCATCACCCAGTCGAACGCTGTGGTCACGGCTCGATACGAGCCCGGGCGGTGGTGGCGGAACACGCCCGGATACGTCGGGGATAGTGCGAAGATCCACGTCGGCGGCACGACGCTGGAGTTGGTCGTGGCGCTCTCCCGGTTTTTCGTCCCGGTCGGACTGTTCCTGCTGGCCGTCTACGTCGTCGACCGGGTCACGCAATCGGGCATCTGGCCACCGTGGCGGGGGTTGTAATTCGGATGCGGGTATCCATCGACCGTCCACTCGCCGTCCGAGCGTCGGGCCGCAGAATGGTTCGGTATACGGCGGTGACCTCCGGATTGCTCGTCGCCGCTGTTCAGCCTGCGGTCGCACAGGACGGTGGCGACGACGGCGGCGGTGGCCTCCTCGACGGTCTCGGAGACATCATTATCGGCGCGATCACCGAGTTGCTCCGGATTCTGTTCAGCCCGATCCGGTCCGTCATCGAGGACCACGGCGACGCGCTCCTTGATCTGGTCGTCGGAACGCCCCATCCGGATTCGGTCTTCAGCGCGCCGACCAACGGCCCGTGGCCCAACATCTACAGCTACTACTGGGAGACGATCGTCCCGCTCTCGCTGTCGCTGTTCGGCCTGTCGATTGGGCTGGTCATCTTCTTCGAGTCGACGAGCCACCTGTTCAGCACCTACCACCGGACGAAGCTCAAGAAGCGCGCCTTCTCCGGGCTGCTTGGGATCCTCTCGTGGTGGTGGATCGCCGCCCTCTCGCTTCGATTCATCGACTCGCTGGCGGCGTTCCTCATCCCGTCGGTGTCCGACATCTCGCTGTTCCAGACGCTGTCGTTCACCGGGATGGGCGTGCTGGGGCTGGTGTTCACCCTCTCGACGGACTTCATCCTGTTCGTCCTGATCGGGCTGATCTACCTCGTACGGCAGCTCGTGCTCTACCTGTTCGTACTGCTGATGCCGATACTCATCGTCTTCTGGATCCCTGGCGTGGGCCCGTTCGGTCTGGCCTCGAAGTTCATGCGGAAGCTCGCTGGCTTCTACGTCCCCTTTCTCTTCATGACGATTCCGGTGGCGCTGCTGTTCCGCGTCGGTGACCTGCTCGGACAGAGCGCCGACTTCTCCGCGACAGGTATCGGTGCGTGGCTGACCGCTCTCGTGATTCCCTTCGCAGCGGTCGCCTCGCCGTTCGTGCTGTTCTGGCAGGCAGGGCTCATCCTCTTCGTCGCCGACAGGGCCTCCCGCCACGTCTCCGCACAGCGAGCACGGAGTCGGATCAGTCGCGGCCGCGAGCGTGCGCGGCAGGCGGGCCGCGGCGGTCGCAATTTCATCCGGGGCGTCCGCGACAAGCCTGCCATCCGGGAGAGCGGACAGACGATGCTCGACTCCGGAGACTCCCGAGCCCATGCAGTCGGAAAGCGTGTGAATCGCGGCGGGAGTCGACTCCGAGGAACGTTCAGTAACCGAGATGGTGGTGGTGACGGGGGTAGTGGCGGTGGCGGCAGTGCCGGTGGTGGCAACAGTGGTGCGGGTAGTCGCGGTGGTGGTGATGGAGGCAACAACGGCGGCTCCGGCAGACGGCCTGACGGTGGCCCGGACTCGCCCGACGATGACGGCACCGCCGGAAGCACAGACTACGACACCACCACGGGCGACGGCAGTTCCAGCAACGACGCGAGTAGGAACCGAGACGCAGAGCGCGACGAACTCCGGGATCCGCGACGACGCTCGCGGGATCGAGACTCGACCTACGTAGACGACGAACCACGGTACCTCCAGTGATTACTCATGAGTAGCTCAACCGATCCCTCGAAACGGATTCCGAAGTCGCTGGGCACCGACACGCAGCTGCTCGGTCAGTACTCGCTGACGGATCTGCTGGTCGCAGGGATGCCCGGCGTGATCGTGATCCTGGTCACACAGGTCGTGTTGCCGAAATCGCTACGGATTGTCGGCGTTCCAGTGACCACGCTCACCATCCCAGTCGCTGTGCTCGCCATCGGCGTTGGCGCGCTGTTTGTCTACCTGACGCCGGCGTACACGACCAGCATCGATTGGCTGGAGCAGTTCGTCGGGTTCCACACTAGCGAGACGGAGATCGCCCATAAGCAGGCCAAGGAATACACGCAGGTCGAGCGGATCCTCCCGAGCCGGGACGCGATCGTCCGAACCGACGGCGCGCTGGTCGGCGCCGTTCACGTCGACCCGCCGACGATGGCGCTGGCGACCGACGAGGAGTGGCGGACGAAGACCGAGGCGTTCCAGGACTTCGTCAACACGACTGTTGACTTCCCGATTCAAATCTACTCGACGACGCAGGCCTTCCCGGCTGACGAGTATCTCCAGCAGTACGAGGACCGACTCCACGATTCCGACGTCAAGGCCAACGAGAAGCTGGAGTCGCTGATCGAGCACTACGTCGAATGGTACGAGCGGGAACTGGCCCAGCGTCAGATGACCATCCGCGATCACTACGTGCTGGTTCCCGTGACGCCCCAGGAAGTCCGCTTCGAGCGGGACGGACTGGCGGCGAAGCTCGCTGACCTGCCTCTCCTTGGCGTCGTCATCCGCGCGGCCACGTCGCCGCCCGTCTCCGAAGAGCGAGCCGCGATGGCGGACGAACTCGATGAACGCATCAGGCAGGTCGAACGCGGCCTCCGTGGCATCAAGGATATCGAAGCCAGCCGCCTCGATGCCGAGGAACTGGCCAAGGTCATCGGCGAGTTCTGGGCCGGTCAGCACCTCGATTACGGCGACCTCTCGCATCGTATCCGAACGACGCCACTCATCACCAGAACCGATTCATGATCCGCGAGAAGCTTCCCCTCGGTTCGTCGAATAGTACACAGTCCGATGACGGGACGGAGAGCGTAGAAGAGGAGATCGACGATCGCAAGACTCGGTCGTTCGAGGTCACTGTCGAGCACGAGGCATCCGACGACGAGCCGGGGACGATCCCCGAGATCCACCAGACGCTCGTTGCACCGTCGAACATCACTGAGGAGCCAGCCGCCGTGCGGACTGGCGATCGATGGACGAGGACGCTCTGGGCCGGGGAGTATCCCGACGCTCCGATGGACGGCTTTCTGGAGAAGCTGTACGCCGCTGCCGAAACCCGAAACACGGACATCGCCATCCACATCGATCCGCGCGACACGCGGGCGACGCTGGACACGCTGGAGAACCGAATTGAGGACCTGCAGGCCGACTACGAGTACCTCACTGAGAAGCACCGCGCGAGCGCTCGTGGCGTCGAGAAGGACCTCTCGGACCACGAAGAGATGTACGATGTCCTCCGGAACACGCCGATGGAGGCGTTCGACGTCTCGGCGTATCTCGCGGTTCGCGGCGACGGTCGTGACGACATAGACGCCAGCGACGTGATGGCGACGGCACGCCGTGCGCCGGCTAATCTGACACCCGTTGCGCCGCGGTGGTCACAGCTCGATGCCCTCATCTCCTGTAGTCCAACCGCGACGGATCGGCTCGCCGAGACGCTGGATGCGAAGACGCCGATGCTCGGTGGTGCTGTCGGCGCGATGTTCCCCTTCGTTTCCGGTGCGTTCGCCGAACCCGGCATCGAGTATGGAACCTACGCGCTGAACGAGAGTCCGCTGATCCTCGATCGCTTCGAGCGCGAGACCGGCTACTGTGCCATGGTTATCGGCCGCCTCGGCGCGGGTAAATCCTTCGCCACGAAGCTCCGGCTCGTCCGGCGGGCGATGTACGACCAGGATACGATCATCGTCATGCTCGACCCGATGCGAGGGTTCGCCGGCGTGAGCGAGGCCCTCGGTGGCGAACAGATCACTGTCGGCGGCACGCGCGGTCTCAACCCACTGGAGATCAAACCGACGCCGGATTACGTCCTCGATGCGGTCGACGACCTCGACCCGTGGGGCGAGCAGATCACGTGGGTGATGGCCTTCTTCGGGACGTTCTTCGAGCACGTCGCCGATCATCCGCTGGGCGAGCGACACCAGACCCTCCGGCGCGCAACGCAGGAAGCTTATCGCAGTCAGGGAATCACCCGCGATCCGGCAACCCACGGACGGGACTCACCCACGATTCGGGACGTAATTACAGTCCTGGAATCGTTTGCGGATGAACCCGGCGACTTCGGCTATGCCACGGAAGGCGAGAAGCAGGCCGTCCGCGAGGATGCCGAGTCGCTCCTGAAGGATCTCCGGCCGTCCTTCCGGGAGGAGGGTGCGCTGGCCAACCTCGCCGAACCGACCGAGTTCGACCTCGACTCGAAGGTCATCTATCTGGACCTCCACCAGGAGGAGGGTGCCCAGGGCCGCGCCGAGACGAGCCTGATGATGCAGGTGCTGTTCAACAGCGTCTACGAGCGGGTCAAGCAGACCGAGAAGCGTGTCGTGTTCGTCATCGACGAGGCCCACTACCTGATGAACGACGCGTCGTCGCTGGACTTCCTCGAAACCGCCGTGCGACACAGCCGTCACTTCGACCTGAGCCTGGAGTTCGTGACCCAGACCGGCGGCGAGTTCGCGCTGACGCCGGAGACGCGGACCATCGCGAACCTGTGCTCGATCACCATCCTCCACCGCGTCAACGAGGAAGGCGAGAAGATCGCGAAGTGGTTCGACCTCAGCGACCGGCAGGTCGACTGGGTCACCACAGCCAAGGCCGGTGAGGACGAGGACGGCTACTCCGAAGCGCTCGTCGGGATCGATCAGGAGGGGTGGTTCCCGCTTCGCATCCGGGCCAGCGACTACGAGGCCGAGGTGATCGACGGAGGTGGCGACAATGCAGGACGCGGCGCGTGAATACGTCCGGGTCACGCCCTCCCGCAGTAATCTCGCTCCAGGGACAGTCGTCGAGCAACTCGGTGGGTTACATGGCCTCGGCGCGGGTTCCGACGGCGTGCTCGCCAGCCTCACGGATCGGGGGTCGAACGGACCACCGATCTTCGAATTCCTCGCGCTCAGCGAGGGGGCCGACGAGGCTGTGGAGTTCTACTACGGTGTCGAGGATCGTCTCGATGCACTGGAAGAGCGACTTCGAACGCTGTATCCGCCGGCGTTCGCCGTCGAACGCGTCACCCTCGATGTCGCAACGCGACTCGTTCCGAATACCGCGGGCGGCGGTGCGGACTCTGACGGGGGTTCCCCGCTCGATGCGGTTGAGCCGATGGGCGTCACGTGGCGAGGCAATCCGACACGCGGGGAAGATTGGATGACGACGATTCCGACGTTCTCCGCCGTCGTCGAATATGAGAACGAGCACTCACGGGCTCCGTTAGCGCCACTGATCGACCAGCTGGCAGCGGCAGAGCACCCGCTCGCCTTCCAGGTGCTCTTTCGACGGAAACCGGACTGGACGCACGAGGCCATGGAGCGCAAGCGGAAGCTCAGGGAGGGCGAGGACCGGTTCGTCGACTGGTTCGCCGGCGAGGTGCTCGGTGGGACCGAGCAGGAACACCACAGCCCGTCGACGACGGGGAGACAGCGGCGATATCTCGACGTGGGCGGTCGCGAACGCGTCGAATCGATCGACGAGAAACAGCCCCAGCACACCTTCGCAGTCAATCTCCGGGCGTTGGCGCTCCTGGACAATGACACCGACCAGGAGGCCCTCGACCGGCGGCTTGACGACCTGGCCGCGGTCTTCGACCACCTCAATGGAGCGTACTACCGTGTGTCGGCCAAGCGCCTTCGACGGGGGCTGACAAAGGGCCGAAACGCCCGGAAAGCGCAATCCCGGTTCTTCGACCGGAGGCTTGCCACGGGCCGGTTCGGAACGACCGGCCCGGAACTCGTCCTGAATCCGGACGAACTCGCCAACTTCGTCGTAGTCCCGCCGTCCACGCAGTTGACGACAGAGGGCGGACGGGGAACGCAGGCAACGCCCGAGAGTCGCTCTCCTCTACCCCGACCACAGACGGAACACATGCGGGAGTTCCGCGAGGGAATGGCGATCGGCTACGCGCTCGACGAGAACGGCGAGCCGGAACCGGAGCCGACGCGCGTGCCGCCACGCTTGCTCCCGACGCATTACCTCCGCGCGGCGACGACAGGCGCGGGGAAGTCGAAGGCGCTGGTCAACGACGCGCTCTCACTCTACGCGGACACCGAAGGACCGATCGTGCTGATCGACCCGAAAGGCGACGGGTTGACGGAGAACTACATGCGGGCCCACGCCAGCCGGTTCGGCTTCG